>CAZMXI010000055.1:0-27376 GCA_964570205.1 uncultured Tepidisphaeraceae bacterium
CCGGACCGCGGATCGGCCTCACTTCGCCCACGCTGTAGCTGGGGAAGTAATAGTGCAGCATGAACTTCTGGTTGTATTCCTCCGTCAGCCCGTCCACGAGTTGCTCATCCGAACTCGTCCCCAGCGTCACCGTGCACAGCGACTGCGTCTCGCCCCGCGTGAACACCGCCGACCCGTGAACACGCGGCAGCACCGCCACCTCGCACGTGATCGGCCGGATGTCGGTATAGCTGCGCCCGTCCGGCCGAACCCCTTCCAGGATCGCCTGCCGCGTCACCTGCTCCTCGATCTCGACGAAGATCGACCGAACCTGCCGCTGCTTGTCGCGCGCTGCCAGGATCTGCATGTACGGCGCCGCCGGATCGGTCACCGCCGGCGCAACCTGCGCGATCACCTCGTCCATCACCTGCTTCACCGCCTCCGCGCGGTCCTGCTTGCCCGGCTTGCCTTTCACCTCGCGAATCCGGTCCGTCGCCAGCCTGCGAACCTCCGCAACCAGCGCCGCGTCCGGCTCCTTGATCTCACCGACCTTCGGCCGACCGGCCCTCTGCTGAAGCTCCTCGATCATCCCCACGATCTCGACCACTGCCTTGTGCCCGAACTCGATTGCGTCCGCCACCGCCTCCTCAGGCACCTCGCGCGCGCCCACCTCGATCATGTTCACAAAATGCTTCGTCCCCGCCACCACCAGGTCCAGGTCGCTGCTCTCAAGCTGTTCCGTCGTCGGATTGAGCACCAACTGCCCCTCCACGCGCCCCACCCGTACGTGCGCTGTCGGGTGCAGGAACGGAATATCGCTGATCGCCACCGCCGCCGACGCGGCGATCCCCGACAGCACGTCCGGGTCGTTCTGCTGGTCCGCCGCCAGCACGTTCAGGTAAATCTGAACCTCGTCCATGAACCCCTTCGGAAACAGCGGCCGCAGCGGCCGGTCCACCAGACGCGCCGTCAGGATTTCCCTCGTCGTCGGCCGGCCCTCACGCTTCATGAACCCGCCGGGAAACTTGCCCGCCGCCGCCCGCCGCTCGCGGTAATCCACCTGCAATGGGAAAAAGTCGATCCCCTCGCGCGGATTCGCCCGCACCACCGCCCCAAAAACCACCGTGTCGCCGTACTGCACCGTTGCCGAACCGTGCGCTAGCTTCGCAAGCCCGCCTGTCTCAATACTCAGCGTCTTGCCGCCGATCTGGCGTTCCACTCGAATTGTCTGCATGGAGAATCATCCTCTTGTGGCCTCTGGGGATAGGTCTTTTCATTCGTTTGGCCACAGATGGACAGATCCGAACACGGCCGGATCAACAACTGAAGGAACAGCGAACAAGGATAACCGCTCACCCTTCCGCATTTCTCCTTCAGGCTTGATCTCCATGTGCGGGTGTGTGCATCTGTGGCAAGGCTCAGGGCGCTTGCTTCCGCGCGGCAGAGGCTCTTGGCCGCGCATCGCATCGCCGGGGGCCCCTTGACATACGTCACGCGCCGGCCGGACCCGATTGCCCGCCGGCGCCATCTTTCCCAGCTTCAGGCAGGCGCAAAAAAGAAACCCGGACTACTTGCGCAATCCAAGTCGCTGAATCACCTGCACGTAACGGGCTCGATCTTCGTGAGTCAGATACTTCAGCAGGCTGTTTCGCTTGCCGACCATCTTCAGCAGCCCGCGACGCGAAGAATGGTCCTTCTTGTGCGTCTTCAGGTGCTCGGTCAACTCCGTGATCCGCTTGGTCAACAGCGCGATCTGAACTTCGGGCGAACCCGTGTCCTTCTCATGCAACCTGTAATCCTGGACAATCTGGCTCTTCTGTTCCTGCGGAATCGGCATCACAGCTCCTGAGACACCAGGCGGCCAGCCGAAGCCAGCTCGCCGGTCATGGCTCACGCCTCGCGTGTTGCACGCGCAACACTCGGCGTGATCGGATAATGCTAGTGCAACCCCCCCCCATTTTCAAGCCGCCCCACTGACCACCGCCCTGCCGTGATCCCTCACCGCCACCCGCCTGCTCTCCGCTGGCAGGTTCTTCCGGATCACCTCCAGCAGTTCCTCCCCGTCGAATTCCGCCTTCCTCAGCCACGCCCGCAGATTGTTCGGATACATCGCCCACATTTCCGGCCGCGACTTCAACCCGCTCATCGCCACCACCGCCAACCGCCGAAACCGCTTGTCTCCCTGTAGATCATCCAGGAAATCCTGCCCGCCCATCACCGGCAAGTCCAGATCCAGCACCACCAGGTCCACCTGCGTCGTCTCCACCACGCCCAGACCCTGCCACACGTTGTCAGCCAGGATCGTCCTGTATCCCGCACTCTGCAACAGCCGACACAGGCAATCCCTTGCGCTCTGCGAGTCGTCAATCACCAGGATGTTGGGCATGTCCTTCACCGATTACGGAGACATCCGCGAACACCATTCCACGCCGACCAACCTCAACCAAGCATCGGCCACCACCCCCGAAATACTCCACCCCAAAGCCCATCAGAATTTACTTGACAAATACCTAACACGACGGTTTAATACTGCCGCTCGTTTGATCGGTATTAAACAAAGCGAAAGGACAGCTTCAACACCACCCCAGGAGGGCCCTCATGTCCAACGTCGCCTGCCTTGCCCCGGAATCGCTCAAGAACTTCTCAACACGCAAACCATTTCCTGAAAGTGGCTTACATGAGATAACCCAGGCCATCCTGCAACTTCTCCCGCCTGTCGAACGGCACCTCATTCTGCTCCACCAGGCCAGCCATTGCAGCTACCGCGACATCGCCGCCCAGACTGGCCTCAGCGTCGGGGCCGTGTACCGCCGCATCCAGCGTATAGAAAACAACTTGCGGCTTCCTGTCGTCGCTGCGCTCGCCCTCGGTGCCCAGGGCCTCTCTGAAACCTATCGCCAGATCGGCCTCGCCCATTATCTCGCCGGCGTCAGCATCAGGGCCCTCGCCCGTGAATTCGATCGATCCAAATCCGAAATCAACTCCATTCTTGCCTTCGTCCAGGCATGGACCGACGCCCGCACCCGCTATTGCCTGTAGACACCCCCGCTCACAAACATCCGATAGGCCAGACCATGAACTCCGCCACCCCATCATCACTCCGCACCCGGTTCATCGCACGCTGCTTTCGACTCCCGGTGCACCCCAAGCTGCCCCCTCGGCCCCCTTTGCCTCCCCTGCCCAAGCCGCGGCAAATCGTCCTGATTGCTGGCCCATCCGGCTCCGGCAAGTCCCGCCTCTTGCAACGCTTACGCCGATCCTGCTCCCCGGTCCAGTGGCTTGATCTCAATCGCCTGCGCCTCCCCAACCGCCCCGTCATCGACCTGTTCGACCCCCTGCCCATCGCCGGTTCCCTCCAATGGCTCTCCCGCGTTGGCCTGGCCGAGGCCCACGCCTTCCTGCTGCCACCCGCAAAGCTCTCCACTGGCCAGCAATGGCGCCTGCGCCTGGCATTGGCCTTGGCCGGGTCGGCACCTCCCGCGTCATCTTGTCCTGAACCACCCGGCCATCGCATACTCGCTTGCGACGAGTTCACTTCGCCCCTCGACCGCCTTACCGCCCGCATTGTCGCCCGAACGCTCCGCAAGGCCATCTCTGCCCACGGACACCTGTCCGCCATCGTCGCCACCGCCCACGATGACCTGCTCGACTGCCTCGCCCCCGACATCGTCATCCATTGCGACTTCAATCAGTACGAATTCCCGCGTGGCTGAGAACGAACCCAAGCGAACCCAACTGGAGATCGCCATGCCCACCCCCATCTCACCCTTCATCCTTCGGCATCCATCCTTGTCCGCCAGCGATGGAACCATTTATATCGCCAGAGGTTGCATCGCCGATTACACCAGCCTCGCCCGCTTTCATTACCTCCCCAACCGCCCCGCCACCCTCGCCGCCATCTGGACCATCCGCCTCGCGCCGGCGCAAAACGAACCCATCCGAGCGGCTCCCGGTCACCCTGCCATCGCCATCGCCATCCTCTCCTGCCCCACCCTCAACCTCGCCATCCGCGACCGTGCGCTGGACCTCGCCCGCCTCCCCAGCGCCACCCGCCACCTGTTTGTGAACCAGAGTATCCGCACCATCTCGCGCATCATCATCCACCCCCGATTCCGCTCCCTCGGCCTTGGAACGCTGCTGGCCCGCTGGTGCATCGCCCACAACCCCGCCCGCTACACCGAAGCCCTCGCCCACATGTCCCGCTTCCACCCCCTCTTCCGCCGCGCTGGCATGCGCGAATTCACCCCCGGTGACGAAACCAAGCCCGTCTTCTACCTCCATGAAAAACGACGCCACCGGCTACCTCAACGTTGCGCCGAGAAACTCCTCGAAGTTCCCGCTCAAGTACCGCTGCGCTGTCCGGCGAACCTCATCCTCGGTCACATCCCATCCCGTCCCGGCCAGGTCGGCAAACTTGTCCTTCATCACCTTTGCGATGATCTCCCGGCTGTGCTCCCACTTGTACACGATCTGGTCCAGCACGCGGGCGTCGCTGTGCTGGGGGATGAAGCTCTCGCCCAGCAGTTCCATCCGCATCCGCGTCATCTCCTCGATCAGCGATGGATTGTTCAGGAACCACCAGCACCCGAACAGCATCATGTTCCGGTGCTTTCTCGCCGTCACGGCCAGCTCGTGCTGGTTCTCGCGCGAGAGCATCGTCACCATGAACTTGTTGCCCTGGTGCCCGGACAGCAGCCGGTCCAGGCTCTGGATGTCGCTCTTGCCGATCGAGTCGCCCGCCATCCGCAGCGCTGGGTTCACCCCGCGCCGCACGCCGATCATCATGGCGAA
Source organism: uncultured Tepidisphaeraceae bacterium (assembly GCA_964570205.1). Classification (GTDB taxonomy): domain Bacteria; phylum Planctomycetota; class Phycisphaerae; order Tepidisphaerales; family Tepidisphaeraceae; genus CAZMXI01. Next base: position 4,771 of record CAZMXI010000055.1, read on the forward strand.
CGGAATACCCTTCTCCCGCGCCACCGGCAGCACCGCCTCGTCGATCACTTTCGTCGCCGGGGTGTCGTCGGGATACCGCCAGTCCGGCGTCAGCGACACTGCGACATACAGCGCCCCCATCCTGTCGATCCACTCGCTCAGGAATCGCCGAATCTCCTTCATCGAGGCAGCGCCCAGGTCGGCCGAGGCGCTGTACCCCGCCGCCTTCAGCGCATCGCCCACCTTCGGCCAGCCCAGCAGCACTGGGTCGATCCGCAGCACCGCTTTGAACCGCGGGTCGATCTCCGGCTTGGTCAGCCAGATCTCGCGCTCCGCCGGGTCCAGCGCATCGTTGGTCATCACGACGGTGTGGGCATTGGCCGCCCTGAACACCAGGTCGGTGTACTGCTCCGCCGTCTTGCCGGCGAAAAAGCCGCGGATTCCTTTCAGGTTTTTGTCACCAACGTCGATCCCCAGCTTGTGCAACACCGTCAATACGCCGCGGCACGACTCGCTGACCGGCGCGCGCTCGATGAACAGCTTCTGCCAGATGTGCTCGGCCTGCTTCGCCTTGGGCATCGCCCAGAACTGCTCATACGACAGCTCGCTGACCCGCAGCGTCTCGGCGATCAGGTAGTGATAGGTCAGCAGATCGTCGATGCCCCAGAGCATGAACGCCCCGAACCCCGCCGGGTACAGGTGCGTGTGCAGGTCGTAGACCGGCGTGGTTTCAACCGCCCGATCCACCCAACTGGCGATGGAATTTGTCGAAAAATCGCAGCACGACATCAGAATCTCCGGGGCATGAACGCAAATCGAAACCGCACAACCACTTGCGCAAGGCCAAGCATATCACGATTGCCGACCAATGCTGCGATCTTATCGCGAGATTCGTGCCCCGTCACGCAACCTACGGCGGCCTTGGGCGACAACAACAGTGGGGCAAAGGCGTAGTAGAGTGTGCCAGGCGCCATTGCGGCGTTATGGCGGCACAAGGATGTGCCGGGTGGTGCGCTTGCCGCAATGGTGCGGAAAGCTATTTCCGTTCGGATGCCTGTGGAAGGACCTCATGGTGCCAGGCAACCCGGACGGGGGAAGGCAAACTATGAAACGCAAGGCTTTTACGTTGGTCGAGCTGCTGGTCGTCATCGGCATCATCGCCGCTCTGATCTCTATCCTCCTGCCAGCGCTGAACAAGGCGCAGCGGGCGGCGCGCAGCGTGGCCTGCGGGTCCAACCTGCGCCAGCTCGGGCAGGCCCTCACGATGTATGCCCGAGAAAACCGCGGACAACTGGTGCCCCTGGGCATCGATCCCGATGCTCCCAACGGCGGGGTCGGCCGAATGGGTGGGCGCGTGGGCTGCGTGCTGAACCGCTGGCCTGGCATGATCCTGGGCAAGAACCAGTGGGGCACCCAGGTTATGGTGTGCCCAGAGGATACCGAGGCGCATGACGATGTGTGCAACCACGCCCCGGATCCCAAGATTCACCCCCGCTCGACCCACTCCTATGTGCTGAACGTGCATCTGCAGACCCGCGACATCCGCGATTTCAAGACCTACGGCGTATCGCCCTCGGACATCATTGTCATGGGCGAGAAGAAATCGCAGTACGTCGACTATCACATGGATATCGGGCAGTTCGATTACCTGGTGGAACAGTACCGCCACGGCCTGGCCGCCGGCTCGAATTACCTGTTCCTCGACATGCACGTCGAGAAACAGATGCCGGCGCAGGCCATCAAGGCCATCGATCCGTGGGACCCGGCCCCCAACTCGCAGCCGACTGTCGAGGATCCCAACCGCCGTCCGGATTGATGGATGGCCCCGACGCCATCACGGCAAGAAAACAATTGACACGCATGGCCCTGCGGTATAATAACCGCCGCGGGAGAGGCCGTGTCGCGGCCGACGCATTCATAACCGGTTCTCCGCTCTGCATTTCGCGGGCCCGGTTTGGGGGAGGAAGGCGGCAGCCATGCGAAAGTGTCAGCGAGGTTTTACGCTGGTCGAACTGCTGGTCGTCATCGGGATCATCGCCATCCTGATTTCGGTGTTGCTTCCTGTCCTCGCCCGAGCCCGCGAACGAGCCAATCGCATCAAGTGCGGGTCGAACTTGCGACAGCTCACCATGGCCGCCTTCACCTATGCCCAGGACAACCGCGAGGGCATCTTCATCCCCAAAGGTGAAAACGACGAGGATGACCTGCGGCACCTTTTCCCGCACTACCTGACCCAGTTCCAGACCGCAATATGCGCCAGCACGAGCAATGTCGTGCGCAGCATCGACGACCTGCGGAACAACGACGAAATGGGCGCGGCTTCGAGCGCCGGCGGGCACAGTTTCGAATGCCGGTCCTGGTTCTGGACCGACATCACCTTCCCCGACGGCCGGCGATTCGAGCAGCCGGTGGTGGGCGGGCGGCGCGTCGGCTACGTCGTCAAGACAACCCGCAACTGCGCGAAGCGAAGCACCGATATCGCCCTGCTGATGGATGGCGACGATGCCGCAGGCGGCGGCTGGAACAACTGGCCTGACAAGACCAACAACCACGGCGCCGCCGGCACGAACGTGGCGTTCTGCGATGGCCACGTGCAATGGGTTCCCACGGGCCGGGCCCTCCTGAAGTTGTACATGGATTCCTACTACGCCCCCTCCACCGACGCCAAGGTCTACGAGACCTACGCCCTGGAGCACGGCTCGGGGTACTTCCGCTGGAAATAGCGGTTAGAACCGTCCCTTTTTCGACATCAGGATCTTCTCAAGGTTGCGTTCCACCGTATCGCAGACCGTCTCGATCTGCCGCGGCGCCAACTGGTTGAAGAACGGCAGCGCGATCGTGCGGGCGGCGACGTACTCGCATACGGGGAAGTCGCCGGGCGCGAAGCCGAACTGCCTGGCCATGTAGGGCTGGAGATGGATCGGCGGGAAGTAGTTGTTGCACCCGATGCCTTCGGCCCGCAGGGCCGTCATGAGGGCGTCGCGGTCGCCCGACTCGAACAGGTCGTTCAGCCGCACCACGAATACGAACCAGCTCATGAGCGTGTCGTCGTACACCGTCGGCAGGATCAGGAACCGGCTGGTCATCAGCCGCTCGATGTACTGGTGGGCGACGCGCCGGCGCGCCTCCAGCATGTCGTCCAGCCGCTGCATCTGCGCCAGACCGATGGCGGCGTTGATCTCGCTGAGCCGATAGTTGTACCCCAGGCGTTCATGCGCCAGCCACGACATGCCTTCGCGACCCTGGTTGCGCAGCGCCTGGCAGATCGCGGCGAACTTGTCATCGTCGGTGACGATCATCCCGCCTTCGCCGGTGGTGATCTGCTTGTTGGGGTAGAAGCCGAAGACCCCGGCCCGGCCGAACGACCCGATGGCGCGCTTTCCCACGCGCCCGCCGAGGCCTTCGCACGAATCCTCGATCAGCGCCAGTTCGTGCCTCTGGGCGAGCTGTTCGAGCTCGATCATGCCGGCGGGGTTGCCGAAGACCTCGACGGCGACGATCGCCCTGGTGTTCGGGGTGATGGCGGCGGCGACCTTGTCCACGTCGATGTTGAGCGTTTTGGGATCAATATCGACAAAGACCGGTTTGGCGCCGACGTACAGAATGCAGTTGGCCGAGGCAACGAAAGAAAATGGCGTGGTGATGACCTCGTCGCCGGCCTGAATATTGGCGGCGATCATGGCGCAGTGAAGCCCCGCCGTGCCGGACGCGACGCCGATGGCGTGACGCCGTCCGGTCAGGCGGGCGCACGCCAGCTCGAACTCATCGAGCTTCGGCCCGATCGAGAGCGTAGGGGTAGCCAGGACATCGGCAACGGCGTCCATCTCGCGCTGGGTGATGTCCGGCCGCGACAGCGGAATGCGTATCGACATGGCTTGGTCCGATTTCGACTTGCGGCGAAGCGGTGGTTCTTCCCGAACACAAGGCCACCAGTTTAGGCCGACTCCGGTCAAGGTCAACCGCGGCCATCCCCCCTGCCAACCGGTCCGCGATGGATTAACATGGGGACATGCCTTACGAGACGCTTCGCGATTTCGTCGAGTTTCTGGATCGGGAAAGAGAGCTGCAGCGAGTCGGCGCGCGGGTGTCGCCGATCCTGGAGATCGCCCACTTGGCCGACCGGGTTGGCAAGATGCCCGCCCCGCACGGCCATCAGGAACGTGACCGCCATCCGGCCGCCGGTTTGGGGGGCAAGGCGCTGCTGTTCGAGAACGTCGAGGGCTCGGATATGCCGGTGGCGATCAACACGTTCGGATCCTACTGGCGGATCAACCAGGCGCTCGGCACGGAAACGCTCGATGCCCTGGCCGATCGCGTGCAGCAGCTTGTCAAGCCCGAGATGCCGACAACGCTGCTGGAGAAGATGAAACGCGTGCCGGACCTGATCAGGATGGCGAACTTCCCGCCGCGGACGGTGCGGTCGGGCATCTGCCAGCAGGTGGTGCATGAGGGGGAACAGGCCGATCTGTCGATGCTGCCGGTGATCCAGTGCTGGCCGCTGGATGGCAATCTTGACAGCGGCCAGGTGTTCGACCCCGCCGATGTCGCCAATGCGCCCATGCGCGGCAGCGGGCGGTATTTCACGCTGGGCGGCGTCTACACCCGCAACCCGGAGGATGGATCGCGCAATATCGGCATGTACCGCGTGCAGGTCTTTGGCTCGCGCACCTGCGCGATGCACTGGCACATGCACCATGACGGCGCCCGGCATTTCCGGCTCTGGCAGAAGCGCGGCGAGAAGATGCCGCTGGCGATCGCGCTGGGCGGCGAGAGCGTGCTGCCCTACGCGGCCACCGCGCCGTTGCCGCCGGGCATCGAGGAGTTGCTGTTCGCGGGCTTTCTCAACGGCCGGGGGATCGAGCTGGTGCGGTGCCGGACGATCGACCTGGAGGTGCCCGCCAACGCCGAAATCGTCGTCGAGGGCTACGTCGATCCAACGGAAAAGCTGGTCGAGGGCCCCTTCGGCGACCACACGGGGTTTTACTCGCTGGCCGACTGGTACCCGGCGTTTCACGTCACCGCGATCACGCACCGGAAGGACCCGATCTACCCCGCCACGGTGGTCGGCAAGCCGCCGATGGAGGATTACTACCTGGGCAAGGCGACGGAGCGGATATTCCTGCCGCTGTTGCGGATGATGGTGCCGGATATCCTCGATTATTCGCTGCCTATCAGCGGTGTATTCCACAATTGCGTATTTGTGAGGATACGCAAGGAGTATCCCTTCCAGGCCAGGCGGGTCATGCACGCGATCTGGGGCGCGGGGCAGATGTCGTTCACCAAGTTCATCATCGTGGTGGATCAGAACGTGAACGTCCACGATGAGCAGGATGTGCTGTTTCACCTGTTTGCCAACTGCGACCCGCAGCGCGACATGGAGGTTGTGCACGGGCCGGTGGATATTCTGGATCACGCCTCGCCGGAGCTGGGCGTCGGGAGCAAGATTGGCTTCGACGCCACGGTGAAGCTGCCCGGCGAAGGGCGGATCCGCAAGTGGCCCATGGAATTGGAGATGGACGCCGCGACGCGGGCACTGGTCGAGCGAAAGTGGAAGGAGTACGGGCTGTAGCAGACCTCGTTTGACGGTCGCGCGACAAGCCGGGCCTATGCCGCCTGTTCTCCCGGCTCGGTGGTCGGCGCGGGCGTCCATTCGGGCATCAGTTCCTGGCGCAGGGCGTCGAACTGCGATCCCCACCTCGCGCCGCCGGGCTGGCCCCACTGGATATAGAGCTGCTTGAGCTTTGTGCGCGTGTCCTCGGCCACCTTCTCGTCAAAGCCCGGCGCCTTGGCCTTGATCAGTTCGGCGTTGCAGCGCAACAGGCGATACATTGCCCCCCAGTACTTCTCGTTGGGCTGCATGGTCGTTTCACCGTCCGGGCTGGTGATCGGCACCGTCGGCCGGCCGAACCGTCCCTGCCCAAGCAGGTCGGCAAGCGACCGCTGCGCGGTTCCGTACTCGCCCAATTCGAATCGCACCAGCGCGATGGCAATCGGCAGCCCGGGATCATCCGGCGTCGCCTTGAGCGACTGCTCGTAAATCGCCAGCGCGTTCCTCAGGTGCTCGGCACGTTTCGCGGGGTCTTTTTCGAGCTGGGCCGCCTCCTCCAGCGTCGTGGCTTCATACATCACATAGCGCGGCACCAGCGCCTTGACCTCCGCCCGCTCGCTCGCCCTGGCGCGATCCACCAGATAGCGGCTGACGCGGGCGCGATTGGTGGCCAGTTGGCTCATGCGCTGCTCATCATTCTGCGCCTTGGCCTGCTCAAACTCGTCGGTCAGCGCATTCATCATGCGAATGATCATGTCGAGCCCGGCCTCGCCGGACCGGCCTTCGAGGAACTTGCCCAGGTCCGCCAGCGCTGCGTCCGTGCGCCCCAGCGCCATCTGCGCCTGAAGCCGCACCATCAGCCCCTTGCCGAGCCACTCGGCTTCATCCGGCAGCCCGGCAACATCCTTCTCCAGGTTCGCCAACAGCGCCAGCGTGCGCTCGTGGCCGGCCTTGGCCGCGGGCGATGCGTCGTGCCCGGACAGCCCCGCCACCGACAGCGCCGCCTGAACGCGCGCGGTGCGGAGGTCGCGTTTCGTCTGGTCGTCCGGCGCACCGGGAAGCTGCGCCTCGACGATGCGGTTGATCTCCTCGGCGATGCCCATGATCCTGCCGGCCCACTGCGGCAGGCTCGACGACTTGGGCGCGATGTCGGTCATCTGTTCATACGCCACCAGCTCATACACGCGCGACGGCAGCAGTTGTCGGGCGTCGACCACCTGCCGGAACAGGTCGGCGGCGCGCTGCGCGTTGGCCAGCATCTGCTCCCGCTGGGCGTCGTTCAACTGGCCCTTCATGGCCGCCGCGTTCCGCGTCACCAGCACATATCCATACGAGTAGTAGAACTCCTTGCGGCCAAACGGCGGCGAGGTTGCGATCTGAAGGAACCGCGCATAGGCATCCTGCGTATAGCGCGAATCCGGCTGCTCGCGGCGCAGCTTGAAAACCACCGCCCCGGCGTTGTCCAGAGCGCCGGCGCGCACCTCGGCGTTGTTCTGATACTTCTCGACGTGGTCGAGGAAGGCGTTGGCTGCCTCCGCATCCATCCCCAGCCGCAGATAGTAGTATCCCAGCAAGAGCAACTGGCGATTGGCGTCGTCGGCCGTGACGTTCTGGCTTCCGGCGCGGCGGATCAGCTCGCGGGCCGCCGCCACGGCCTGGCTCAGCGCCCGCTTTTCCACCGGCTGGTCGTCGGCCTTGCGGATTTCCTCGGCGCCCCGCGCCGACAGCGCCCGCAGCAGCAGCGTGTTCAGCTTGCCCACCTCCGGCTGATCGGGCAGGCGCGCGATCATCTGCTCGTTGATGATGCCCTGAAGATCCGGCCGCTGCTTCAACAACGCCTCCAGCACGGAGATGGCCGCGTCATTCGCCTGCCGCGCCTCGTCGCCGCTGGCCATGGCGGCCCGCGTGGCGTGCACGCGATATGACAGCATCATCATGGCCGCGTCATACGCCTTCTTTGAAGCCGCATCCGGCGGATTCGCCGCCAGCCACCGCTCGGCGGCCGCGATGCTGTTCCCCGCCGCCTTCAGGTCCTTGCCGACGATGTCGGCGACGGCCGAGAAGTACACCGCGTCGAATTTCTCGCCCCATCCGGCTTTGGCGCTCTTGAGCACCTCGGCGAACCTGGCTTTGCCGGCGTTAATGCCGTCGAATGTGCCCTTGGCCACGTGCAGCTTGCCGATGCCCACCTTCACGGCCGCCGACACGTCGTACTGCTCATCCTCGAAGTCCTCCAGCAGTTTGATCCCCTGCTCGCACACCTCCACCCGCCGCGCGTCGGCCTTGTCCATCGACAGTGCCAGCGTATACAGGTTGAAGCCGGCGTTGTACTTCGCCAGCATCGCCAGGTTCGTCAACTTCTCCCAGCGGGGCGCCAGTACGGGCTGGTTGGCGGCGTTGATCTGTCCGGCCAGCTTGTCGGCCTCTGCGCGCGCGGTGACCATCGCCTTCTCATAGCCGCGGTGCACCGCCTCGGCGATCGGGCGCACCTGAGCCTGCGTCTTGGGGTCCTCGCCCCAGTATTCCATCGTGTTCAGCCCGCGCGTGGTGCCGTGGACGATGAGCTGCGCGTTCAGCTCCATCAGCTCGACCGGGTTGGTGCGCGTCGCCAGTACCTGCTCGATGCCGCTGGCGATGCTTCGCACCAATTCGGCCTGCTTGCGCGCCGGCAGGTTCGGCTCGGCAAGCTGCCGCACCGCGCTGAGCGCCAGGTATGCCGCCTGCTGATCAGCGCCGATGTTGTTCTTGCGGAACATGTAGTCCCGAAGCTGCGTCAGGTCGCGCCGAGCCAGCTCCGCGATGACCTTGTCGTCGTTGGCCAGCACCGCCGACAGCCCCTGCGGCTGCCCGCGATCAGCGCCCAATGCCGGCAACGCCACGGCCATCGCCGCGCCGGTCACAATGCTCCGGATGATCGTTTGTGGTTTCATGTCAACTGCCCCAGACTATCCGGCCGCGCCGATCGGCCTGCGCCCCGCTCGCCGCCGCGGGCCAATCGCGATGCATCAGTGCGAGCCTTCAAAACCGACCTTGGTCAGCCCCGCATCCAGCGCCGCCTCGTACACCTCGATGATGTGCTTGTATTTGGTGACCCGGCTGGGCGCGATGAACACCTGGATGCGATCCGTCGGGATGTTGTTGCGGTTCATCGCCTCGCGCATCTTCTTGAGCTGCGCCGTCAGCACCTCGCGCGACTGCGCGGTGTATCCGCCCGCCTGCGCCTGCCACAGGTCTCGCGTCACGCCGTCCGGCCCGGGACGCGAAAAACCGTCCAGCCGGATGCTCAGCGGTTCATCGGGAATCTTGCCCGGCTCTAGCTGCACGCCGCCCGAGCCTTTGGACGACAACGCGGTGTTGCTCTGCAAAAAGTGCTCGCCCAGCGCGAATGTGCCGGTCAGCATCAGGAAGATCAGGATCACCATCACGATGTCCACCAGCGGGGTCATGTTCGGCCCCGAGTCATAGTGGACCTTGTCGGCTGCTCTCAGTTTCATGGCTTTCTCCGCGGCCGATGCCGCGCTCGCGCTGCGCTGGTCAACCAGCGCGTTCCGCCGTGACTTTGCGCGTCGCGTAATTCGTGGTCTTCACCTTCACCTCGATCGTGCAGACCTGAAGTACCGGCTCGATGTACTGGTAATTCAGGTTCTCGTCGGCTCGGATGATGACCTTGAAGTCCTTGTTGTTGCCCTTCATCTTCTTCAGGAAATCGGTCAGGGGACGCCGCCCCCCCGCCTCCAGGATCGGCAGCGTCACCTCGCCGCCCAGGCCGCCGTTGGCGGATGGGTCCAGCGCTGTGACGATCGTCTCCAGACCTCGGTTCATCACGTTCAAGGTCACGGTGTTGCCCATGTCCTCGAGTTGCCTGCCCTGCGTGCTTTGCGGCAAGCTGATGTCCTGCCGGGCGCCGGTCGCCACGCCGATCTTGGCCACCAGCATGTAGAAGATGATCAGGCACATCACGATGTCGATCAGCGGCGTGACGTTGGGGTGCATGTCATGCGCTGCGGGCATTCTGTGTTTCATCGCGCAGCTCCTTTCGGATGACGCGGGGGCGAAACGCGGCGGATGCGCTCATCCGCCGGGCGCCCCGGCCAACTCAACGTCACTGCGCCGGCGTCGGGGGAACCACCGCCGCGGGCCTGCGAACCGCCGCCGCCGGGGGAACCGCCGGTTGCGGCACGCCCGGCCTCACCGCCGCGGCAACCGCGGCCGGCTTGGCCTCGGCGGGCTTCACCATCAATAGCAGTTCCTCGGAGATCAGCGCCCCGCGCACCGTCAGGCGGTCCACCATCGTCCTCAGCACGCCGAACGCCGCCAGGCACGGCAGCGCCAGCATCAGGCCCAGCATCGTGTGCGTCAGCGCCTGAGAGATGCCGCCCGCCAGCACCGACGGGTTGGCGTTGCCGCCCGACAGCTTCATCTGCTGGAACGAATCGATCATGCCCAGCACCGTGCCCAGCAGCCCGAGCAGCGGGCCGAGGTTGCCGATGATGTTCAGATACTCGATCTTCCGGAACTGGTCGGCCGTCTGCTCGCCGATGCTCGTCTCCATCGCTTCCTTCATCGCCGGGAAGCTGGGGGCCCGCTTCAGGGCGGCGTTGATCGACTTGCTCACGAAGCTCGGGTCGGTCTCGGTGAACTCGATCAGCTCCTTGAATTGCTTGTTGCCGATCAGTTCGCGGATGTGGTTCGTGCTGGTCTCGGGAATCATCACCGTCGCCCGCGCCTTGATGAACCCCTGCACGATCAGCGCCACGCCAATGATCGAGCACAGCAGGATGATCACGAAGACGAAATCGATGTTCTCCAGAACGATTGCGAACGGATTGACGTGCTGCTTGGGCTGCTCGGCCGGCTGGCCGGGCGCCGGCGCCCCGGCATCCGCGCCGAACGAACTGCGCCCCACGAAGACGACCAGGCCCAGCAATACCCCGATCAGCACCACGCGAAATCGCGAATAACGACGCATGGACGAACCTCTCTCCCAACCGAGGGAGAAATGTGAGGGCGGCCAGGCCGCATCGGGCCATCGCGAACAGCCGGCTCAGCCTCGCCGGATTCGACCGCGCCTCTACGACTCAAAACCTCCCCGGAAACGTGAATGCTGGAGCCGATCTCGCTGCTATTCCGTTCCTGCCGGGAGTAGGGCCATGGCAGGCGGGAGCCCGAGGCAAATCCGGCCGGAATCCAGTCTCTGTCACCGGTTCGCCTCTCGCCGCCGCCCGGGCTTCCATCGCCCTGCTGCTTGCGCTCGATTGTCACCCCCCAGCCCCGTTCCCTCATACATCCACACCCTGCTCTTCACCTCTGGGTTTGGAGTTCAAGGTTCAGCTTGGTCCGCTTGCAGGCAAGCCGAAGCCCGGGAGCGATGGCTGGCTGCTACTGCCCCATCTGTTCCTCGGATACGTAGATGAACCGACCGCCCGAATCCTTCGCGATCTGCTGGAGCGCTTTGACGTATTCCATGTCCAGCACACTCTCCTTTGCCGAGGTCTGGTTCACGAAGGCGATCGTGTTGATCTTGGTCTTGCCGTCCGCCGTCTTGTCCCTGCAGTACTTCACCACCGCTTCGTTACCTTGCTTGTTGAAGTCGCCGTCGGTCAGCAGGTAGATCAGGTCCGGCTTTTGGCTGAACGCCAGGTCCAGCGCCGGGATCGGGTCGGTCAACCCGCGCACCGTGAACTTGTCGAGAAAATCATACGTCAGCCGCTTCTTCTCCGGCACCGCGGGCATCAGGCCCGACTTGTCCGCCGCGGCGCAGCCCGGATCCTGGAAGAAAATCACGTTGAACGACTGGTTGGGCTGGAGCTTGTCCACCGACTTGCGGATCTCGAACCGCAGCGCATCAAACATGTTCAGCATCGAGCCCGAAGCATCGCACACGTACGCCACGCGCCGGACGTTGCTGCCCCCCGAGCCGATGAAGTCGCTCTTCGGACCGATCCCACCTCCGCCGCCAGGCTTGCCGAACGGCGCCAGAATCCCCGAACCATCGCCCGTACCGCTGCCCGCGCCATCTCCCGAGCCAAACCCCACCCCCATGCCCCGCCCGATCATGCCTGGCCCCAGCGCCATCGGGCCGGAACCCGCCTCGCCCTGCCCCTGCCCGCCGCCCATGTCCGGAATGAGCGCGGTGCCCGGCTTCATCGCAATGCCTTTGCTGTCCGGCGGCACATCGCGGAATCTGTCCTGCTTGGCATCCCGCGTCGGGTCGCCACCCAGGCCAGGATGCGGTATCCCGCCCGGCGGGCCGTTGGCGTCACCGATCTCGACATCGGGAATGATGATCTGCTCACGCTCCGTGAATTCGGCCACAACGGCCTTGCTCACCTCGACGAACAGATACGCCATCACGATCAGCCCAATGTGCAACACCAGCGACGTGATGAACGGCAGCACATCCTGAACGAATGGATGCTGCCAGATGGTGATGACCGGGCCATCATACAACTCGATCGCCTCCGCTTGGGCGTCGGCCGGCAACGCGCCCGCCGCGCTGGGCGGCGTCGAGGGAGGCTGATTCGTCTGGGGCGGGATGGGCGGTGGTTGCGATGCCATGGTGTCGGCTCCTTTCCATGCATCAGCGCGCTCGCGCCCATGCATAGCGTGCCATCGGGTCCAGTTGCCGGCGCGATGAAAAACCGGGTCGAAGCCCTCCCCCTGCATTGGCCCGAGCAATCCATCGCCTGCTGCGCGGCTGTCAACCGCGCGAACTCCATAGCCACACCACGATGCGCGCGGCCGCTGGGGACGCCGGGAAACATACACCGTCCAACCCCAGACAGTCAACAAGTAACCTTCAACGCGGAAGTTGCTCTTCTCGCTCCTTTTGGGTGCGGGTTGCGGAACTCATCGTCAAGGCGCAACCTGCCCGATGCACCCGATGAACCCGGCAAACCCCTCCGCCTGCCTCCGCAGCCGGGCATCAATCTCGGCATCAACTAGCAGTCCGGCCGAATCCAGCTTCTGTTCCACCGCCGAAATGAACACCCGCTCGGGATACACGTGCGCATTGCGGTAGGCGAAAACGAGTTGCAACTGCTCAACCGCCCTCAGCCCGCCCCAAACACCCGAAGCCTCCCCCACAAACGCCACCGGCTTGCGATGAAAGCTGTCGGGGTACTTCAGCATATCAAGAAAGTACTTCAGCACGCCCGGAAAAGAGCCAGTGTATTCGGGGCTCACCACGTGCAGTCCGGAGGCGGCCAGCACCCGCTGTTGAATCGCCACAAATCCAAGTGGTTTCTGCGCATACGCCTCGGGGCGGTAAATTGCCTCGGGCAAATCAACCAGGCTCAGCAGATCGACCGGCACCTCCGCTCGCCGGTAATGCCCCGCCAGAACCGTCGCGATCTTCATCGCATTGGAACCGGGACGATTCGTTCCACTGATAATCAGGACGGGCTTCATCGGTAATCCATAAACAACGAAGCGACCAAGGCTTATCCTTCGTCGCTTCGTTGCCGTCCCGGCGTGTTCGTGCCGGGCTCAATGCGTGCCGTCAATCGCAACTCTAGCCGTTTCATAGACTTGAATGCACTGGCGAGCAGCGTCCGTCCAGCTTCGACGACGCACGTCAAACGACCCGTGCTGCCGCAGCGTGCTGGCCAGCGGCGGATGCCGCAGCACTGCGATGATCTTGTTGGCCATCTCGTTCACATCCCAGAAGTCCACCTTCAGGGCGTGCGTCAGCACCTCGCTCACACCCGACTGCTTGCTGATCAACACCGGCACATCGTGGCTCATCGCCTCCAACGGAGCGATGCCGAACGGCTCGGAAATCGATGGCATGACGTATAAGTCAGCCATCTTAAAGACTTTCTCGACGTCATTACCGCGAAGGAACCCAGTGAACAGCACCTTGTGGCCGATGCCCATCGCGGCGGCCATCTCGACGATCCGGCGGATCATGTCGCCGCTGCCAGCCATCACGAACTTGACGTTGTCCATCACCTCCAGGACCTTCTTGGCCGCCGCCAGGAAGTACTCCGGGCCCTTCTGCAAGGTGATGCGCCCCAGGAACAGCACGATCTTCTCATCCTTATGGATCTTGTACTGCTCCTCGTCAAAGCCATTGCCGTTGAAGTCGATGGCGTTGTAGACGACTTCGAGCTTGGCGGGATCGACACCATATCGGTGCGAACAAATTGTTTTAGTCAAATGACTTACACAGATAACGCGAATCGCGCCGTGCATGCCGCGACGTTCAATGTCATATATCCGTTGGTCGATATTTTCGCCGGCGCGGTCGAACTCTGTGGAGTGGACATGGATGACCAGCGGCTTGCCGGAAAGGGCGGCCACCGCCAGACCCGCCGGAAATGTCATCCAGTCGTGGGCGTGGACCACATCAAACGCCTCGGAACGGGCGATTTCGGTCGCGAGCGCGGCGTATCTCTGGACTTCCGAGAAGAGGTCTCCGCCATAGGGTGAGGCCGGCTGTTGCGGCGGAGGCGGCGCGGCCGGGGCTGCCACCGGAGCGGCGGATGGCTGGGTTCGCGCTGTACGCGACTCGGTTATGACGGGGCTCGCCTTGGTGTAACGAGTCTTCTCGGAAACCGTCTGCTTGTAACTCGCCGGCGTCTGGTACGGATTCAATTCGGCATCGACGGTTCGGAATGTCACATGCTCAAATTCGTCGAGGCGCAGTTCGGTGGTGGGCGAAGCCAACGGGGAATCCGGCCTCGGGCTGACCAGGCGAACATGAGTAGAGAACGGCGTGGACACCGGTCGCGGCAACACGAACATCACATCGGTACCTAGACTGCTCATGGCCTTGGTCAGGCCATAGCAGGCGGTACCCAGCCCGCCGCTGATGAATGGTGGGAATTCCCACCCGAGCATGAAAACGCGCATTTGTACTCTTTCCGCTATCTCAAGTGGCCGTGCCGAACAGCTATCGACTTGCTCCAGCGCAAGTTAGCGCCGTCAATTTGAGGCCGCGTGGGGTTGCTTGTCATCCGACTGGCCAATTTCCCCCAGCCAAGTCTTCTCAGCGACCATCACCCATGGCCCAATTCTGTTCAAGACAAACCGCGGCGCTAACGGTCAATCCGGAACAAATCACGTGCAGACACCCAACTCCATGGCTACGAACCGGCGACTATCTCCTATTCTTTTCTTGACTAGTTCCTATTGTCAATACTACCGCTAACGTTTCGCCAGTTTTTCACACCTGGGAAGTTTAGGCAATCTACTCGGTTACCGGCTTGCGTCCAAGCGTCTGGCACAATAAAGTCCCGCGATGCCCGCCGGCGTGCCCCCCATTTACGTCGGACGACCGCGGAACGCGTCACTGTCCCTGCTGGGGCGAGGCTTGGCGCTGGTCGTTGCCGCCGGCTGCCTCGGTGTCCTGCTTACGAGTCTGTGGCTCCGGCCGGATCCCACCGGACTGGGGACCCACGAGCAATTGGGACTGAACGGCTGCCAATTCCACCATCAAACACATTTGCCCTGCCCTTCCTGCGGGATGACCACGAGCTTCGCTTACGTTGTCCGCGGCCGAATCCTGGCGGCGATCTATGCCCAACCGCTGGGCGCTTTTCTGGCCGTCTTGATCATAATGGCATTTTGGGCAGGAGTTTACATCTCCATAACCGGCAGGCCGGCACACCGGCTGTTGCAGATGATTCCCACATGGTACTATCTGGTTCCGTTGTCGGCCTTGCTGGTGCTCGCCTGGACCTGGAAGATATGGATTCAGGCGCGCGAGACCGGGACCTGGGGCTATTAGTTCACAACACCTGCGAGATTCCACCATGCGCTATCTGATCGCTCTGATGATTGCGACGGGCCCCCTGTTGGCCGGATGCGCCGGGACGACTTCCGATCCATTCGCCGATTCCATCGAGACGCCGGCCTCGACCTACTCAGGCCTGACCGGCCAGAGCGCAGCGATCATGATCTGGGCCGATTTCGCCACGCGCACGGAGTTCAACCGCATCCAGGTGGACCTGGCGTCCGCGATTCAGAAACAGGTGATCGAGCCCCCCGGCCAGAAGAAAGACGAGAAGAAGGCCAGGCCGCCGGCAGTGGAATTTGTCGATCCGCGTTCGGTCGTCAGGTTCCAGCGGGAGCACCCCGAGACTGACGGGATGCCGATTGTCGAGTTGGCGCCGCGTCTTGGCGTGCCTCGCGTTGTCTACATCGAGCTGGAGGACTTTCAGACTCAATCACCCAAGTCGATCATGCTGCTGAAGGGGCACGCCCAGGTGACGTTGCGTGTCATTGAGGTGGCCGGCGGAAAGGCCCGCGTCGCGTTCGAGGAGCGATCCATCGTGGCCGATTATCCGCGCAATGCGCCCGAGGGCATGGCGCCCTCCGACCAGGTCGATCCCCGCACGATTTACGAAGGCACGGTAAACCTGCTGGCAAGGAAGATCGCGACAAGACTGGTTACGGCGAAGTAGACCCGGAGCTTGGTTTCACGTTCTTGAGCGATGTTGTCTTCGCCGGCAAGAGGATTCGCGCCAGGTCGTTGCGCAGCTCGATGGCCGCGTGTTTCGTTGCCCGTGCCGCGCCGCGGAATCTCAGTCTGGCCGATGCGATGCGTTGCTGGAGCACGGCCAAGTCGCGTTGTGCGCGATTCAGCAGGCTTTCACCTTCCTTAAGTTCTGTGCCGGCGACGAGGTCGCGGACTTTCTTTCGGACTCGTTCCAGTCGCACCAGGGTTTTCGGCACAAGAGTTCCATCGTGGCGCTCAATGCGCTGCTGCCGCTGCATTGAATCCGCCGGTTGGGCTGCCAGCAAGGGTAGCGCCATCGCCGCGGTGAGGAGGATCAGCAGCTTCGCCTTCCAGAGTGTTGTGCCCGAGCTCATGGGAATACCTCTGTCACATCAGCATACCTTGGTTGGTCGTCCGGAGGAATGCCAGTCGGCCACTCCTGCCAAGTCGCCTATCCCTATGCAAATTCCGCAAACAAACCGTGTGCTGCGTAAGGCATTGGAGGGCATGCGCATCGTGGTCTTTGCTTTCCGGCAAGTCCCATAACCTATTGCTGAGACGATGGTTGAGGTTGATCCGCAGGGGTTCGGGTTCATATAGCACGGGCCGAATGCTGTATTTCTGCTAACAGTAGCCGCGTCAAGTGCAACCGTTGTAAACAAAGAATCGGCAATAATTTATGGCCGGAATTTGCATCAATTGACGAAACTGGTAGAATTTGCCTCCATCATGGTCCTGCGTACAAAGAGCAAACAGGCGAGGAATACCCGCTCGAGCGCTCGAGTCCGCGCCCACGGCAAACCGGGTCGGGCAGCCGCTCGGGGCGTGCGCAAGGCCAAGCCGGCGGAGCCTGCGGCGAAGCCTGCCAGTCCGCAGCGCAATGGTTACATCAAGGCGATGCGCTATCTGTCGAGTTTGACCGACCATGAGCGTCTGCGCATCGTTCGTTACAATTCCGATAATTTCGACCTGGCGCGAATGCGAACGCTTTTGAAGAAGATGGGCAATCCCCATGAGCAGTTCAAGAGCGTTCACGTGGCCGGGACCAAGGGCAAGGGCAGCACGTGCGCAATGACCGCCGCGATGTTGCAGGCATGTGGATACCGTGTGGGGTTGTACACCAGTCCGCACCTGGTGGACATTCGCGAGCGCATCCAGATTAACGGCGAGATGATCCCGCAGGCCGATCTGGCGCGGTTGATTCGCTCGGTCGCGCCCATCCTGGCAAGGATGAAGCCGCTGCCGACGTTCTTTGACGTGTTCACCGCGATCGCGTTCAAGTACTTCGCCGATCACAAGGTTGACATCGCCGTTGTGGAAACGGGCCTGGGCGGGCGGCTGGACTCGACCAACGTGCTGAAGCCGGAAGTGGCCGCGGTCACGAGCATCAGCAAAGACCACATGGCGCAGCTCGGGCACACGCTGCCGAAGATCGCCGAAGAGAAGGCGGGCATCTTCAAGCACGGCATACCGGCCATCACCGTGTCGCAGGAGGCGGAGGTTGAGGCGGTGCTTCGCCGGACGGCCGAGAAGATCGGGGCAACGTTCGAGGTTTGCGGCAAGAGCATCGAGTTCAGTTTTCGGTTTGAGTCTTCGCGCATGCTCGGCCCGCACAACCGCATCTGCCTGACCACGCCGAACAGCCGGTTCGAGCACCTGGCGGTGCCACTGCTGGGCGAGCACCAGGCGATCAACTGCGGACTGGCGCTGAGCATCATCGACCGGCTGAAGACGCGCGGTTTCACGAATATCACGGACGCCAAGGCCATGGAAGGGCTGGCCAAGACCAGCATTCCCGGCCGGATGGAACTGATCTCCAACAACCCTCGCGTGATCGTCGACGGAGCGCATAACGCCGCGTCCATCGACGCGATGATGCGGGCGATCGGCCAGCACATTCCGTACGACTCGATGGTCGTCATCTTCGGCTGCTGCGGCGACAAGGACATTCCCGGGATGCTGGAGCGCATCACCTGCGGCGCCGACAAGGTGATCTTCACCAAGGTGGATTCGGTCCGTTCGGCAGACCCCGAAGAGCTTGCCGCTCGCTATGTTGAGCTTTATGGCAAGATGGCGCAGGTAGCGCCAACCCTGAAAGAGGCTCTGGATATCGCCAACCGCGCTGTGACCAAGGAAGATCTGATCTGCATCGCCGGCAGCTTCTTCCTGGTGGGCCAAGCCAAGCGGCTCTTCAGCGAGATGCGTCAGCAGCCGGCGGCGCAGGCCTGAAGGGGAGTTTCTCCGGTCCGGGGGCAGGCATGCTGCGGCTTGATCGGCAGAGCGTGTTCCGCCTGATCCGCGTTTCTGACTGACCTGTCCGCCGGCCCGTCGATCAATCACGTCCGTGGAACTGATGGATTGTCTGTTCCAGGGTCTCGAACGTCATCGGTTTGACAATGTGAGCGGCAAAGCCGGCTTCGTGGCTGCGGCGGATGTCGTCTTCGGTGCCGAAGCCACTCACGCAGATGCCCCTGATCGGGCGTTGGGCGGTGATGCGCCGCATCAGTTCGTGCCCCGTCCCGTCGGGCAACCCCAGGTCGCTGACAAGCAGATCAAAATCGCCGACCGACGCCTCGCGAATCGCTGACTGCACATCTCGCACCGCCGTCACCGCGTGGCCCATGCCCCGCAGCAGCCTTGCCACGACATCGCGCGACACATCGTGGTCTTCGACAAGCAGAACCCGGAGCGGGGCAATCGCCCCCCCGCCGGCGCAGGCATCAGCGGGAAGCGCCGGGATCGCCGGGAGGCGAACAGCGAACGTGGCACCCTGACCTGCGCCTTGGCTGGCGGCCTCGATTTCGCCGCCGTGGAGCTCCACGATCGCCCTCGCGATCGCCAGGCCAACGCCGACGCCCCCCAGCGGGCGGGCGCTGGGGTCGCCGACATGCTCGAAGGCATTGAATATCCCGCTGAGGCGATGGGACTGGATGCCAACCCCGGTGTCTTCCACCTCCACCACGAGCATCGGCTGCGGCTCTTGTCCGCCGGCTTTCCGGCCATCTCGCGTTCGCAGGGTGATCCGACCGTTGCGCGGCGTGAACTTCACGGCGTTGCAGATCAGGTTCCAGAATGCCTGTTGCAGACGGCCGATGTCGGCGCGGACGGTGTGCGCCGCCGCGGCCAGGTCGATCAGAAGCTCGATGCGTTTGTCGTCGATATCCCCCCGGCACAGCTCGACGGCGGACCGCAGGGCCATGTGCGCATCGATGGTCGCAAGATGCAGTTCCATGCGTCTTCCGCGCAGCCGCGTCAGATCGAGCAGATCGTCGATGAGCCGGGCCTCCAGTTCGACACTGCGGCGAATCATGGCGAGGTCGGCGGCAACGTCCGGAGGCAGGCTCTTCCTGGCCTCCAGAGCCGTGGCCGCCGCAAGAACCGGGGTCAGCGGAGTCCGCAATTCGTGGCTGATGATCGCAATGAAGCGGTCTTTGGCCCGGTTGGCGGCCTCGGCGGCGTCCTTGGCCTGCTTCAGTTCCTGCTCAGCCTGTTTGCGAGCGGTGATGTCGCGGCCGATCGTGGAGAAGCCAACGATCCGCTCACGCCCGTCTCGAATGGGCGACACGGCAAGCGATATCCGGAGGTGGCGGCCGTCCTTGGTGATTCGTTCGGTCTCGATGGGATCGACGCGCTGGCCGGACAACAGCCTCCGGTATATCTCCCGCAACTCCGCGCTGCGGTGCTCGGGGACAATCAGGGAGATGTGCTTTCCGACGGCCTCATGGGCGCGATAGCCGAAAATGCGCTCGGCGGCGGCGTTCCAGCCTGTGATGATGCCGTCGAGATCCCTGCTGAGGATCGCGTCTTCGCTGCTCTCGGCGATGGCGGCAAGCTGCAACGCCGCCTGGTCGGAACGACGCTGACGCTCGATGTCGGCGCAGGCGCCGCACCAGCGGACGATGCGCCCGCTCTCATCTCGCTCCGCGACAGCACTGATACGATGCCAGCAGCGCGATCCATCCGCGCGGCGAAGAGGAAGTTCAATGTCGAGCGGCTCGCCGGTGTTCACGCTTTGTCGCCATGCGTGGCGAAACGGCTCCCGGTGTTCGGCCGGAAGAAGCTCTGACCAGCCCCAATCCAACTGTTCGGGGCGCATGCCGGTCCAGAGGTGCCAGCGAGCATTGGCCCAACAGAGCGACCCATCAGGCCTGGCCGTCCAAAGCACCAGCGGCAGCAAGTCGACGGGGAAGTTTTGCGGCATCGTCGTCGTCATCCATCCCGCCTGCGCTGCGACAGGGACTCGCTGCTTTGCGGCGAACATGCCCGGCTCAGCCGTTCTCAACGCATTCCTCCCTTGATTTAGCGCACAGGCAAACGGCGCGCCGCCGGGACGGCGGTCGGGCCCATTCCCCTTCGGCAGCCTGGAGTGGACGTTTCCAAGCCGTTATCGGACCCGTGTTCGCGTGCGGTCGCACTTGCCCCTTCATGTGCCGCGTCAAAAATGCGCAAGCGGTCGGCGGTTTTGACCATCCATCGCATTCCGCCAGACACGCGTCCGCCCCGCAAACCGGCTTGCGTTCGGGCCTTGCGGCCGAGAGCCAACGCGGGATGAGATGGAATGAAGTTCGCTACACGGTCTCAAGCGTCGTCAAGCCCTTCCGAACGGCATATTTGGTGAGTCCCGCGACGCTACGGATACTCAGCTTGTCCATGATGCTCTTGCGGTGCCATTCGACGGTCTTCAAGGTCACAAAGAGCCGGCCGGCGATTTCCTTGGAGCTCAGGCCTTCGGCGACCAGTTTCAGCACCTGCCGTTCGCGGCAGCTCAACACATGGCGGTTCTGGTCGCCGGAGCATTCATGGGGCCGATCGTCGATGTGGACACAATTCGTGGGGGCTCGATACGCCTCGCCGCTTGCCACCGCCCGGATCGCCAGCAGGATTCGTTGCTGGCAGGAATCGTGCCAGACATGGCCGAGCGCCCCGGCCTGTATGGCCTCGCGCGCGGCGTGCTCATCGCCCCTCGGCACGAGCGCGATGATGGCGGTGTCGGGCGACGCCTCCAGGGCCTGGCGAATCAGGGCCGGCCCGGGCATGTCGGGCAGCGTCATATCCAGCAACGCCACGTCCGTTTGAGCTAATCGGAGCTGATTCAGCGCCTCCCTTCCGCTGGCAGCGCATCTTACGATCTCAACATTGCTCTCTCTCTCCAGTACATCCTGCATCCACACCAACCACGGCCCCCTGCCATCGGCCAACAACACAACAACAGCCATGTAGCTTCCACTTCCGCCCGACCAAGGCAGAGCGCACAAACTTCGCTTGTGCCTACGACCCCAACCCGGAACTTGCCTTCAAGATATCGGCATATATTGCTGCATTTCCTGCAAAAGATCAAATCCCCCGACTGCAAGTTGGCGCGCGCATCCGTTAGAATCGAGACAATGAAATCGACCCTGACCCGGCGTGACCTGCTTCGGCTCCTTTCCGCAGCGGGCCTTGGCGCGGCATTTTCCAGCCACGCGGTGGCCGACGAGACCACGGCGGTTCCGACAAAGGTCCCCGTTCCTGAGAACAAACTGGTGCCGGTCAAGGATATCCCGCGATACCCGGCCCGCGTGGTGGGCGGGCGGGTCATCCAACCTGAGCGCCCGCTGACGGTGGCCGCAGAGGCGGATGTCCTCGTGGTGGGCGGCGGACCGGCCGGCTTCGCCGCGGCGGTGGCCGCCGCGAGAGCCGGCGCGAAGACGACGCTTGTGGAGCGTTACGGCTATTTCGGCGGCCAATGGACGGGCGGCCTGGTGCTCCTGGTCATCAGTTCGCACGCCAGGGAGAACGGCCAGCTGGTCAAAGTCCTGCGGGGCGTGGGCGATGAGCTGCTGGAGCGCCTGGCGCGCATCGACGGCGCCGTCGTCAACCAGGCGCCGGGCCGGTTCAACCCAACCTCCGACCCGGAAGCGACGAAGTTCATCATGGACGAGATGGTTCGCGAGGCCGGCGTGAAGGTGTTCCTGCACTGCTGGGTCGCGGACGTTGTGATGGACGGACCGGCGATCCGCGGCGTGGTTTTCGAGAGCAAGGCCGGTCGCCAGGCCATTCTCGGCAAGGTGGTGGTCGATGCGACCGGAGATGGGGATGTATTCGCGGCCGCCGGCGCGGAACACGAAAGGCGGCTGCACGCGATCGGGCTGGTTCACCGCGTCGGCAACGCCGATCGCGCCGACATGGCGGAGCTTCAGAAGGGCGGAGTCCGGACGCTCGGTGCGGTCGAGCCCCTGGCCAGCGTGAAATGGGTCAACCTGCGCGGCCCGAGCACCGACTGCCTTGATGTCGCCGAGCTCAGCCGGCTTGAGATGGAGCATCGCCGCAGCATCTGGAACCGCACGCAGAAGATGAGGCAGAGCTCCGGCGGCAAGCCCCTCTTCCTGCTCCAGACGGCGCCCCAGCTTGGCGTGCGCATTTCCCGACTGCTGACCGGAACCCGGCAGCTCACCTATGCCGAGGCCCGCGAAGGCAGGACGTTTCCGGACACGATCGCCGTGGGCGGCGCCCAGCATGCCCATCACCGCGGATGGCCGATTCCCTACGGCGTCATGGTGCCGAAGAAGCTGGACAACCTGCTGGCGGCCGGGCGGTGCGTCTGCGTCGATGAGAAGTTGATCGAGGATATGCGGCTGATCGCATCCTGCCTGACC
>CAZMXI010000056.1:0-27333 GCA_964570205.1 uncultured Tepidisphaeraceae bacterium
GACAAACGCCCTGTGGCAGCGGAATTAGGCACCGCCCGGTTTATTGGGCACACCCCCGGACTTGCAAACGGGGGCCTCGACCGATACAACCTCGGCCTTACCATTGGACGGTTGCGGAAATCGTGAAATTCAACCTGATCGACAAAATTGAGTCGCTGTCGGCCAACCGCATTGTGGCGGTCAAGCACGTGAGCCTCGCCGAGGAGTACCTGGCGGATCATTTCCCGACTTTTCCGGTTCTTCCGGGCGTGATGATGCTGGAAGCCATGACGCAGGCGGGCGGGTGGATTCTGCACCAGCGACGGGGATTTGCGTGCTCGATGGCGGTGCTAAAAGAAGCCCGAAACGTACGTTACGGGCATTTCGTCGCGCCGGGCGATTACCTCCGCGTGGAGGTGGAGTTGACGAAAGAGACGGCCAGCGGTGCGGTATTCAAGGCCGCGGGCACGGTCGGCTCGGCTCAGGCGGTCACGGCGAAGATCGAACTGGCCTATTTCAATCTGGCCGACAAGCAGCCTGAATTGGCGGGCATTGACCATCGACTGCGGGAACATAACCGGGTTCGCTGGGCGCTGATCCGGCCAATGTCCGATAATGTATCCATCGGGATCGCCCCGATGCCCAGCGGGCACGCCGGGACATGACTAGGCGAACAAGGAAGAGGAATTGACCATGGCAATGTCGCGTGACGAGATTTATCAGAAGGTGCAGGCGGTCCTGGTGGATGCGCTGGGCGTGGACGAAGAAGAGGTGACGCCGACCGCAACCCTACGGGGCGACCTGGGGGCCGAGAGCATCGATTTCCTGGACATCGCGTTTCGCCTGGAGAAGGCGTTTGGCATCAAGATCCCGCGTGGCGAGATGTTCCCGGAGGATGTGTTCACCAACACGCAGTTCGTGGCCAACGGCCGAATCACCCCGGACGGCATGGTCGAGCTCAAGAAGCGCATGCCGCACATGGACTTCTCGGAACTGGAGAAGGACCCCGACATCAACAAGATGCAGTTCACGGTCAATACGATCGTGAACTACATTGAGACCAAGGTGAAGTAACCGCGACAGTCGCCGTCGGCTGGCGGCCGGCAACAGCGCCCCCACCACCATGCGATGGATCTGGATCGACAAGTTCACGCAGTTCACGCCGCGCACGTCAGCGACGACGATCAAGAACGTAACGCTGGCCGAGGAGCACCTGCACGACCTATACCCGGATTTTCCGATCGTGCCCCACAGCTTGATCATCGAGGGCATGGCGCAGACGGCGGGCATCCTGGTGGGCGAGGCGTCGGGATTCGCGGAGAAGGTCATCCTGGCGAAGATCGGCAAGGCGGTCTTCCACCGGCTGAGCCGGCCGGGCGACACGCTGGAGTTCACGGCGACGATCGAGCAGTTTTCGGAACAGGGCGCTTCCAGCAGCGGCGTCGTACGATGCAATGGCCAGTTGGTGGCGGAGATCGAGTTGATGTTCAGCCACATTGACCAGAACATGGCGGGGCTGGAATTTCCAGAACACAACTTCGTCTTTACCGAGCAGTTCACGGAGTTGCTGAAGGGATATGGACTGAAGAGCGATGTCGCGATTTAAGCGACGGCCATGGCTCCGGATGTGAACCGTCTGAGCCAGGCGATCTGGTGCAACCAAGGAAGCGAATGCGACGCGTCGTCATCACGGGCATTGGTGTCATCTCCCCGCTCGGGATCGGGGCGAAGGCTTTCTGGGACAACCTGCTGGCCGGGCAGGTGGGCATTCGGCGGATTGCGCGGTTTGATCCGGCCGGTTTTCCGTGCCAGGTGGCCGGCGAAGTGCCCGACTACCGAATCAGCGAGTTCGTTCCCAAGAGCTACCGCAAGGCCACCAAGGTGATGGCCCGCGACATCGAGCTGGCGGTGATCGCCGCGGATGACGCATTCAAGGATTCGGGGCTGCAATCCAAAGCGTACACGGAAACGCCGAACATCGACCCGTTGCGGTTCGGGTGCAACATTGGCGCCGGCCTGATCAGCGCAGAGCTGAACGAGCTGACGGCCGCCATGCACACCGCGAGAGAGGACAGCACGCTGGACCTGGAAAAATGGGGACGCGACGGCATGAATCAGCTCACGCCTCTGTGGCTGCTGAAGTACCTGCCGAACATGCTGGCGTGCCACGTGACGATCATTCATGAGCTGAAGGGCCCCAGCAACACAATCACATGCCAGGATGCCTCCAGCCATCTGGCGATCGGCGAGGCTTTCCGGACAATCCAGCGTGGCGACGCCGACCTGGCCATCTGCGGCGGCGGCGAATCCCGCGTGAATCCGATGGGCCTGGTGCGGCAGTGCCTGCTGAAACGACTGACGGAGCAATACAACGATCGGCCGGCGGAAGCGATGCGGCCGTTCGACGCGGAGGCCTCGGGCCAGGCGATCGGCGAAGGCGCGGGGCTGTTCATCCTGGAGGAGTACGATCGCGCCTTGTCGCGCGGAGCCAAGATTTACGCCGAACTCGTTGGTTTCGCTGCCAGCCAGGATGCCTATAAGGTGACAGAACCGGCGCCGACGGGGCACAGTTATGGCATGGCGATCAGGAGGGCGATGGCCGAGGCGGGCGTCGATGCAGGCCGGGTCGGCTGCTTCGTGCCGCACGGGCTGGGGATTCCATCGCACGACCTGGCCGAGCTGGCGGGGCTAAAGCTGGCCCTGGGAACCGCGCTGGATCAGGTGCCCATGGCCCCGATCAAGGCGCAAATCGGCAACCTGTCGGCTGCCGGCGGCGTGGATGTGGCGGCGGCGGCGATGTCGGTGCACAGCGGCACGATCCCGCCGGCGCTCAACACGAAGAGTCCTGCCGGTGGCACGAGGCTGAATGTGGCGGCGGCGGCACGGCAAGCGAAAGTGGACGTGGCGGTGAGCAGCGTGTACAGCCTGGGCGGCCAGAACGCGGCGCTGGTGTTCAGGAAGGTATAATTGAATCATGGTTGCCGCCGCCATACCCATTCCGGAGTCACGAATCGCCGAGATCTGCCGTCGATACGGCATATCGCATCTGCGGCTTTTCGGATCGGCACTACGGCAGGACTTTGACCACGATCGGAGCGACATCGATCTGCTGGTCGAATTTGCGCCCGGCAGGATCCCCGATTTCTTCGTTTTTGATGAGATCGCGGAACAGTTGTCGGATGCGTTCGAGGGAAGGACCGTCGACCTGGTGACGGCACGGGCATTGAATCATCGCATCCGGGACCGGGTGCTGGCGGAGGCAAAGCCGATTTATGGCGACCGAGGATGACACGCTCTATCTCGGCCAAATGCTTGATACCGCGCGTCGCATCCGCGATCGGCTCGCCCGCGTGTCCAAAGACGAGTTCGATTCGGATGAAGACCTTCAGTTGGCCATCGCACATTTGCTCCAGATTATTGGAGCAGCCGCAAGGCGCGTCTCGGAGTCCACCAGGCAGGCGATGCCCCAGCTCGCATGGAAGCGAATCTGCGGCATGCGTCATCGCCTGGTGCACGACTACATGGATGTCGACATGGGACTCTTGACATGGTGGGCCGGGCTTTCGCCGTGGTTCCGGGTTGGCGTGCCGTTGCTGCTGATCCTGATCTCGACAGGCCTGCCTCTGGCAAGATGGATTTGGCCGTGGGGCTGGGCCGTCGGATTTGTGCTGTTGATGTTCGGCGGCCGATCCTCGTCGGAGAAGAACGGCTATCGGTTCTAGGAAACAGCCACCCGCCGGGATGATTGCCGGTTCCGTGCAAATGTCCCCAGACCGGCTGGTGGCCGCTGCCCAGGATATGGGAAACCACTATGCATCGTGTTGTTATCACGGGAATGGGCTGGATCACCCCGATGGGCCACTCGATCGAGCAGGTCTGGCAAAGATTGCTCGCGGGCGAGTCGGGCATTGACCGCATCAGCATCTTCGACGCCACGACCTTTCCCACGAGCATTTCGGCCGAGGTGAAGGACTTTCATCTTGCGGACCACGTCGCCGAAGTCGAGCAACACCGCAATGCCGGACGCAATACGCAGTTTGCCCTGGGCGCCTGCGCGCAGGCATGGAAGGCGGCGGGGCTGGATTCGGCGAAGCTGGACCTGGACCGCGTGGGGATCTACCTGGGCAGCGGCGAGGGATCGCTGGATTTCGCCGCGTACACCACGTGCGCGCTGTCGAGCTGGCGACCCGAGGCCGGCGCCATCGACTCGGTCAGGTGGGCGCAGCTCGCGATGGAGAAGATGACGGTCATGCGCGAGTTGGAACAGGAGCCCAACATGCCCCTGTCGCACCTGGCGCTGCTGACGGGGGCTCGCGGGCCGGCATTCAACTGCCTGACGGCGTGCGCCGCTTCCACCCAGGCGATCGGCGAAGCGATGGAACTTCTGCGGCGCGGCGACGCCGACGTCATGATTGGCGGCGGCGCCCATTCGATGATCCACCCGTTTGGCGTGACCGGATTCAACCGGCTGACCGCACTGTCCACCCTCAATGAGGACCCGCCCCGGTCGAGCCGCCCGTTCGACAACCAGCGCGGCGGATTCGTGCTGGGCGAAGGCGCAGGCATGGTCATCCTGGAGACGCTGGAACACGCCCGGTCCCGGGGAGCAAGCATCCTGGCCGAGATGGTGGGTTACGGCTCCACGGCGGATGCCTTCCGCATCACCGACCAGGACCCCGACGGCCTGGGTGCAATTAACGCAATGAAAGCCGCCCTGCATGATGCGGGCCTTCAGCCTCAAGACGTGCATTACATCAACGCACACGGCACGGGCACGCGCGAGAACGACGGCAATGAGACCCTGGCAATCAAGAAGGTCTTCGGCAACTACGCCGCCCAGGTTCCCGTCAGCAGCATCAAGAGCATGATGGGGCACCTGATCGCGGCTGCGGGGTCGGTGGAGTTGATCACATGCGTCCTGGCGATCCGGGACCAGATCCTCCCTCCCACGATGAACCTGGACTATCCCGATCCGGAATGCGACCTGGACTACGTGCCAAACCAAGCCCGCAAGGCCCGGTGTGAAGTCGTGTTGTCGAACAGCTTCGGCTTCGGCGGGCAGAACAACTCGATCATTGTGCGCAAGTACATTCCGTAAGAGAGGGGGCCGCAAAGCGCACTTGATCCGCTCGATTTCTGTTTCGCTTTTCTGGTGCATCCTGAGTATGCGGCGATTACAATAGGCGCACTCGCAGAGCGGGTGTACCGCCCACTCGGCCCCCCCCAGGGGACACGGCCGGCGGTGGTCGTGCCCGATCCGGGCTCTGCGAGCAAGGGAGCATTATGTTCAAAGCGAGACACCTCGGGCTGTGGGGCTTGGCCGTTCTGGTGGTTGCGTTCCTGGCGTTGATCGCCGGCGCCGACGTGGTCACACTCAAGGACGGCACCGTGCTCGAAGGCACCGTCATCAAGACGGGCAGCGGCTACTGGATCAAGACCACCGACGGCAAGACCCAGACGGTACCCCTATCGCAGGTGAAATCCGTCGAGAGCGGCTCGGCGTCCGCAGGCAGCGCGGATTTGCAGGCTACGCGGCGGAGAGTGCAAACGGTGGATTCCGCACTTGCCGCCGTGGTGATATGGCAGAAGTTCCTGGACTCCAAGCCGGCTGCCGACGACGAAGCGGCTGCCCGAAAGGAACTGGCCCATTGGCAGAAGCTCGTGGACCAGAAGGCCGAGAAGGTGAACGGCAAATGGATGACGGAATCCGAGTACAAGGAAATCAGGGATAAGGCCTCGAAGCTGCTTGATGAATCCAGGAAGCTGATGGAACGCAACCAGACACTGGACGCAGTCAAGAAGCTGGAAGAAGCCAACCGCACGTTTCCGTTGCCGGATGTGGTGTTCTTCCTCGGCTTCATTTCACTGAAGATGGAGAAGGCCCAGGAGGCGATCCGCTACTTCGAGCAAGGCCTGAGAATCCAGCCGGAGAACACCGAGGCGCTGAACAATCTGGGCGTGGCGTACATTCTGAAGGATGAGTACGTCCGCGGGATGCAGCTCATTTACCGGGCCGCCAAGGCCAGGGACTCCCGCGAACTGGCGATGAATCTGGTCAAGGCGGTGTCGTTGGTGCCGTCCGGCCAGCATAACCGGCCGGAGTACCGCACGGCCGAGGAAGCCGCCCGGCTACTGGCCAGCCGATACGGCATAGGGGCGCCGTCGCAAGTATGGACGCTATTACCCCCGAACCCGGCGCAACCGAAGCCGCCTGATAAGGACGATTTGGAGGGCGCAGTCGCATCGGGGACCGGATTCATCCTGACGGAGGATGGGCTGGTCCTGACCAATGCCCATGTGGTCGGCAAGGCCACGGCAACCATCATGGTGATGCTGAGCAACGGCCGTAGAGTCAGTGCGGAGATTGTGAAGATCGACGAAAAAAAGGACCTGGCGCTGATTCGGCTCAAGGGCGAATCCCGCCTGCCGGTGGCGCACCTCTCGACGCCTCAACTACCGGTGGAGGGTGCGCTCTGCTATGTGCTGGGGTATCCGATGCTCGACCAGATGGGCGCGAACATAAAGATCACCCAGGGAATCGTCAGCGGCATCCAGGCCAAGGCCGACGCCGAAATCCTGACGGACGCGAAAGTCAACCCCGGCAATTCCGGCGGACCTATGGTGAATGCGCAGGGGTTGGTGATGGGCATTGTCACGCTGAAAACTCAGGCCACATCCATGCAGGAGAGCTACGGCATCGCGATAGGCGTTAGCCACATCCGCGAGTTTCTGGATGCCAACAAAGTCAAGCTCCCCCCGGCGCCCGCAACTCCTTCCGGCGGCGCGTTGTCGGCCGAGCAGGTGGCGGCCAAGCTCAAACCCGCAACGGTGTGCATCATCTCCGTTTCCGGAGGAAAGAAGGCCGATAAGAAGCCGTGATTATCTGCAATCGGCGCAACATTCAAGGCAGCCGTCAGACGTTCAGAAGCGTGAGCTGGTCGGTCTCGGTGTCCAGCAGCACGACAGTTCGCTTGGACGCGCCGTAAATCGAGCCCGGACACACCACGCGGGTCTTGCCGACACGACGGTCCTCGTGTTCGCTCTGGTGGCCACACAGGAGATAGTCGTACTGCTGCTCTCCGAGGAGGGTTTTGACAAGCTTCGGGTCGTCCCCGTGGACCAGGGCGAACCGCTTGCCATCGATCTCGAAATCTCCGAGCACCCCATGACAAATCACGCCGACGCGTTGTGCCTGGCGAAGCAGGCCCATCCGATCGGCGTCGCGCTCGCCCCAGACAAATGCCGAGTCCATATCAGCCAGGACATCGAGCACATGCCGCCCCCCCACATCGCCGCAGTGGTATAGACGTTCAGCGCCGCATTCCCAGAGCACGCCTATGGCGTCCGACAATGCGTCAACGCGGCCAACCGTATTGGAAACAGCCCCCACAAGCATAATCACTCAATCTCTGTTAAAGAATGACAAAAGAGCGGGGATGATACAGCCGTTCCCGCAGTTTGCCAATCGCACCAGGAAGCGCCGTTTTTGCGCGGGGCACCGGACTTGGGACAGGCCTGCCGCGCTTTGCACTTTTGGCACGGCCGGTCTAATCTTGTCGGCCGGCATGGACGATGGCATCGAGTCGCTGGCGACGCTGCTCCTGGACCTTGAGAAGGAAGCGGAGGGGCTGCGCGCGGCGAACGGATCGCAGTGTGTGGGACCGGCGATCGAGCGGAGCCAATCGGACATTCGCGCGCTACGGTTCCATCTCCATAAGGACAGCGGGCATCGGCCGATGGTTTGCGTTCTGGGAGGGACGGGAACGGGCAAGAGCACTATCGTCAACCGCCTGCTGGAGACCGAAGTATCCGGCACGAGCTTCCGGCGGACGTTCACCAGCGGAGCGGTGGCCATACACGGCGGTGCCAGCGTGCCGGCCGGGTGGCTAGGACTGGCGGCAAGGCGCATCGCGCCGCAGGATCTGCCGGCGCGGGGCGAGGCGGGCACGCTGGTGGTGGTGCGGCATGACCATCCGGTGACGGCGGCCATCACGATTGTGGACACGCCCGATCTCGACGGCGATCAGCCGGTGCACCACGCCGAGGCCGACCGCGTCTTCCGCTGGGCAGAGGCGATTGTGTTCGTCGTCACACCTGAGAAGTATCAGATGACAGAACTGCTGCCCTATTATCGCCTTGCGCTGCGATATGCCCTCCCGTCGCTGTTTGTGATGAACAAGTGCGAGGAAGCTGCCGTGGTGGAGGATTATCGGCGGCAGCTATCGGATCGCGGATACCCGCAGGCGTGCCTGTACGTGGTAGCCAGGGACGATGCGGCGTATGAGCCCCCGCCCGATGCCAGCCTGGCATCGCTGAGGGAAGCAACCGCGGGGCTGGGGCAGGCGTTTCGTTCGGAGCAGTCCGGCGCGCTGCGTGCCGCCGCGTTGCGGACGCGCTGCCGCGACATGCTGGAGCGGCTGCGTGACCAGGTGACTGCGCCACTCGCACACAGGCATGAGGAGATCCATCGCCTGATGGCGGGTCTTCGCGCCATGGCGGTTCCCGCTCCGGGAGTCGATCTGGCGCCGGCGACCAGTCAGCTTCAGCGTCGCATGCAGGAACAAAGCGTGCTGTTTCTCATGGGACCGCAGCGGTTGTTGCAGCGGGTGCGGCAAGTGCCGGGGCTTCTGCTGCGGTTGCCTCGAACAGCGTGGGATGTGCTGATGGGCGGGCACGCGACGCGAATCGAGCCCCCCCTGTCGAACACCGAGGCGGGCCCGCTGCCGGACTTCGCGGGGATACTGACCGATCAGTTCCGCATCCTGCAAAGCCGAATGGACGACCTTCTGGGCGACGGCATGATGCTTCGTACCGAAGCCGACGGTGAGGACTACCGGCGCACGAAGTTCGATCCGGCCGAGGCTGGGCGCATCGCCACGCAGGAATTGGATGATCTGAACGCTTGGCTCACGCAACGTTGGGACCAGTCGCCGCGGGACACAATGCTGTTCCGAAAGCTCCTAAAGGCGCTTCCGGGCGGCCGGAAACTGACGGAGTACTCCGAAGCGGCCCCCTATCTACTGGCGGTGATCATGGCACTGCATCACGCGACCTTCTGGGGCATGGACCTCTTGGTCATCGGTTCATTCGGCATGGTGGTGTGGCTGGTCGAGAAGCTGAGCAATGAGGTGACGTCGCGGACGAGGAAGGCGAACGAGCGGATCGCGGAGCGATTTGCGGAACTGGCCGCCCGGCAGGTGGAGGCTACATGCGCATGGCTGAGTCAGCAGACGGTCCGCGCGGAGCGACTGGAGCGCGTGGAGCGGCTGATGGATCGAGTGGCGCAGGCCATCTAGGAGACCTTGGTTGCCGGCGGGACCCCGGCAAATACGCTAGGAGAGGCCGACTGTGGACATCGTATGGAAGATTCTGGGAACGCTGGGACTGGTGGCCTTGAACGGCTATTTCGTGGCGGCGGAGTTCGCCGCGGTGGGCGCCCGGGCATCTCGGCTGGAACTCGAGGGCGGGACGAACCTCCTGTCTCGCTTGGCGCTCAGCATCAAACGAAAACTGGACCTGTACCTGTCAACATGCCAGCTTGGAATCACCCTCGCCAGCCTCGGGCTGGGCTACATCACGGAACCAGCGGTGGCCGCCCTGCTCGAGGCGCCCCTCAGTTGGATCGGACTGCACGGCACGGGGGAGGTGCATCACCCGATCGCGATCGTCATCGCGCTGGGCATCAGCACCTTCCTGCACGTGGTCGTGGGCGAAGTCGCGCCCAAGAACTGGGCAATATTGAACCCAGACAAGCTGCTTCCGGCCATCGCGGTGCCGCTGGTGATCTTCACATATGTGTTCTATCCCGCGATCTGGTTTCTGAATTCCGCGAGCAACCTGTTGCTGAAATGGTCAGGCGTGGACATCCACCAGGGAACGCACCATGGCCTTCCGCACACGGCGGATGAATTGCGAATGCTGCTGGCCGAGTCCATCGAGCGGGGCACCATCGGCAAGGGCAGCGGGCAACTCCTGCGATCGGCGTTCGAGTTCGGCGAGCTGAAGGTCCGCCAGATCATGACCCCGCGCACCGAGGTGGATTACCTGACGCTCGACCAGCCGATCGGAGAGGTGCTGCGAATCGTTCAGAAGAGCGCCTACACGCGTCTGCCCCTCTGCGATGGCGACATCGACCACGTCATCGGGCTGGCGCATATGAAGGACCTGTTCAACCACCTGAAGCTGATTCCCGGGCGGCTGCGCTTTACCGACGAGAAGACGGCCGGCGGCGAAGCAATCGCCGTGGCCAATGGGCTGCCCGGCTCCGCAGTGCACGTGATCGGCTCCGGCGACATCGACCTGCGACAGATCAAACGGGATGTGCTTTTCGTGCCGGAGTTGCTGCCGGTGCCCCGGCTGCTCCGGCAGTTCCAGAACAGCCACATCCACATGGCCGTGGTCGTGGACGAATACGGAGCGACGCGCGGCATCGTAACGCTGGAGGATGTGATCGAGGAACTGGTCGGCGAAATCGAGGATGAATTCGACATCACCACGCCATCGACGTTTATCGCCGAGGGAGAGAACTACCGCGTGAACGGCCTGTATCCGATGCACGACCTGAAGGAGAAGCTGAATCTGGGCGACCTGGAGACCGAGGACGTGGACACGCTCAACGGATACATCATCCAGCAATTGGCGCGGTGGCCGCATCCGGGGGACACAGTGCCGCTGGGCGCCTACCAGGTGCGAGTCGTATCGGTCTCACAGCAGCGCGTGGGGCAGGTGCTGATCACGCCCGCAACACAGCGGGCGGCAAGGCAGGACGGACCCGGCCAAGTGTGAAGTATAGGCAAGCGATGGGCGCCGGGCAGATCGAGCGTTTCAGTGCATGAAATGCCGCTGCCCGGTGAAAATCATCACCGCGCCCGCCTTGTTCACCGCGTCGATGCTGTCCTGGTCTTTCACCGATCCGCCCGGCTGGATGATCGCGATCACGCCGGCATCCAGCAGGAGCTGCGGGCCGTCCGGGAAGGGAAAGAAAGCATCCGAGGCAGCGATGCCTTCCCGGACGCGATGACCGGACTTGGCGACGGCGATTCTCGCGGCATTAACCCTGTCTTGCTGTCCAGCGCCAGCGCCCAGGAGCATCCCATCCTTGACGATGGCAATCGCGTTGCTCTTCACGTGTTTACAGACCAGCCAGGCAAACCGCAGATCGGCCGTTTCCCGTTCCGTCGGCAGACGGCTGGATACAACCTTCCAGTCGGCCTGGTCCACGCCGGCCAGATCGCGCTGCTGCACAAGGTAACCGCCGACGATGCGGTGCAGGTGATACTCCCGGCTGCGGGCGGCGAGAGGCTCGATCGGACCAACCTCCAGCAGGCGGACGTTCTTCCAGCGGCTTCGCAGCAGTTCCAGCGCGTCCGCACGATAAGCGGGAGCCACGATGACCTCTAGAAACACCTTGATGGACGTGATCGCCTCTGCCGTCGCCAGGTCAACCGGGCGATTCAACGCCACGATGCCGCCGAAGGCGGCCAAAGGGTCGCCTTCAAAGGCGCGCGCAAAAGCGGAAGCCGGGTCAGCCCCGACGGCGCAGCCGCACGGCGTTGTGTGCTTGACGATGCAGGCGGCCGGCTCGCTGAACTCCTTCACCGTATTCAGCGCCCCATCGGCGTCGAGCAGGTTGATATACGACAGTTCCTTGCCGTGCAGTTGGGTGGCGTAGGCCACGGACGCTTCGGGCGGCTGGCGATCGACATAGAGCGCGGCGAGCTGGTGAGGATTCTCACCATAGCGCAACTCCTGCTTCTTCGCCAACACCAGGTTCAGTGAACCGGGCATTCCGGCGCCGGCCCCCTGCTCTTCCAAATATGCGGCAATGCGGGTGTCGTAGGCGGCGGTGTGGGCAAATGCCTTCTGGGCAAGTTGGCGGCGAAGTGCTTCGGTGGATGCCCCGCCGCGCTGTCGCAGTTCATCCAGCACCTGCCGGTATTGCTCCGGCGCCGTAACCACCATGACGTAGCGATGGTTCTTCGACGCGGACCGCACCATGGCCGGACCGCCTATGTCGATATTCTCGATGGCCTCCTCAAAGGTCACATTCGGCCTGCTGATGGTCTGCTCGAACGGATAAAGGTTGATGCAGACCAGGTCGATGGCCGCGATGCCGTGCTGATCCATGGCCGAGCGGTGCTCGAGATTGTCGCGAACGGCCAGCAACCCGCCATGCACCTTCGGGTGCAGCGTCTTGATCCGGCCATCCATCATCTCGGGAAAGCCGGTCAGTTCCGACACATCCTTGACCGGCAAGCCCTGCTGACGCAGGAACTTCGCTGTGCCACCGGTGCTGATCAGTTCGACGCCGAACTCCTGGTACAGTGCCTTGGCAAACTCATGCAGGCCGGTTTTGTCGGATACGGAAACCAGAGCGCGTTTGACGGAAATCAGGTCGGACATAGACTTTGGAAGATACCGCAAGCGCTGCGTGGAATACAGAAGCCGCCTCGTTTTCGACAGGCATGATGCGAAAACGGGGCGGCTTTCTTGACGGATGCGGAAACGTCTTACCGCACGGATGCCATTTCGCCGACGGCGGCGCCACGGTTGACCGGGCGCACGGCCAGAATCGCGCCATCGGCGTCTGCGGCGAAGACCATGCCATCGCTCAAACCCGTGCAGCTGGCAAAGCAGGCATACCCATCCCGGGCCGATCGATAAAGCACCTTGCCGGTCTGACGGTCGGCGGCCAGTATCGAGCCGTCCTTGCTGGCGACGTAAATGTTGCGCTCATCCAGCGAGAGAACCTGCCGTCCATCGGGGATGATCCATTTGGCCGGGCGGATCTCCTGTTTGGCCCCCTTGTCAATCGCGGCAACGCCCACATGAGGCGCGTGAAGGTACACGAAATTCGACGTGACGACCGGGGTGCTCGTCTCATCCAGGGCATGGCCGGCGTACCAGCACCAGATCTGGTGCCCGTCATTCAAATCAAGGCAGTAGAGTTTGGAATCGGCCGAGGCGATGTATACGCCATCCTTGTCCGCCTTAATATCGGCGAGAATGGTGCCGTTCGTCGAGAAGTGGCCGCCGCGGCCGGGCCAGAGGACCAGGGCCGTCTGAGCGCGAACGGCATAAACGTTGCCGTCGCGACCGCCGAAATAGAGGTTGCCGGCCTGGATCGCCGGGGCCGCGGAAAGCTGGCTGCGGGTCATCACTTCCCATATGGGCGTGAGGTTGTAGTTCCCCTGGAATACGCGCTGCTTCACGGGAATGGCGGCGATACGTCCGCCATTCTGGTGGTCGATGCCAATGTACACGATCTGTTCGACGCCCATGCCATCGCTGGAAATGCTGTAGGCAAGTGGGATTTCATCCTGCTTCTCGCCTCGCAGATTGTACACCTTGATCCGGGTGCCGGCGGGAAAATAGACGCGATCGCCGATCATCATCGGGGCAAACGCCCGCTCCATTGGCTCGGCGGCGCGCAGAATCGTCACAAGGCGCCCGCTGGACCGGCTGATCCAGTACCAGACGTTGTCCGTGCTCAGCGCGAAGACGAACTGATCCCAAGCCACAATTCGCTTGATCTGGCCGCCCTGCAGCGGCAGTTCGGCCTTCCACTGAACAGCAAAGTTGTTGGCAGGAATCGGAACGACTTGAGGCGCGGTGTCGATCTTGGCGGCCGGCTGCGTCTTGGGCGAACAGCCCCCGATCGCCAGAATGCCCGCCACGAATGCCAGAAGGTGGTGTTTTGTCACGGGTGCTCCTCTGTTGGCGGCGAAGAGAATAGCATCTGGCGGGACGAACGGCAAACGCTCCACGAGATGGCGCGCCGCGCGCATTTGGGTGGCGTCCCCGCAAGAGATCGCTATACTCGTCGAGGTCAAGGGAAAGAGAGGCATACATGACATGCAGGCAATGGACGATCGTCGCGGCGATTCTGGGGTCGGCTCTGATCACCGGCTGCAAAGGCGGCGGTCAATCGGATTCACCGGCAACCTCACCCCCGGCCGGCAAGGCGACTGCGGCATCCAACGTCCTGGATGTCCCCGCGCCGGGCGGCGCTGTGCCGTTTGGCGATGCGCGTTACATCACATCATGGTCCGTGCTCGGACCTTTTGGATTTGAAGAATCCGACTTCGGCGGCGATCAACAGCAGCAGGCCCTGGACAAGGAGTTCGTGCCCGATGAGTCGGCCCTGGATGGCACGCGGCCCGCCCCCGCCGGCGCCACTTGGCAGACCAAGAACTTCCAGGGCTCCGATGAGGCGGGGAAGATCGACCTGGATTCGCTTTACGGAATGCCCGAGCACGCGGCCGCCTATGCGGTCGCCACGGTCGTCAGCCCAAGGGACATCCCCAATGCCAAACTCATGGTTGGCAGCGATGACTACATCCGGGTCTGGCTTAACGGCAAGCTGGTTCACACCTACAACACCGAACGGCGCGCCGGATCACCGGATCAGGATGTCGTGACCGTCGCGATCAGGCAAGGCCCTAATCGCCTGGTGGTCAAGTGCGTCGATGTGGTGTTCGACTGGAACTTCTACCTTCGGTTCGCCACTGCGGAGGGCCAGGCTATCGGCGTCAAGACGCCGTGACGGCGGGTTGGGCGACATCAAGGCTTGGCCTCTTCCTTGGTCTTCTCCTTGAGCGCCATCGCCTTGCCATCTCGCACAATCTCGACGCTGACCGGCGCTTTGGCTTCGGCCAGCGCCTTGTGCAGCGCGGCGACATCCTTCACCGCAGCGCCGTTCACCTGCCGGATCACGTCGTCCTTCTTCATCCCGAGCAATTCGCCGCGGCTGCCGGAGACGACGTGTGCAACCTTCAGCCCGTTGTCGGTGTCGGTGGCGATGACAACACCCAGCCGCCACTTGGCCGGCGGAGCCAGCACGTTGTCCGTATCCTCAACCTTGATCGCTTCCAGGACTTCGCGAACTTTGTCGCTGGTTTCATAGAACTGCTGGTAATACCGATCCCGCTGCTCGTCGGTCGCATTGGCCGGTTCCGCTTGCCGCAGTTGCATGAAGAGTTTCGTCAGTTCCACGCGGTCACGGGCATTGGCTCCTCCCATGGCCCTCATCGCCCTGAGCTGCAAGTCCACGACCCTATCCTGCACCTTGACCGGCCCGACAAGACCAAGCGGCGGCAGGATCTGTGCTCCAGCGCCCAGCCGCTGTTGAAGAACCACGCCGCCTTGCATCTTGTTCAGGACCCCCGTCTGTTCCTCGTATAGCCTGAACAGTTCCGGATCCTCCTGTTTCAGCTCATCGGGGCTGCCAGCGGTATAGGTCTCGGTGGCCTCCTTGCCGTCCACCAGACCGGTCACGGTCATTTCGATCCGATCGGGACTGATGACCGTGGTAATCTTCCGCCCGTTCTCGCTGGAGTTGATCGTCGTCGTTCCGCCGCTCACTCGGATGCTCCGCGACATCGAGCGATTCGGCCCCGGCGCGCTCGGCTGGGGAATGGGACGGCGTTCGATGCGCCGCACCAGCGCCGCAGCGCTGGAACGGATCTCGGGATCGCCGCTTTCCACAGCCTGCCGAATCTGGGGCAGCGCCGGCTTGCCGATCTGCTTCAGCCTTTCACTGGCGCTTTCGCGCACGGCCGGATCAATGTCGCCCAATTGCTCGATCAGCAGGGCGACTTCCGGATCGGCCGGCTGGGTGGTCGGCCGCGTGACCGGCTGGGCATCAGCCCCGGCCACAAGGACGGCAAGGACGGCAAGGAACGGCATGCAGTTTCTCATGAGTACTCCCGCAAGCGGGCCCTACGCTCCGCGGTTCATCATTGTAACCTCAACTACCGGCGCAAAGCAGGCATTTTTCGCGGGATGAGCCGGGTCCGCGACTGTTATCGCCCCCACGCCCGTCGCGGGCATTGTGACCTGGAGTGAGCGCCTCGGCGAACAGCCGATTTGTAGGGGAGAGAATCGGTGGTATACTCGGGTACGGAGTTTCAGGGCAGCATTTCCAGACGTCGCAGCGCACGACGGCAGATTCCTGTTGGCATGGCCGACCACATCGCGATTCGCCCGTGGCGCTGGATGAAGAGACAGGAGTCCGTGTGTGATGACCCCCGGTGTTCCCCTGGGCCTGAAGGCCCTTCATCCAGATTGGCCGGAAGCGCGTTTCAATGTCTCGGGGATGTTCATCTTCACCCGGATGGTCCTCGACTACATCGATCTCATGAGGCGGGGCTTCGATACGACGGTCGGAGTCGAGGCTATGCACGGCGCTCCCGCAGTCCGTTGGAACGCTGGCCGATTCTCCAAGTTCGCGATCGACCCCGGCCAGCTCCCGGCCCTCCTGAATGCGATGCACGCCCGCGGGATCGGCTACTTCCCGACCTTCACCAATCATCTGCTCGACGAGAAGGATCTGGACGACCCCGTTTGCAACCAGATTCTGCAGTGCGTCAGCCGGCATACGGACCTGAACGGCGTCATCGTCGTCAGCGATCTGCTCTCCAGGCGCATTTCGCAGCTCTATCCACAGCTTCGTCAGGTCGCCTCGATCATCAAGGTCACGTTCGACGGGGGAAAGGGCAAGCCCGATTACTACCGGCGGTTGGGCGATCGCTTTCATCGATACGTCGTGCATCCGGACGACTGTCGCGACATGCGGCTGATGGAGCAGTTGGACCGCGACAAGGCCGAGATCATTGTCAACGAGAACTGCGTGGCCGACTGCCCCGCGAGGGAGCATCATTACGAGTTGTACGCCCGCATTCAGCTCGCGACGACGCCGGAGGAGATGTTCCGGGTGCAGGGGGAGATCGACGCCGTTGTGCAGGCATGTCAGTCGCCGATCCACGCCGACAAGCTGGGGAGTCGCCGGCGCAACTGCAATCTCACCCACACGGAGATGAAGGGCCTGTACGACATGGGCTTCCGTCACTTCAAGCTCCAGGGTCGGGCAGACGATCCGTACATGTACTGCTTTGACCTGACCCGGTTCACTCTGGAGCCGGACATGGCCGCACCGCTGGCTTACAAAGCCGTCTGCAAAGGTTTGCGCCGCCGAAACGACTGAATCATGGGCCAACCGCGTCCGAAGCCCGGCCATCAGCGCATCATGCCCTGTCCGATCTGCCATTGGAAGATGGCCGAGGCGATGTTCGCCACCAGGTCCGTCGGCACGTGCGAATCCACTCGGAGGGACGATCCCTCCGTCGCCAGGGAGATCCCCAGCATGGGCTGGTTCGCCGGCAGGCGCAGCATCGGTGCCGGAGCCCCAGCGGCCCGAGCCTGCTCCAGGCCGGTGGTGATGGCCGCGCCCAAATCGACATACAGCACCGCGAGCTTCTCGCGTGGAAGACGGGATGCCGCCGCGCGGATCACGCTGCTTTGCGCAAGGGGACCTGAGGCCGCCCTGGCAGCCCTGACGGCGGCGGCCAGTTCCGTTTCGTCCAGGTTGGTGCCGCCCACCAGCCTCTTGGGGTCCAAGACGCCGTAGTGATTCGTCGCCGTCTGGCCGAAGACGGCGGTGAAGAACTGAATCGCCTCCCGCAATTCGGGTTCAGCGTTGGCCGCGCCGAACTCCACGGTGGATGCGCTGAATGCAAGCCCGTCCGCCTTGATGGCCTGGTCCGTGAAGGTCATCCTGGGTGTGAGGCCGGGCAGCGCGAGATTGGTGATGGCGTCGCCCTCCTGGGCCATCATGCGCGCCAGCGATACGAATGCTTCGGCGTCGCCGTGCAAGACCCACGTGCTCCGGACCAGACCGCCACGGCCGGCCTTGGGGCCGAGCAAACCTATGCTCATCCGTGACATCGACGAGACCGCTCGCTTCATGGCCGACAACTGGTCTTCGACCTTGCGCGCTTCGGCCTCGGGCAATGTCAGCGCACGGACCGCGTCCAGGAAGCCTGTCTCATACATCGACCAGAGCGTCTCGCCGCCACCGGCCACGCCACCCACCGCGAGGTACTGACCGGCCGGCAGTTCGGCCAGCAGATCGTCGGCGCTGCTCTTGAGACCGACGACGGCCCGCCCCAGCCGCGAATCAGGGTTGAACGAAAACACGGAAGTGCTGGTGATGCCGTCCTTGTCGAGCTTCAGGCCGGCCGCGCAGCCATCGGATTCCTGGAGCAACTGCTCCACCACCGCCAGCATCTGCGCGCCCCAGGTGCGTTCCAGGGCCTCGCGCGGGCCCAGCAGATCGATGGCATCGCGTCGCTGCGCCTCGGCCAGGAATGCCCTCATGCCCTGGATGTGCGGCAGGAACTTCTCGGCCAGGACCCGGGTGTTCACGTAGATCGCCGCATCCCGCTCCTGAAGCACCTTTGCCAGCGGCGCGGCCAACTCCAGGCCGCCCGTCTTTTCATCCATCAGTTCGCGGTTCGGCGTCAGGACGGCGTATCGGCCGCGGCTGGCGGCGTAGATCATCGCACCGGGGAACTCGACGGTGTCCAGATTCCCCGCCTTGCCGCCCTGGGGAAAGTTGCCGAGGAAGGCCCGATAGTCGCTCACCGGAATCAGCGCCAGGAAGCGAGGCTGCGTCCCGGCCATAACCTCGTCGTACATGGCGATCACCAGCTCGCCGCCTTCGTCGATTCCATTGTGGAGGTTCAGTCGCCTCTTGAGCAAAGCGAGCGGGTCCCGCAGGCCCGGTTCAAGCTGATCGATGCCGAGTCGGGCGAAGAACTCGGCCAGAGCGGTGCTGACGGCCCTTGGGTTGTTCACCTTGAAAAGCAACATGGGCTTTTCGGGCAGGTGTTGCAGGGCCTGGGCCGCGGCGAGCGTTGGCGGCACCAACAGCGCAATCAGAAGAGTCAGATGAGTGAAGGGGCGTGAGCGAGTCATGATGGATTGTCCTCGTTGCGGGCGGGAACTCCCCGGATGGGCTCATGGTAGCAGGCTGGCCGGGCTTGGCAAGCGATTAAGCAGGGAGAAGAACCGCAGGATACTGAGGGGCAGATAGCGTCCGCGAAGAACACAAATGGGAGGGAGACCGGGCCACCGATGCCTACTGAAAGAAAGAACTGATAATGGGATGTGGGACATTTCGGGACAAAATGGGACATGGATGAAATGTAAATCATTGGGTGGCAGTCGGTTGGGGGGATTG
Organism: uncultured Tepidisphaeraceae bacterium; assembly: GCA_964570205.1. Classification (GTDB taxonomy): domain Bacteria; phylum Planctomycetota; class Phycisphaerae; order Tepidisphaerales; family Tepidisphaeraceae; genus CAZMXI01. The sequence continues at coordinate 19,001 of CAZMXI010000056.1, forward strand.
GGGTTGCGGATTGCGTGTTGCATGATGAGCTGGAGTGGTGAGAGTGGGTTCTGTCGCATTTCGTCGCATTGTGTCGCATTTGTCTTGATATTGCTTGAAATGGGCGTGGGGACGAAGCTGGTGCGGATGGGGTTTGTTCTGTCATTTTGCGTGAGGGGTGGAGGGGTGGAAATGGCGGTTTCAGTAGCGCCAAGGGGTTCTGCCTTGGTTTTGGTTGGGTTCGTTTTGGGGCGGTCCGTGGTCAGTTGCGAGTTGTCAGTGGTGAAGAGCACGGGCTTCCCCTGCTTCTGGTCGTGAGCCGACCGGTCATGCCGCACTTGGCAGGTGCGGGATGGCGGGTGGCGTAAAGGGAAAGGAGAAACGGGATTTGACGGGACGTGGACGGAAAACGGTGGGATTCGGTTGATCCTGCGGGACTTACGCGCGGCGTTCGGCAAGAGTGGGAAAACGGGATTTTCCTGGCTGATCGGCTTGGTATCAACAGGGGAGTATATGTTGAACCGCGTTCCTGATAGCGCCAAGGCGGTTTTTGGGGCGAACATCCGGGCGCGCGGGCGCGAGGCGGGCGCATGGGCTGGTGGGGCTGAAAACGGCCTTCGATGATGCATCGAAAGCGATTCGGCATGACATAAATGACTGATCTTCAATCATTTGTGTGTGCATGAGCGCTGATGGCGGCATTCCAGAGGAATCGCGCGCGTGATGCGCGCTCGATTCGTTGGGGTTCATCGGGGATCGGGAAGCCGGCATCCTTGCCAACTCGCCCGGACATGCCTTCCCCGTAATAGCTCCAAATTTGCCGCATTCCTTTACTCTACCGTCTCTAACCCAATCCAACCCCCGATCGTCCCGCCAGCCTTTCAGCCAGCGGCCTACATGCGGTACGCGGCGTCCCGCGCCATCTGCTGAGACTCCAGCCGCCGCAAAGCATCGCGCAGGCTGTCTTCCGTCTTTCGCGCCGTCCGGCGCACATCGGACTCGGTCACCGCGCCGTCAACGCGGTTGTAAACATTGATCTGTGCTGGCTGAGGCATGCCGCCGCCGCCGCCGTAGCTCGGCTGCTGCGATGGCGCGCTTGCCACATTCGGGCCGCTGGCGACCGCGGATATTGCTTGGTACGCCCACCCGACCGGCGTGGCGTACTTCATGAACGAACCGATGTTCTGAATCCCCTGCAAGAGGGTGTTCAGCGTCGGGAGCAGGCCGGCAATGATTTTCGCGATATTCACGAGCATATCGGCCACATCCCGCACAAACGCCTTGATCGTGGGCTGGTTGGCCCTGATCCACCCCAGCAGTTCCTCAAAGACCGGGGTCAATGATTCCATGAGTGGTAGGGCTAATTCCTGCTTGATCCCTTCCCATGCCCACTTAATCTGCCCGAGCAGCTTGTTGAACGCCCCGCCCGCCTGCGCCTCGGCATCGGTGATGGATGCCCCGAACTCATCGGCCGTCGCCATCAGCCGCTGGATTTCTTGGCGGCCCTGCATGAACGTGGCGATCATCGTCGTGCCGCTGCGCCCCAGCAGGTCCATCGCCACCTGCGTGCGCTCAGCGCCGCTGGGCAGGGCCTTAATCGCCTCGCCCACCTCCATGAAGACTTCCTCCAGCGGCCGCATGCTGCCCGCCGCATCGCGCACGGCTACGCCGATCCTGTCGAACGTCGCCGCGATGTCGGCGCTGGTGGCCGACTCGGCCATGTTCTTGCCCAGGAACTTCACCGCCTCGGCCACGCCGTCGATCGACCCGCGCGACAGCTCGGCCACCTTGCCCAGGCTGGTCAGCCATTGGACGTTCACCCCCACGCTCTCGGCCAGCGCCCCCATGTCATCCGCCATGTTGGCGAACCCGCCGATCAGGTCCGCGATGGCGCTGCCCACATCCTTCAGCAGCCCGATCACCCCCAGCAGCGGATTGGCGATGAAATTGGTGACAGTCTGCGGGAAAAGCTGCGCGATGGACTGCGCCTGGAGCATCCCCGAGACGAACCCGGAGGCATCCATCCCCATCTTGCCAACCGCCGACCCAGCCTGAAAAACGCCAGCGCTCATACCTCACCTCTTCGCATTTTCACCGCGTGCCCGGCCGCGATCTGTGCGGCATGGTTGCTCGCGATGCCCACGATCGTGTACATGGCCATAAGCTCAAGGCCGCCCAGTTCGGGGGGCTCTTCGCACATAAACAGGCCGCGATAGAAGGCTTCGATCTTGGCGATGTCATCCACCCGGCCAGCCTGCATGTCGGCCAGGAACTTCAGGTCTGCCATCACCAGCGGCCGAATCGGGTAGTCCTTACCGCAAATGCACACAGCCAGGTCCCAAGCGCCCAGTGCCCGAAGCTCTTTTTCCAATTCGATCCGCATCACGTTTCCTTGCTCATCGCCCGAAGCTGTAAACCGCCAGCCCGGCCGTGCGGTTGAGCGACCTGGCACGCGCCGGGGCTGGCGTACGCTGGGCCATCATGCCGCCGGAGGAAGAGGTTTCAGGCCAGCAATGATTCGATCGAAGGCCGAGAGCTTGCTGTGATCGATTCCAGCGATTTCGGCCGGGCTTTCCGGGAGCTTGAACCGAACATCCAGCGCTGGCGACGGGGCCATCTGGTCGCACTGGGGCGGGCGAGCGCCGGCGAGGCCAAGCTCAATCCGCTGCGACGCCGTCATCCCGGCGGTATCGTGCAACTTGCCATCAGGGGTGATACGAAGTGCCATCGGGGCTATTCCTTTCGTGGAAGACAGCCAGTCGGTCAGCGGTTCAGCGCAGGCGCTGGCCGAGTTCGGGATGCCCGGCGGCCAGGTCGCGAAGCTGATGGCCGGCGGCCTGCGCATCTGAGAACCGCAGATGCACCGCTCGGCACTCGTGGACAAGCCTGGCGTGGGCTTTTTGAAGTTCCGCTATCTTGCGCTGCAGTTGCTCGGCGGATTCGTGCATACGCTGGCTGGCGGCGTCCGCCTGATCTTCGGTGCCCGCGCCGTCGGCGATAATGCGCTGCAGGCGACGGGCCTCCATGATCGTGCTGCGATCGGCGGCGATGTCGGCCGGCAACTTGCCCAGCGTGGCGGCGGCGGCCTTGAAGGCGGCAACCGTCTTGGGGTCAGTCGCATCCTTATCGAGCGCGTCGAAATAGACATCCCACGCCGCGCTCAGTTCCTTGGCGTGGTCGCGTTCAATCAAGTCGAGAATTCCCATTGCGTCCTTCCTTTGTGTTGTGCCCGGCTTGCGGGCGGTAACGTTACTGGCGCGGGTCGATCGTCGGATCAAGCGGATTGCCCATGCGCTGCAGCTCGGGATCGGGCTTGCCGTCGATGTTCGCCCGCACCCATACCTGAGAAAGACGCCAGGCTAAGTACTGAACGGCTTGCTCCAGCGCGGCCACGCGCTCTTCAGTGGTCAATTCCGCCACGGTTCACGTCCTTTCCTTGCCGCACGCCAGGGCGTGGGGCGATTGCTTGATCAACACGCCGCCCGCAGGGCGGGGGCTTGGGCGGGGGCCGGCAACGGCCGGCCTGCCCGCAACGGTTTCACCTTGGCCGGCTGCGCTTGCGCATGCTCGGCCAGCTCCGCGCTCATGCGCGCGGACCACAGCGCGCCGTTGAGGCGCTGTTGCACGTACTGCCGGGTGATGCCGAACTCGCGGGCGATGTCGGCCTGGCTGTCGCCCCGGAGGATGCGGCGGAGGATCTTGCGATCGATGGGGTCCTTGATGGCCTTGAACGCCAGGCGGCGGATGTCGGCGTTGATGGCCCGCTGGTCGGGGGCGGGGGCATCGCTGGCACGGCCACGGAAGACATCCTTGCCATCCTCCGATGACTGGCCGCGGTGGCGGGGCAGGTCGATGTAGAATGCGGGATTCTTGATCGACCGGGCCACGCTGGCCAGCAGCTCGGCCCGCTCGGGCATTCGGCCCAGCTCGACAACCAACGCAGCGCGGGCGTTGGCGATGACGGCATCGGCCAGGCGCGCGGTCTTGCCGGCCCAATGGCGGCCGCACACGCCATCGACGATGTACTGGCGAATGCAACGGTTCATGAAGGCGGGGATGGCCTGCGGCGCGTAGGCCTTCATGTTGCGGATGCAGCCCATCACGCCCAGGACGCCATCGGCGATCAGCTCATCGATCGGATCGGAGTAGAAGTCGGGCTTTCGGCGCTTGAGGCCGCAGGCGACGAAGCGGGCGCGGGGCAGGTACAGCTCACAGAGGCGATGGAACGCGGCCTTGTCCTGGCGATCAATCCACGCATGCCAGAGGCGGGCGGTGAGCTCATTCTCGACAGGCAACGGCGCGCGGAATGCCTGAGGGAATTCAGCGAGGCGGGATGCTGGTCGGGGCTTGGTCGATGCCATCCGTGGCGGGCGGCGAACTGTCAGCGCTGGTGAAGTCAGTCGGGGCCGAGATTCACAACGCTGTCAGCTCGCTCGCTTTCCAGGCCGCACTGCGGGGCGGCCAAATGCCGGATGTATCGGACAGGAGCATTATCGGTTTTCTGTCGCTGGCTGCAATAGGGTTGCGCAGATGAATTGATCGCACCGGGTTGCGGCTTGTGGCGATGGCTGGAACTGCCAGCATTTCAGCGGGGCAAAGCGACGCCGCAGAACGTAACTGGCGGCGAGGGCGGAAGTTGTTTGGGAACCCCACAGAACTGCGGATTTCCCGAGGAAAACGGGGCATGGAAGGTAACTCTACTGCTGCTCTGGCTTTCCCGAAACAGCCACGCCTACGAAATTGTACTGCTGGAAAACCACCACCTTGCCCAGTCGCTTGACTTGGTCCCGGCGAACATGGTGGCCTTGCTTCCGATGCAGGGGCTTCGTGATCATCAGGTCAGATTGCCTGAGCGGGGCACTGATGATGAAGGTTCCGTTGGGGGAGGGACCATCTTCACCAAGCCAGCAGAAAATGAAATCGCCGTCTTCACCATGGAGTTCAACGACATAGTGGGCTGGCTCGATTCTGGCCGTGGCTGGGTCAAGTGACAGGCAGACAGCAAATAGAGCGCAGCCTTGGTTACCGCCTACGAGAGCCGCGAAGTAGGTCGCGGACTCATCGGGAACTGTCGAGACGATGTGGCCGTCGCTGATTATCTTCTTGCGCGTAAGGGTGTACATGCCAGGCGCAATCGGAATGCGGGCGGTGACGCCAGGAGGTTGGGGTGGGTGTCGGAATTTCTGATCTGCAACGTACACAGCGGCTTCGTCTAACTTGGCCCGCAACTCATGAGGAACGATCCCGAGTCCGCGAGCTAGGCGAGTGACGTTCGCTGGGCGGATTGGTGGATTGGGAGATGCAAGCCACTTACTGAGGGTAGCGCGCGGAATTCCTGCATGCGCTGCGAACTCCACCTGATCCATCGGGATGGCGGCGATCGCCTTCCGTAGCCAGTCGCCGAAATGGGTCACCAAAATGGTTACTCCATCGTAGAACTGCGCCCATGATGTACCCCATGATACAAAAAAGCAAATTCGGTCTTGACACCTGTGTATCTTTTAGTATCATGGGATAACGAAATACAAAGAGGACTCATATGAAAGGACCCACGCACTTTGGCAGTTGGCTTCGGCGGGCGATTGAGGATACCGGCCTTAGCGTCGTTGCATTCTGCGACAGGACGATCATCGCGAGGGGAACGATGCAGAAGTGGTTGGCAAGGCCGTGCCCTCCGATCCGTGGCCACAACATCGTCCGCCTCGCCCGTGGCCTTGGCATCAGCCGCGAGGCCATCGAAGAGAAGTTGAACGAAGCTCGAATGGGCACAGTCGAGAACGCGGCGGCATAACCGGCCAGGGAATTCAGGGAAGAGGGCCACGGACATGGCGAAGGCGAACCACAAGGCGAAAGCGAGCGGACTGGGCAGTAAGCTCAAGCCGCATCCCCTGGCGGAGCGGTTGCCGCCGATGACGGATGCCGAGTTTGCGGCCTTGAAGGCATCCATCCAGCAGACCCGTCAACAGAACCCGATCGTGCTTTTGGATGGGATGATCCTGGATGGCAGGCATCGCGCCAGGGCATGCGAAGAACTGGGGATTGAGGCCAGGACGATCGACTTCGATCCGAAGTGGGGAAGCCCAGTCGAGTACGTGGTGAGCCAGTGCAATCATCGGAACCTCACCGATGGCCAGCGCGTCATCCTGGCCGAGCAATTCATGGATGAACTGGCCAAGACGCGGAAGCTGGGCAGGCCGTCGGAAAAAGAGCGACAACCGTCGCTACTTTCCGGCAAGTCCAGCGAGTATGCGGCTTTGCGATTCGGCGTCAATTACCGCCAGGTGGAGCGCGTCCGCAATCTGCGATTGGAGGCCAAGGGCCTGTACCAAAGGGTCCTTGCCGGCGAACTGAGCGTGAGCGCGGCATCGAACCAACACAATCAGCAAGTGCGAGCCAAGGCGATCGCTGAGGCCGGGAAGACAACGCTTCCAAACACGTGTCGCATCATCCAAGGCGATTGCATCGACCGCATGCGGTCGATGGAAGCCGGATCGGTGCGCGTCGTGTTCGCGGACCCGCCCTACAACAACGGCTGGCGCTATGACTCGGACCCGACCGGCGATCGGCTCACGCCAGACCAGTACGTGAAGCTTTGCGGAGAGTGGATCAGGGCGGCGGCTCGGCTGCTGGCGGACGATGGTTCGATGTTCGTGATGATCGATGACACCTACGATGACTTCATCGGGCTGGAGCTGCGCAAGGCCGGTCTGCACCGGCGGCGCTGCATCATCTGGTGGGAAAGCTTCAGCCGCTACACCAGCGCCAACCTCGCCCCCAGCGCGCGGTTCGTCCACTACTACACCAAAAAGCCCAGCGGGTTCATCTTCAATGGCTGGGACATCCGCGTGGAGAGCGTCAGGCTGAAGATCGGGGACGCCCGCGCCAACCCGGACGGCAGAGTTCCCGACAACATCTGGCAGATCAGCCGCGTGCAAGGCACCAGCAGTGAGGCCGTGCCGTTCGATAACGCCCCGCCGCAACTGCCGCTGGACATCGCGGCCCGGTGCATCCTGATGGCGAGCAATCCGGGCGATGTGATCCTTGACCCGTTCAGCGGCAACGGCACGACTGGTTTGGCGGCGCTGCGCAGCGGCCGGCGCTATGTCGGCATCGAACGATCGGCGAAATACGCGGCGCAGGCTGAGAAGTGGATTAAGGCTCAACTGGAGGGCAAGGCGGCATGAGCACCAGCCCCGACAGCCCCGTCCCCATTGAAGCCATCAGCAAGCTCGCGGCCGGCGACACGCGCGGCGGGCTGCGCGCCCTGGCCGAGCGGATCAAAGATGCCGGGCTCATCGTGGTTGAGGATCTGCCGCACGGCCGGCGCGCCATCGCGTATCGCAGGCCCCGGCCGTGGAATCCACGCCGCGCCGATGCGATCGGCGTTGAGGGCGAGGGCGAGCAAATCAGCATCGCGGCCGATCTGGAATCGGCCGCCGAACGCGATGCGATCAGCCAGGTTGTGATGACGCTGCTGGGGGCGCAGGCACACTTTCTGGAGGGCCATCCATGACATTGGCCCCAACCCAGCATGAGAAGAATTCTGGCCGTACGGATGCGGCCACGGCAGCGGCGGGCACGAACAGCGATGTATCGGCGGCCGCTGCCGAACTAAACCTTTCTGCCGCTGGACCCGCCCCCGGTGTTTGTGTCGAATCGTCGGCAGCACCGGGGGCGGCCGGCCTTGTGGGCGTGATTCCGGCGATGATCCGGCTGCGTATCGTGGCGTGCTGCTCGTGCGGATGCACCTTCGCGATTCCCGCCGCCATGCACTGCGAACGCGCCTCGACAGGCCGGCGGGTGTGCTGCCCGGGATGCTCCATGGCCATCAAGCTGCCGAGCCTGGCGGATGACGACCGCGCCAGGGCCACGCAACGGGCGCTATGGGATGAGCTGTGCGCGGCCGAGAGCCGCGTGGCCGAGCTGACGGCGGAGCTAAAGGCGGCGCTGAAGGCGGCGCGGGCACCGCAGCCAGCGCCGGCCGTCAAGCCCGACCGCCGTGAACTGAAGCGACGCTGCGGGCTGCTGGCGAGCCGGGCGGAGTTTACCAGCGAGGGCCTTGGCCGCCGGCCGATCTGCCCGGTGTGCGGCAGCGCCAAAGACACGGTTTTGGACCTGCGGAATCACCTGCGCCGGCAGCACGCGGCGGAGGTTGCGGCAATGAGCGCCTCGCGTTTTGAGTAAACCATGACACTGGCCTTGCCCAAGATCGCAGCCCCCGCGCCAGACAGAAGCCTGTCGGCCGACTATTTGCCGATCGATCAGGCCGCTGTCAAGCTTGGCGTGGATGAAGGGCATCTGGGGCGTGCCCAAATTTCCGGGCATGGGCATAATATGGGGAGACAGGGGGTTAC
>CAZMXI010000057.1:0-27332 GCA_964570205.1 uncultured Tepidisphaeraceae bacterium
CGCAACACGCAACACGCACCCCCATTTCCCCCAATCCCCTTCCCCTCAACCCCTTACACCTCATCCATGTCCCAAAATGTCCCGAAATGTCCCACAGTACAGATTTCACTCTCGCCGCCCTGTCCATCCCCTTCACGGCCGCCTTCGTGCCTTGGCGACTTCGTGTTTCAACTTCCCCGCCCCATCGCCCATCGCGCCGGCAGCATCGGCGCATGGATCGCCGGCCGCTAAGCCGCTTACTGCCCGGCCTGCGTGTACTTGGACACAAGCTCCGGCTTCAACGCAACATAATACAGCGCACCTTCGTTGTACTGATGTCCCGCCTTCGCCTCAGCCTCGTTGCCGATGCCCATGTAAATGTCGCAGCGCCCCGCGGCCCGGATCGCCCCGCCCGCATCCTGATCCATCATGAACCCGTTGAACAGGAACTTCTTCTCCGAATCGCCGCTCACCGGCACCGGCACATCCAGAAACGCCGGCATCGCCCGCGGATAGACTTCCTTGTCCGTCGCGATCGTCGCGAAGGTGGTCACCGGCACATTCAGCTTGCCAAATGGCCCGCCGGGACGGTCCATGAAGAACACTGTCCGCTTGTTGGCCGACAGGTACTTGTCCATCGCCTCGGGATGAGCGGCGAAATACGCCGTCATGCCTTTGAGGCTGAGCTGGTCCTTGGTGATCGCGCCTTCGGCCACCATCTGCTTGCCGGGGCTGGTGTATTCGTACCCGTTGTGTCCGGCATAGCCGATCTCCATGATCCGGCCATCGGTCAACTTCAGCCGCGCCGAGCCCTGGACGGTCACGATGTACGCCTCCCAGCGGCTCTTGAGCCACACGAGCTCGTTGCCGGCCAGTTTATTCTGCGTCTCAATCTCCGCCCGCGTCCAGTAGGGCGCGATCGTGCCATCGGGCAGTTTTCGTCCGACCGTCTCGCCGGTCGTCTGGTCGGAGACCAGGTCCGCCGGGCGCTTGTGCAAAGGATACTGAAATGGTCCGGTACGCGTCAGGCTCGCCTCGCGGTCTGGCGTGCAATAGCCGGTGAACAGGACGCGATCGGTGTAGCCCGGCCCATCCGGATTGGGCGCGCCGATCGACTTGTAGACCTCGAAGTTCTCGCGGATCTGCTTGTCGATGAACGGCCCTGCCGCCGCCCGGTCCATGCCGCCCGCCTGATTGACCAGTTCCCGCATCGCCCGCAGGCTCGCCACCGCGCGGTCGTGGGTGATGTCGAGATAGGGGTAATACTGCTTGCTGCTCGGCTTGGACATGTACAGCAGGCTGGCATCGATGGAACGCGGCAGCATGCCCAGGTTCCAAGTGCATTTCGAGAAGTCCGGATATTCATCCGGCGATATCTTGCGCAGCGCCATCTGCCCCGGCGGCAGTTCCTGCCCATAGTTCAGCGGTTTGTTCTTCTTGCACCCAGGCGCCACGATGGCCAGCAAGAGCGAGGCAAACAGAGATGCGACCAACGCGCGGTCCATGCGGATAGACATAGGCACTTCCTCCGTGAAGCCTGTGAAATGATACCGCGAACGTCGGTAATTGGTAGTCGCGGCAAAATGGGCCGACCGGGCAACTCAATCGGCGGCCCTCTCAGCGATGATTGTGCAATCACCCTCGTAATAGCCGTCCAGCTTACGCACTGTTCCTCCCACCGTGCCGAGGAAATGCTCGACATCCTCGACCCGATGCCACGTCAGCCAATCGGCCGACGCCAGCCGCGGCGAGCAGAGGAAGTTGAAGACCAGGGCGCAGGTCGCTGCCTCGAACGCCACCCGCAGAGTCCGATAAAAGTCGTCGACCGACAGTGTATTGAGCGATCCGCAGAAGAGGACCACATCAGCGCCGGCGAGAAGGCGGTGCGGCTCGCAAACGAAGTCGGCCTGGATGATCTGGCAATCGGGCAGGCGCTTCTTGCGGGCGGCTTCGGCCAGTTCGGGCACGGCTTCGAGCCCGAGGTAATGGGCCGGCCGGATGTTGCGCGCCAGCAACCACTCGAGCAGGTCGGCCCGCCCGCAGCCAACATCGAGCGCGTTCATGCCGTTCAGGTCGCACAGCCGCGCGATTGCCTCGAAACGCAGCGCCTGCGTCTGCGGGCTGGCCCAGAGCAGCGATTCAAACCGCGCTCCGTGCCGCCGCACGGCGTTGAGGTAGGGATCGAGGTATGGGCGATGGCGTTTTTCGCTCATGGGCGGGCGCTGGTCTGGGCGGCGCCTCCGGGCGGGGCGCCCTTGATCGTCACCGGCGTGCCGTTGGCCAGCTTGTTGAGATTATCGATCACGATCGTTTCCGAGCCATTGAGGCCCGCGAGCACCTCGACCAGGTCGCCGCGCTTCTGGCCGGCCTCGAAGACGATCTCGGCCGCCTTGCCCTCGCGCACTGTGAAGACCTTGTTCACCCCGGCGAAGGACACCACGGCGCTGGCCGGCACGAAGACGACCTTCGGGTCCACATGGGTATAGACCCATGCCTTGGCGAACGCGCCGGGCTTGAGGCGTTTCTGCGGATTGGGGACCAGGACTTCGATTTCGAAGGTGCGATTGGCCGGGTCGATCTGCGGATTGATGCGGGAAACCTCGCCCCAGAACTCCTCCTGGCCGTAGGCCTCCATGCCCAGGCGAACCTTCTGGCCGTTCTTGATCTGGGCGACGAATCGTTCGGACGCGGTTGCCCGCAGCTTCACCGGATCGTCATCCACGAGTCGAAACAGCGCTGTGCCCTCGCGGACGTACTCGCCGATGGCGATGAGGCGCGATGACACGGCGTAGGAATCGCCGCCAATCCGGCTTGGCCGGGTCGCGGGCAGGTAGGGGGCGCGGATGGTCGCATCCATCAGGCTCTGTTTCGCCAGGTCCAGATCCGCCAGCCTTGCCTCGACCTGTGCCAGCAGCGATCGCGCTGCGAGCAACTCCACGTCGTAATTTGCGCTGGCGACTTCCCACGCGGTTTTCAGGTCAGCGAAGTCCTGGTCGCTCAACAGCGGCGGATCCTGGTCGTGGAGTTGCCGGCCTCGCTCGTACTTCGCCTTGGCGTTGTCGGCCTGGAGCTTGGCACGCTTGACCGTGGGCACCTCGGTCGGGCTGAAGTCGCTGGAGGGAACGCTTGACAGGTTTAATTTTGCCAGCACCTCGCCGACCGCGAGTTCCTTCTGGCGCACTGCCAGATCGTAATCCTGAAGCTCAAGCTGCGCCAGCACCTGCCCGGGCTGGACCTGGTCACCGACGTCGTGGCGGATTTCGGCGATACGGCCGCTGACCTTGGCGGTGATGGTCGCGTCTTCCTGTCCGTGAAGCGTGCCGACAACCGCCACCCATTTCTGCATCGGCTCGACGCGCACGGGCTGCACGGTGACCGCCACGGGCGCCGTCTGGCGCCTCGCGTCACCCTTTGGCTGCTCAGAACGATTGCACCCCGCCGCCGTGCATGCCATCGCCCCCATGACGCCCAACAACTTAAACCATCGACCGATCATGCTGTGCCCTTTGACGCCCGCGGCGACCGCTTTACAATACTGACGGGTCGGTTTTGACCATGGAACAAGTATACCCTCGTCGTGGGCGGTCCACCATCGGCCATGCAAAGACCTAACGACAAGAAGCGACACAAGATCATCGAGGCCGCAGCGCGGCTCTTCGCCAGCCGGCCGTTTCACGAGGTGCGCCTTGATGAAGTCGCCGCTGCCGCCCATGTCGGCAAGGGCACGCTCTACACCTATTTCGAGAGCAAGGATGACCTCTACGCAACGCTGATCCACGATGGCCTGGTCCAGCTCGTGATGGACCTTCGCGGCCAGGCGGCCAGAGGGCAGGCCGCGGGTTCAAGCCTTGAACAGATCGTCCGTCACATGGTCAGCCACGCTTTCCGTCACCCCCACCTCTTCGAGCTGATGCGGACGGCCAGGCACCTGGCCCATGATCCGCGCGTGGCCCGGACGCGCCAGGAGCTGGCGGACCTCATTGCCGGCGTCCTTCGCCGCGGCACGCGTCAGGGCGTCTGGTCGGATCCGCATCCCCTGCTCACCGCCGTGTTCATCCCCAGCCTGGTGCGCTCGGCCATGTTGTACGGTCCTGAAAACCTCAGGGAGGAAGTCCTCGCCGGCCACATCCTGCGTGTGCTGCGCGGTGGACTGGGCTGGAAAGAGAACACGCCATGATTCGACTCCGTATCCTTATTGCCGCTGTGTGTGCTCTGGCCGTGGGCATGGTCCAGGGATGCAAGGTTGACCAGGCCAGGGAGGTTGCCGCATACCGCAGCATTCTCGATCAAGACGCCCCGACGGATGTGCCGTTTGACCGCGGCGATCCGCTCACTCTCCAGACCGCCTTGGCCCTGGCGAACCAGCATAACGAACGCCTGGGCATTCGCGGCGAGGAGTACCTGCAGGCCCTGATCGCCAAGGACCGCGCCGCCGCCGCCTTCCTGCCCACGGTTCAGCTCTCGCCAAGTCACTCGGCAGTCGATGCCGGCGACAGCCGCACCGAAGACAGCCCGGTCGAGCGCACCGACGTTCCCCTGAATGCCCGGGCCAATGTGTTCAATGGCTTCTCGGACCTGAACAGCTACCGCGCAGCATCCCGCAACATCCTGCTTCAGCGTGCGCTGCTGCTGGATGCCCAGGCGGTCGTCCTGCTGGATGTCTCCCGGATCTACTATCAGATTCTTCGCGCTGAGGAGTCGGTGCGCGTGCTTCAGAATTCGCTCCAGGCGCAGGAGGCGCGGCTCAACGAGGTGCAGCAGCAACTCCGCGCGGGCCTCGGGCGGCCACTGGATGTGTCACAGCGCGCCGCCCAGGTGGCCGGAACGCGCGTATCGCTCATTGCCGCCCAGAACGACACCGCCAACGGCAGGGCGGTGCTGGCATTTCTGACCGGCACGCCCGTGCAGGCCAGCCCCCTGGTCGACACCCTCGATCTGCCGCCGGACCTTCCCGACCTGGACAAGCTCGAGACCCTCGCGCTGCTGTATCGACAGGACCTGGCGGCGGCCGCCGCCGCCATCGAGACCGCCCGGTTTGCGGTGAAGGCTGCGTATGGTCAGTATTACCCCTCGATCAGCGTCAATCTGAATTACTACCTGTCGCGCGAGAGCGAGCCCACCGAGAGCGAATGGAACGCGCTGTTCAACCTGAACCTTCCGATTTTCACCGGCGGCGTCATCAAGGCCGACGTGCGGCGGGCGCTCTCCGAGCTTCGCCAGGCGAACCTCACCCGTCGCCAGGTGCTTCAGGAGGTCCAGGTCGCCCACCAGAACCTCCTGCGCAGCCATCAACGATTGGAGCAGCTTGACCTGCAGATCAAGGCGGCCAGCGACGCTGTGCGGCAGGCCGAGGGCTTCGAGAAGGCGGGCTTTGGCACCAACCTCGACGCTGTCATTGCCCGCGACCGCCTGCTTGCGGCCGAGCTGGACCGCGCCAGCGAGACTTACGATTTGAAGGTGTTCTATTTGAATCTGCTTCGCGCCACCGGGCGGTTGTCGTTGCGCCTTCCGGGCGAGCCCTCGCCCACCAGCCAGCCCGCCGGGGCGCCGCTGGCCCTGCATCAGACGCCATGATGGCGAGCGGTTGCATCATGGCGCCCGGCCCACCCTCATGCCTGCGTGGCTTGCGTCAGGTGATCGATGATCCGCCCGCGGGCGAGGGTGGCCTGCTGGCCGGTCGCCAAGTCCTTTGCCACGATGGTGCCCTGCGACAATTCGGTGTCGCCCAGGATCAGGCACATTGCGGCTTTTTCCCGGTCGGCCACCTTGAACTGGGCCTTGGCTGAGCGCGGCGAATAGTCCATATCGGCCGAGAAGCCGGCCTGGCGCAGCTCGCGCAGGAGCTGCCACTGGGCATCGCGAGCGGCATCGCCGAGGGCGACGAGCCAGATCAGGGGCTTGCGCTGAGTCGGCAGGGCGATGCCTTGCGCCTCCAGCGCGATCAGCAGCCGTTCGATGCCCGAGCCGAAACCGACGCCGGGCGTCGGCCGGCCGCCCAACGTCTCCACCAGGTTGTCATAGCGGCCGCCGCCGCCGACGGCGTTCTGCGCGCCCAGGCCCCCGGCGGTGACTTCCCAGAGCGTGTCGGTGTAATAGTCGAAGCCGCGCACGAGCGTGCCGTCGGCCGCGAACGGCACGCCGGCATCCTTGAGCAATGCCGACACGCGATCGAAGTGCCCGCGGCTCCTGGGCGAGAGGTACTCATAAGCGGCCGGAGCGCCTTCGCAGGCCTGGACATCGCGCGGATCCTTGCTGTCGAGGATACGGAGGGGATTCTCCTTGAGGCGCCGCTGCGAATCCTCGCTCATGCGGGATGCGTTTGGCTCCAGGAACGACCGCAGGGCGTCGCGATAGCCGGCCTTGCTCTCGGCGTCACCGAGGCTGTTAATGCGCAGCGCCAAATCCCTGAGTCCGCAGCGCCGGTAGAACTCGAGCTGAAGCAGGATGCACTCCACGTCCTGCTCGGGCTGGGCGATGCCGAACGCCTCGACGCCGAACTGGTGGTGCTGGCGAAGCCGGCCCTTCTGTACGTTTTCCGCGCGGAAGTTGGGAGCGATGTAGAACACTTTCACCCGCGCCCCTTCCTGTGCGATCAGGCCGTGTTCGATGACTGCGCGGACCACGCCGGCGGTGCCCTCGGGGCGCATGGTCATGGATCGGCCGCCGCGATCGTCGAACGTGTAGGTCTCCTTCCTGACGATGTCGGATGTCTCGCCGACGCCTCGGTGAAACAGCTCGGTGTGCTCGAGCACGGGCGTGCGGACCTCCTGGTAGTGGTAGAGCGCGGCGACCTCGCGTGCGATCCCCTCGACCGCCTGCCATCGCCATGCATCCGCGGGAAGGACATCCTCGAAGCCTTTGGGCGCCTGAATCTGGGACATGCTCGTTTCCCGGCTAAAAAGCATGCCCACGCGGTTTGACGTGGGCATGCGGGTCTTCTCATGCGATGGCGAGGAGAGTCCTCACCCTGCCCTATCCCGGATTGCCGGGAGGGGTCGTATCTGCTTAAGTCGCGGAGGACTCGCCCTCGGCCTGCGGCTCGACCACTGCCTTCTGCTGTTCGGCCGTCGGCTCGACTTCCTCGATCTCGGCTTCTTCCAGCACCTTGTCCAGGGCCTTTTCCTCGCGAATCGTCACATACAGATTCGTGAGCGTCGCCTGATCACGCTCCAGTTCCTGTCGCAGCTTCTCCGGGCGCCGGCCCTGCTGAAGGGCGATCATCGCGATGCGCCCGTTCAACTCGGCCTCGCTGATGTCTACGTCATACTTCTCAGCTACTTTTTGGAGAATGAAGAAGCTCTTAAGCTCGCGGGCGGCTTCCTCGCCGGCACCGGCGCGAATCTGCTCGATGTTGGCGGCGATCCGTTCCTGCGGCACGCCTCTCATCAGCATATTGACGGCCCGGCGGTTCACCACGCGTTCGGCCTGCCGATCCGAGAGTTTCGAGGGAATCTGCACGTTGACGCTGCCCATCAGGTGATCGGTGACCTGACGCCGCATGGCCGACTGGATGTCGAAGCGGATGCGCTCGTCCATCTGTTCCCGCAGGGCGTCGCGAAGCTCCTGCTCGTTGCTGAACCCGAGGCTGTCCAGGAACGCCTGATTCAGTTCCACCGGCTCAAGCTTCTTGATGTCCTTCACGGTCACTTCGATCTGCACGTCTTTCCCGCGGATGGCCTCCGTGGGATAGGTGTCGGGCACCTTGACCACGATCGTGCGCGTCTCACCGGCATTGGCCCCGGCGAGTTGCTCGTCGAAATCTCTGATGTCCAGCCCGAGAATGCGCCCCGGCCGAACGGCGATCTGCGTGTCATGCTGATGGGCAACCTCGCTGCCTTCGAGTTTGACATGCACGTCGGCGGTGATGGTGTCCCTGGCCTGAACGCCGCGACCCTCGACGGGCACGATGGTTCCCTGCTGCTCGCGCAGGTTCTGCATCGCCTGGCTGATGTGGTCTTCGGTGATGGTGATCCTGGGCTTCCTGACCTTGATGCCCTTCAGCTCGGGCAGTTCGATGTCCGGCTGGACCTCGATCGAGAAGGAGAAGCTCATCGCCTGATCCTCGTCGAGCGTGATCTGCTCCGGATTCTCGAACTCGGGCTCGCCGATCACCTGAAGCTTGTTCTGCTCGACCGCTGCCTCATAGCTGTCACTGATGAGGGTGCGGCGAACCTGCTCCTTGACGTCGGTGCTGAATTTCTTCTCGATGAGCTTCTGAGGCGCGCGGCCTTTGCGGAAGCCGGGAATGGCCGCGCCCTGGCGCAGTTCCTTGTATTGCTCGGCGATCTTGGCGGTGACGGTGTCCTTGGGGACCTCGATGAATACCTTCTTCGTCGCCGGACCGGCATCCTCGACGCGGATATTGTACTGCGGCTGCGCTTCCGCGCCGGCGGGCTGGTCCTGGACGGCGGTATCGGGCTGATTCTCGGCCATACGTTCCTCTGTCCGTATCAAACAAACGCGCGATGGGGGCCTATCCCACCATCGCAAGACCTGTTATCGTAACCGCTTCGCACTTGATTGCAAAGAGGCAACGAGCTTCAGGAGCCCGAATATGGCCGAGTTGAACATTGACAGCGACTGGAAAAAGCAGGCCCAGGCCGAAAAGAAGCGGCTTGCGGAGCAGGAAGCGCAGGCCCGTACGGCGTCCGCGGCCCCCGCGGGGGTCATCGGCCAGGCCGCCACAGCCGCGGCGACTGCCCCGTTGCCGAGCGGTCGCACCCAGAGCGCCCCCAAGGCGAATTTTGCCAATCTCGTTCAATCTCTGGTTACCCAGATACTGGTTTATCTGGGCGAGGTGAGCATGCGGGGCGGTCGGCCTATGCTTGACCTGGACCTGGCGAAATACAACCTCGACATGCTGGGCGTTCTCGAAGAGAAGACCGTCAACAACCTCGACGCGGACGAAAAACAACTGCTGGACACGGTCCTGTACGAAATGCGCATGCGTTTTCTCAGCGTGGCATCCCGACATGCCGAACTGCCGTAACCGGCAGGAATTGCTTATTCCTTGCAGATTGCCCAACTTCGCGCTTGCGTTTATTGGACCATGGGTTAGACTGACATGTTGATGGGCGGCCGCTGCCGCGGTGCCTGCGTAAATCCTATCGCGGCAGGCGGTTCCCGGTTTGACGCGGGGCAAGGATTGCCTCAAGTTGAACGCGGGCCGGTTTTCTTGATCGGCGCCATTGACGGAGGCATGGAGGCCATCGTGTCCGGGCGCGCAACATCCCGTCTGGCTCAACTCTGGCAGTTGCCGCTTCTGCTGTTTTCCCTCGGCCTGTTCGGCTATGCCGCCTATCTACTGATCGATCCGCAACCAGGGCCCAGCATCGCTCAGCAGCTTGACGTGGCCCGCCGGTACGTCAAGCAGGAGCGAGCCGACGCGGCCATTGCTCTTCTGAGCGAGTTGCTGGAGAACCCGAAACTTTCGACGCACCAGGCAGGCGCAGCACGTCTGTTGCTAGGCGAGGCGTTGGAACTCGGCCAACGGCATCTGAAGCTCAACATTCCGGAAAACCACCGCCGGATTATCCGCCAGACTGAGCTGGGGCTTGCCTCCGGCATCGAGCCCGAGGCCCAGACCCATCGTCGCCTGGCCGAGAGCTATGAGGCGCTTGGTAGGCCCACGGAGGCGATCTTCCACTATCGAAAGGCGATGATTCTGGATGCCGACCTGGCGCTGAAATGGCACCGTCGGATCATCGAATTGCAGCTATTGCACGATTTGCACGAGGCGGCTGTTGCGCTGGATGAATACTTGGTGAGTCCGGGCCTGACAGCCAGCGAGCGAGCCTGGGCCATGGGCGAAAAGGCGCACGTTCTGGTTGACCAGGGCGATTTCGCGAAAGCCCGCCGGATGCTGGCCGATGCCCTTAAACTCAATGCCCGCGAACTCGTTGATCAGGGGCAGTTCAACTACTGGATCGGCTATTGCGAATGGAAGCTCGGCAACCTAGACGAGGCCGAGCGTTTCATCCGCGTCGCCCGCGACCTGCTGCGCGTGCAGCATCCGCTGGATGCGGACGCCGCCTATGCCCTTGGCCGGATTCGTCAGCAGCAGAAAGACCACCGCGAGGCCAATTCGTTTTTCGCGACGGTGATGACCAGCCATTCGGACTCGCGCGTCGCCCAACCGGCGCGTCTGGGGCGTGGCGTGTCCCGGATCGGCCTGGGTGAGGAAGAAGCGGGCCTGACGGACCTTCAGGATGTCGTCCGCTATATCAAGGATCGCCCGACGGTCGCGCCCGCGCTGCGGGATGAGGCGATTTCGGCGCTGCGGCAGGCATCGCAACTGCTGTCGGAGAATGGGCGTTATGAAGGCGCCCTGGAAGTGATGGCGCTGGAGCAGGTACTGCTGCCGAAGCCCGCGCCGGAGTTCTTCGCCCGGATTGCCCGGCTGTTTGAGAAGCGGGCGGACCAGGTGGAGGCGGCGGCCGGAAGCGAGGAATCGGAATATGCCGCTCGCCTTGCCCTGAAGAAGGCCCGCGAACTGCGGGGCAAGGCCGGTGATGCTTTTGTTGCTCATGCCAAAGCGCTGACGCTCAAGGACGACGCCGGCCACGGACAGTCGCTATGGAAGGCCGTAGAGTTGTACGACGCGGCGGCCGATCTGCCACGCGTGATTTCGGCAATCGAGATGTTCGCCGCGGAACGGCCCAGCGATCCGCAGACCCCCGAGGCGCTGCTTCGGTTGGGGCATGCCTATCACGCGGCGGGCCTGCTGGACAAGGCCATCGCTTCTTACAAACATTGCCAGTTCCGGTATCCGAAGAGCCTGGCGGCCTCGAAGGCCGGCGTTCCTCTGGCGCGGGCGTATGTGGCCAAGGGGCCCGACACCTATCGCCGCGCTGAGGAAGTTCTCAGGGCCGTCATCGATGACAACCCGCAGATCACGCCGGAAGCGCAGGAATTCGCCGAGGCGCTGATTGAGCTGGCCCAGCTCTATCACCGGACCGGCCGGTATGAGCCGGCCATCGCCAAGCTGGAGGAGGCGACCCGGCGGTATCCGGACGATGAGCGCATGGGCCAGTTGCTGTTCATCATGGCCGACGGCTATCGCAAGAGCGCAACCATCCTGGAGGACCGGATTCGCACCGCCCAGGCTGCCGGCCCGGCCACCCAGCCGGCGGTGGATGTCGCCGAGGCGGCCAAGGCCCGCAATGACCGCCTCGCCCGGGCTCGCGACCTGTACTTCAAGGTCATCGAGTACTACCGCACCGGCGGGGCGACGAAGGACGTCGATCGGATGTATCTTAAGCTGGCCCACTTCTATCGGGCCGACTGCGTCTATGGGCTCGGGCAGTATGCCGAGGCCATCCGTCTCTATGATGACGCGGCGTTTCGTTATCAGGATGATCCATCGGCCCTGGCGGCGTATGTGCAGATCGTAAACGCCAATGTGGCTCTCGGCCGCGACCAGGAGGCCAAGGCCGCCAATGAACGGGCCAAATGGATGTTGCGGCGGATGCCGCGGGAGATGTTTGAATCGAGTGGTTTCGCCCTATCGAAGCAGCAGTGGGAGCAGTGGCTGCAATGGTCGGGCGAATCGGGCATGTGGAAGTAGCACGGGTGCCGGCCGCGCGGCCGGCTGAATGGGACACGCATGGAAGCCGATCCGGTCATCTCGGCGCTTCAGGCGCAAGTGGATTGTTATCGCCGGCTGGCGAAGCTGGCCGAGGTCCAGCATGAGCACGTGCAGCAAGGCCGAACGGAGGAACTGCTGCAACTGCTGGCGATGCGCCAGGAGGCGCTCGACCGCATTGTGCTGCTGGAGAAAGAGGTGGCGCCGGCCAAGAAGCGATGGAGCGAGTACTTCGCCCCGCTCGGCGCCACCCATCGCGCCAGCGCCGACGCGATGCTGGCCGAGGTGAGGCTGCTGCTGGAGCAGATTACGACCGCCGACCGGAACGATGCCCTGGTGCTGCAGCAGCGCAAGCTCAGCCTGGGCAAGCAGATCAATCAGGCTTCGTCGGCCCGGCAGGTCAATCGGAATTATGCCGCGGCGGCTTATGGCCGACCGCGGTCGAGCATGGATGTGCAAAGTTGACCGGCCACCGGCCGGAGCAGAACCTTGGCGGCAAGGCATGGAGGCCACAACCGAGACAACTTCGACGGACGCGTCCCGGCGCATCGAGGAACTGGGGCGGATCATTCTCGCCTACAGCGAGATCACCGAGAGGCTTCAGCAGTCGCATGAGCGTCTGGAGCAGACGGTGCTGTCCCTGCGGAACGAGCTGAGCGAAAAGAACCGCCAGCTCGAGCGCCGCAACCGTCTGGCCGCCCTGGGCGAAATGGCCGCGGGCATGGCGCACGAAATCCGCAATCCGCTGGGCGGCATTCAGCTCTATGCGTCGCTGCTGGGCAAGGACGTTGTGGATCGACCGGCGGCCCTGGACCTGGTGCGCAAGATCAGCGGTGGTGTACGGCGGCTGGAGGCGCTGGTGAGCCAGGTGCTCCAGTTCACCCGCGAGATGCGGGCGACGATCGTCGATGCCGACCTGGCCGATGTGGTCGAAGAGGCGGTCAACCTTGCCGGCGAAGCGATTGCCGCCAAACGACTCGAATGCCAGGTTAGCGGTCCCCGGCCGATGCCCGTTCGAATCGATCCGCTGCTCATGGGCCAGGCGGTGCTCAACCTCGTGCTCAATGCGGCCGAGGCGATGTGCGAGGGCGGTTTGCTGGCCGTGCGGTTCGGCCCGCCCTGGGAAGGCTCCGAAGCGAGACAGCTCGTGATCGCGGTTGAGGACACCGGTCCGGGCATACCCGTTCACGTGCTCGATCGGATTTTCAACCCGTTCTTCACGACTCGGGATGACGGGACCGGGCTCGGGCTGGCCATCGTGCATCGAATCGTTGAATCGCACGACGGCGCGATCAGCGCGACCAACCGCGACGGCGGCGGCGCGAAGTTTGAAATAAGGATATGAGCAGGGTGCGCTTCGACACACGCGCAGGCCTCTGGAGATGAAACATGGCGCGGATTCTTATCGTGGATGACCAGGAAATGATGCGGGACTCGCTGGCGGCGACACTGGCCAGGGAAGGCCACGAAATCGTGGCGGCCAACGACGGCCCGATCGCCGTGACGCGCCTGAGCGCATCCCGTTTCGACCTGATGATCACAGACCTGAAGATGCCCAAGATGACCGGCATCGAACTGCTCCAGGAAGCCCGCCGGCTTCGGCCGGACATGCCCGTCGTCCTCATGACCGCCTTCGCCACCGTCAATACGGCGGTCGAGGCCATGAAGCTCGGCGCGTACGACTACATTCAGAAACCCTTTGACGGCGAGGAGATCAAGCTGCTTGTGGAGCGTACGCTGGAGCACAGCCGCCTCAAGCTGGAGAATCAAGCCCTTCGCAGCATGGCCGACGCCCTCGCACCCCGGCCGCTCGTGGGCGGCAGCCAGGCGATGGCCGACATCCGCCAGCGGATGGAACTCGTCGCCAAGAGCAGCGCCACCGTGCTGATCACCGGCGAAAGCGGCACCGGCAAGGAGGTCGTCGCCCGCGCGATCCATGCGGCCTCCGACCGGCACGAGCGTCCCATGCTCGCCGTCAACTGCGCCGCCCTTTCCGAAAACCTGCTGGAATCCGAGCTGTTCGGGCATGAGAAGGGCGCGTTCACAGGCGCTGACCGCATGCGCCGGGGCCGCTTCGAACTGGCTGACGGCGGAACGCTGCTGCTGGATGAAATCAGCGAGATCGCGGCGGGCCTGCAGGCCAAGCTCCTGCGCGTGCTCCAGGAAAGCCAGTTTGAGCGAGTTGGGAGCAGCCTCACGCAGCAGGTCGATGTCCGCGTGATCGCCACGACCAACCGCGATCTGGAGCAGTTTGTCGCCGACGGCAAGTTCCGCCAGGACCTGTTCTATCGCCTGAACGTGGTGCCCATAGAGCTGCCGCCGCTGCGCGACCGCCGCGACGACATCCCCGAGCTCTGCCGGCATTTCCTTCACCAGATTGCCAAGCGCGACCGGTCCGTCTTCCGGCACATCGAGACCGACGCCGTCCGCCTGATGCAGCATTATGACTGGCCTGGGAACGTCCGCGAGCTACAGAACATCATCGAGCGAGCATGCGTGCTCGAACGGGAGCCAGGCGTGATCCGCGCCGCCACCATCGAGCCCTGGCTGCGCCGACCCAACGGCGTCGCGGTCGCGGCCGCCAGCGATCTGGCCGGCCAGCCGCTGGCGACCATTGAGAAGCAGGTCATCCTCAGCACGCTCGAGAAGTTCAAGGGCCATCGCGTCAAGACGGCTACCGCTTTGGGCATCGGCGTCAGGACTCTGGGCATGAAGCTCAAGAAATGGAAAGACGACGGAGAACTGGTCGAAGCCGGCGCATAAATTGCGCGATGCCGCGACTCCTGCGCGGCGAGACAGCGAGCGTCGCGGCGTCAGGAACGGAATCGGCGTGGAATGCCGATGAAATGAGTGGAATATCGGACTTGCCCTGGCCACCGCCGCGGCACAGGGTTTGATTCGCAGCGAGGTTGGCGATGTTCATCGAGCGCATGATGAGCCAGGACAGCGCGCCGGCGTTGGAACAGGTGATCCGCTTCACCTCCGCCCGCCACAGGCTCATCGCCGAGAACATCGCCAACGTGGATACGCCTGGTTTCCGGCAGAAGGACCTCTCGGTCAAGCGATTCCACGAAACGCTGCGGCGGAGCCTCGAATCGCGCGACCGAAGCGGCGTGGCCCGGTTTGAGGGCATGGACCAGGAGGTCATGCACCCGATTCGCGGAATCCTGTTTCACGACCGCAACAACCGGTCGATGGAGCAGCTTGCCACCGACCTGGCGAAGAATGCGATGATGCACAACATCGCCGTCGAACTGCTTCGCAAGCAGTATGAGCAGATGACCATGGCGCTGCGGGAGCGAATCATGTGATGGGCGCCGGATAACCGGCTGCGAACCACTGGCAACGGACGAACATGCTTGATACTTTAGACATCAGCGCGAGCGCATTGCAGGCCCAGCGGACGCGGTTGGACACCATCGCGCAGAACATCGCGAATCTGAACACCACGCGGAACGCCCGCGGCGACGGGCCATATCGGCGAAAGGTCGCGGTGTTCATGCCCGGCCGGGCGGATGATGCCTCCAGGCCGGGGGTGCATGTGCAGGTGAAGGAGGATCCTTCCGTGCGCATGGTCCATGACCAACAGCATCCGCATCGCGATGCCCAGAACATGGTGCGGTATCCGAAGATTGATCTGCCGGTGGAGTTTGCCAATGCCCTGGAGGCCTCGCGGGCGTACGAGGCGAACGTGACGACGATGGAGGTCACCAAGGCGATGATCAACGCGTCGCTCCGGCTGCTGGCGTAACAGGATGGTCTCATGATCAACGGCGCACACAACCTCGGCGGGCTCGGCAAGGTCGCCGGCGGGCTTTCGCCCGCAGCGCCCGGCGGCGGCAAGGGCGTTGGTTCATCGAGCTTTGCCGACGTGCTCAAGAAGAGCATCGACGAGGTCTCCAAGCTTCAGCAGGATGCCAGCCGCGCGGTAGAGGATCTGGCCGCGGGCCGAACCGACGATGTCTCAACGGTCATGACGGCGGTGGAGAAGTCCGACCTGGCGTTCAAGACGCTCCTGGCGATTCGCGCCAAGCTGATGGACGCCTATGAGGAGATCAAGACCATCCAGGTGTGATGGGTCGACGTGTGGTTGAAAGGGGCCGTGGCGCGGCAGCGGTGGCCAGGAAGGCCCCGGTCGCGTCAGGCAGTGGATCCTGGTAAGCCAAGGAAGGCACAGCCATGGAATTCCTCAGAACGCAATTCAGCCGGATTCAGGCCCAGCTTTCGGGCCTGAGCGCCAGCCAGAAGATGCTGGCGGGCACCCTCGTGGTCATCATCCTGATGACCTTGTTCTGGTGGACGACCTTCGCCGGACAGTCGGAGACAGTCGCCCTCCTCGATCAGCCCATGCGATCCGAGGAGATCGCCCTCATCACCGCCCGGCTGGAGGCCAAGGGCGTCAAGTACCGGATGGTGGGCGATCGAATTCACGTGCCTTCCGAGCGGCGGCTCGAGCTCTGGGCCGACCTGAGCTACTCCGGGCTGATGCCCCGCGACACCAAGGTCGCCCTCGACGAGATCATTTCCAAGACCAGCCCCTTCATGAGCAACCGCCAGCAGGAGCAGATCTGGAACCAGGTTCGCCAGACCACGCTGTCGCAGATCGTCAACGAGCTGCCCGATGTCGCGACGGCCCGCGTGGTCATTGACGATAAGCGAGAGCGTGGCCCGCGAGGCTATGAGCCTTCGGCGATGGTGGCCATCACGATGCGCGCCGGCAGCCCGGCGGATAACAAGCTCGCCAAGGCGGCCGCCGACGTCGTCTCCGGGTCCGTGGCCAATCTGAATCGTTCAAACGTCCGTGTCATCATCAACGGCAAGTCGTTTCACCTCCGGAATGAGGATGGCCTCGGCGGCAGCGATGAATGGCTCGACCAGGTCGAGCGCTCCGAGCGCTATCACGAAGACAAGGTCCGCCGGGCTTTCCAGAATATCGATGGCGTGGTGGTGCTCGTCACGGTGAGTCCGAATTTCGAGCACGTCGAGAAGTTCACCGAGGACTACGACCCCAAGAAGGTGGTCACCGCCCCGAAGAGCGAGGAAACCACCAACGAGGAGAACAAGTCTTCCCAGCGCTCCGGCGGCGAGGCCGGCATGGTCGTGAATGGCCCGATGGAGGCGCCCGCC
Organism: uncultured Tepidisphaeraceae bacterium; assembly: GCA_964570205.1. Taxonomy (GTDB): domain Bacteria; phylum Planctomycetota; class Phycisphaerae; order Tepidisphaerales; family Tepidisphaeraceae; genus CAZMXI01. The sequence goes on from CAZMXI010000057.1 coordinate 16,691, forward strand.
GTCGGCGATGACACCAGTTCGGTCACCGACAAGAGCCGCATCGAGAATGTCGTCGGCATGGGCCGCACCGAGATCAAGAGCACCAAACCCGGCGGGGAGCTGCCGCCCAAGTCCGCGACGGTTCTCATTCCCCGGGGCTATTTCGTGGAGGACTTGCGCCGACGGTCCGGCGCCACCGACAAGGATCCCGACATCAAGCTGGTCGATTCCTTCATCACGGCCGAAACCACCCGCATGCGCGACTGGGTGCGCACCTCGCTCGGCCTGGCGACCGATGACATGATCCGCGTCGACGCCTGCCCCGATCCCATCCTGCCCGTGGCGATGGCGCCGCAGGCCGCCGCGACTTCCATGTCGCTCATGCTGACCGATCACGCCCGGGAAATCGCCCTTGGCGTGCTGGCGGTCGCCAGCCTTCTGCTGGTCTCCAATATGGTGCGCAAGGCTTCGCCGGCCCCGGCCGTCGCCACCGCCGCCCAGCCGAGGCCCGTTCCGCCCCTGCTCAGCAGCGACGACACCATTGGCGAGGTCAGCGAGGGCAAGCCTCTCCTCGACGGCATGGAACTGGATGAGGAATCGGTCAAGGCCCAGGAGATGCTCGGCCAGGTGTCGCAGCTTGTTGACGACAACCCCGACGCCGCCGCCAACCTGGTCAAGCGATGGCTCAGCCGGTCCTAGCGGCCTAGTGAAACCGGCGTCGGCCGGACGCCCGAGTGGAGTGTCCCATGTCCATCGATGTATCCGGAGTACGAAAGGCGGCGATCCTGCTGGTCTCGCTCGAGCAGGATAAGGCCGCGGAAGTCCTGCGCCGTCTGCCTCCCGAGGCCGTCGAGGAAGTCAGCCGAGAGATCGCCTCGCTGGGCGAAATCCCCAATGCCGCTCGGCGCGACGTCTTTTCAGAGTTCTACAGCCTTGCCCTGGCCAATTCCTATATCAGTGAAGGCGGCCTGGAATACGCCAAGGCGCTGCTCCGCAAGAGCCTCGCCGAACAGGATGCCGACCGTGTCATCAAGCAGGTCACCCAGCAGGTCCAGACCACGCCTTTCTCCTTCCTTCAGAAGGCCGAGAGCGAAAACCTCCTGACGTTCATTCAGGATGAACACCCCCAGACGATCGCGCTGATCCTCGCGCATCTGCCGGCCCAGAAAGCGTCGGAAATCCTGGTTGGCCTGCCCAGCCAGAAGCAGGTCGAGGTGGTCAAACGCGTCGCCAACATGGAGCAGACCAACCCGGAGGTGATTAAGGAAGTGGAGCGCGGGCTGGAGCATCGCCTGTCGGACATCGTCAGCCAGACCTTCGAAAAGGCTGGCGGCGTCGAGACTGTCGCCGAAATACTCAACCTTGCCGACCGCTCCACCGAAAAAGGCATCATGGAAGGCCTGGAGGCCGAGGATCCCGATCTTGTCGAGCAGATCCGCCGGCTCATGTTCGTCTTCGAGGACATCCTGCTCGTCAACGACAAGGGCATCCAGTCGGTGCTCAAGGAAGTGGACAACGAGGAACTGGCCCTGGCGCTCAAGACCGCCAGCGAAGAGCTCAAGCAGAAGATTTTCAAGAACATGTCCGAGCGCGCAGCGCAGCTCATCGCCGAGGACATGCAGTATATGGGTCCCGTTCGCGTCAGCGACGTCGAGGCCGCCCAGCAGAAGATCGTGGATATCGTGCGCCGACTCGAGGATTCCGGCGAGATCATCATTGCCGGCCGCGGCGGCGAGAAGGAAATGGTTGTATAGGCGACCGGGCCGCACGCGCCGCCTGAACCATGGATCAACGACTTATGGGCCTGATCAAATCCGCTAATGCTCCCGCCGCAGCGGCGCCGTTTTCGATGAAAGACATCGAGAAACAGGCCGCAGTGTTGTTGACGCGCGCCCGGGAACAGGCAGACCGGCTTCTGATCGCCGCTCAGGCCGAGGCCGAGCGGCTCAGGCAAGCTGCCCGCACCCAGGGCCATGCCGAGGGTCGCGCCAAGGGGCATGCCGAAGGCCGGGCTGAGGGTCTGAAGGCGGGTCGCGAACAGGCCCTTGCCGATCACCGTGTTCGGTTCACCGCCGCCGTCGAGGCCTTGACCGCCGCCGCTGCCGAACTCAATGACTCGCGGCTCGAACTTGCGGCCGAAGCGCATCGCGATGTGATCAACCTCGCTATCGCCATCGCCCGACGCGCCACCAAGAAGCAGGCCATGGCCGATCCTTCCGTCGCCGTCGCCAATGTGGTCGAGGCGCTGCGGCTCGTGGTTCACGCTTCCGACATCCGCATTGCGGTCCATCCAACCCAGGCGGCCGTCCTACAGGATGCACTGCCCGCCCTCAAGCTCCAACTGCCCGATCTCGAGCATGTGGAGGTCATCGAGGACACCGCTGTTGCCCCGGGCGGGTGTCGGGTCTTCACCGCCCACGGGCACATCGACGGCGAACTGGATGCCCAGATCGAGCGCATTGCCGCCGACCTGCTTCCCGCCGCCGGGGAGGTGGCCGCGTGAGCCTTCTTGAAGCCCAGATCGACGCCGTGCGGTCGAGCATGCCCTTTGGCGTGGCCGGCCAGGTCGCCGGCATCAGCGGCCTGACCATCGAAGCCGCCGACCTCGCCCTGCCCGTGGGCGCCTTGTGCCGCATCCACAGTTTTGGCGGCCGCACGTCGCTGGCCGAGGTCATCGGTTTCCGCCAGGGCCGCACGTTGCTCATGTCCCTCTCGGCAATCTCCGGCGTCTCGCCCGGCGACCGCCTCGACAATATCGCCTCCAGCCCTCGCATGTGGTGTTCGCGCGAACTGCTCGGCCGGGTCCTCAACGGCATGGGTCAGCCGATTGACGGCAAGCCTGCCCTGTGTCTCAGTCAGTCCCGCCGCATCGACGGCCGGGGCGTCAAGCCCCTGCTGCGCAAGAACATCGACCAGCCCATCGGAACCGGCATTCGCGCGGTGGATGGCCTGCACACCTGTGGCATGGGCCAGCGCATGGGCATCTTCTCCGGCCCCGGCGTCGGCAAGAGCACCCTCATTTCCGGCATCGCCAAATACACCAGCGCCGACGTCTCCGTCGTCGCCCTCATCGGCGAACGCGGCCGCGAAGTGCAGGAATTCCTGATCAACACGCTCGGCCCTCAAGGCCTTGCCCGCTGTGTCGTCATCGCCAGCACCAGCGATGATTCGCCCCTTCTTCGCGTTCGCGCCGCCAAAGTCGCCTGCACAGTGGCCGAGTACTTCCGCGATATGGGGCTCAATGTGCTGCTGCTCATGGATTCCATCACCCGTCTGGCCCACGCGCAGCGGCAGATCGGCCTGGCTGCCCATGAACCGCCCGCCACGCGCGGCTATCCACCCAGTGTCTTCGCGTTGCTTCCGGAGATTCTGGAACGCGCCGGCCGAAACGCCACCGGCTCCATCACCGGCTTCTACAACGTCCTGGTCGAGGGCGACGACTTCAACGAGCCCATCGCCGACGCCATCAAGGGCATCACCGATGGGCACCTCTGGCTCAGCCGTTCCCTGGCCAACCGCGGGCATTTCCCCGCGATCGACGTTCTCCAGAGCATCAGTCGCGTCCGCGGCGAAGTGACGCCGCCGGAACAGGTCCGCGCCGCTCGTCGGAGCCTGTCGCTGCTGGCCGTCTACCAGGAGATCGAGGATCTCGTCAGCGTTGGCGCCTACGTTCCCGGCATCAACCCGGAAAACGATCTGGCTGTGCAGGCTCGCCCCAGAATCCTCCAGTTCCTCCAGCAGGAACCCAACTCCCCCTGCAACCTGGAACAGGCCCGGAAGCAGCTCATGGACCTGTCCGCGTGGATCGAGCAATTGGACAAAGTCCTCAAGGCCCAGGCCGCCAAGGGAAATGCCCGCAAGAACGCATGAATGGATGATGCACGATGGCACGTTTCGTATTTCAGCTTGAAGGCGTCCTGAAGCTCCGCAGCAACATCGAGCGCGAGCGGCAGCGAGAACTTGCCCTCGTCGTTCGCCAGATGCAGGAACTGCGAGATCAGCTCGCGGGTCTCGACCAGAGTGTCCAGGACTCCCGAGACGACCTCCGCCGCAACCATCTCGTTGGCCGGCTTGACCTTGCTTTCCTTGCCGCCCACCGCCGCTTCATCGGCTCGATGCAGGCCCGCGCCATGACGCTCGTGCAGAGAATGGCGATGGTGCAGCGGCAGATCGATCAGGCCCGCTCCTCGCTCGCCGAGGCCGCCAAACAACGCAAGATCATTGAGAAGGTCCGCGAAAGACAATACCAGCGATGGATGAGCGACCTGCGGCGGCGCCAGGATCTTGCCCTGGATGAAGCCACCACCCAGCTCAGTTTCCACCAACTTCAGGAGCAGTTCCAGATGGATGAAAGCGGGGATGCCGCATGAAGAGAGTGCTCAACGTCATTGTCCTGACCCTCGCCCTCAACTTCCTGGTTCTGGCCGCCGGCGTCGGCTGGCTTTACCAGGCCGGCAGACTGAGCCGAGACAAGGTCAGCGCGATCAAGGCGATCGTCTTCCCCGAACCTGCCGAAGCGCAGCCCGACAAAGCCGCCTCGCAGGCGCCCACCACGCGACCCCTGCTGAAGCTCGAAGAGCTGGTGGCGGAGCGCGCCGGCCGGCCGGCCGCGGAGCAGCTTGAACATATTCGCGAGGCCTTCGACGCCCGCATGACCCAGCTTGAGCGCGCCCACCGTGAACTGACCAACCTCCAGGGCCAGGTGCAGCTTGCCCAGATGCAGATCGACATCGACCGCAAGAAGCTGGACGCCGACCGCGCTGCCCTTGAAACGCAGATGAGGGAAGCCCAGCGCCTTGCGGTCGATCAGGGTTTCCAGGACAGCCTCTCCCTTTACACCACGCTTCCCGCCAAGCAGGTCAAGACCATCTTCCTCGGCCTCAGCGATGACATCGTCGTGCAGTATCTTCAGGCTATGGAGAGCCGAATCGCCGCCAAGATCACCCGCGAGTTCAAAACACCTCAGGAGCAACAGCGCCTTCTGAAGATTATGGAGTTGATGCGGCAGCCCCAGGCCACCGCCAAGGAGTGAATGCATGCCCGAGATCAATGCCGCCGGCGCCGGCCTCGCCAACCTCGTCAAGTCCCCGCCCAGGCAGAACACCGCCGCTGACCCGGAGGCATTCGAGCAGGCCCTGGCCAGCGCTCAGCCCAATCCTCAGGCTTCGATCACGCCCGAGCCTGCCGACCCCGCATCCGATCCCCAGCCGCAGGCGGCCGTCGAAACGGTCCGGCAAACCGGCGAGCTGCAGGATGCCCCCGGCGCCCCCCGGCTCGAACAGCCCAAGCCGCCGGCGGCCACCGCCAACCTGACCGATGCCGGTCTGCTCCTGGCCAACGCCGTTGCCCCGGTCGGCGAAGATGACCAGTCCGCGCCCATTCTGCCCACGCTGGATGCGCCCGACGATCCGGACCTGACGAGCCTGCTCCTGCCCGTCCAACCCTTGTCCGATGAGTCTGACGAGCCTGACCCGCCCGACCTTACGCAGTACCAGACGCCGGCCGAGTTGCCCATGCCCGTCATGCCCGTTGAAATGTCCATGCCTCAGGCGCCGGAACAAGGGGCCCCGAATGCGGCTCCCGCGACCGCCCATCCTTCGCTGTCGCAGGCAGTATTTGCTGATTGGCCGGACCAAGCCACGCCACCATCCGGCCCGCAGCCGTTCACCGCGGGAATGCCCCTGCGAGCTGCTCCGCTTGGGGTGGCCCAGGGCGAGGAGGCGCCCATCCAACTCCAGCGGCCCGAGTGGCAGCTTGTTGATCAACCGCCTGCCGTCGCCGAAGAGCCCGCGCTTCCGAAACTGGAGTTGCCCAGGACAACGCTGCCGCCTGCTTCCCCAACCGGCCATATCCAGCTTGTTTCGCTGGAAAAGGCGGCACAGCCCGCGGCAGCGCTGCTCCGTCCGGCTGAAGAGAGCTTCGTCGACAACAACCACCCCAATATCGTCACCGCCCTGCGGTCGCAGCTTACCCCCGACGGCGGCAGCGTGCGCATCCGCCTTGATCCGCCCGAACTGGGCGCGCTCAACATCCAGATCGTGATCCGCGATGGCATCGTCAGCGCATCCTTCCAAACCAGCAATGATGAAGCCACACGCCTGGTCGGCCACAGCCTCGGCCAACTCAAGCACACGCTGGAAACGCAGGGCGTCATCGTGGACAAACTGCACGTACAGCAGGCCCCGCGCGATAATCCTTCGGGTAACGCCGGTGAAGATGCGCAACAGCAGCATTCCCAGGACCGGTCGCAGCAGCAGCATGAGCAGCAACGCCGCGAGATGCTCCATCGCATGTGGCGCAAGGTGATGGGCGGCGACGACGCGGTCGACGTGATGGCCTAGGCAGAAGCCTCTGGGGAATCACCCGGGAACACCGTCCCGGCGATCCGGGCGATCGCGGTTGTGTCGCGGCGGTCATGCTGTAACATGCCGACCATGCGATGCGCCCTGTCTCATCGGCCAATCATCATGCTGATCGCCGTGTGCCTGATGTGCATCGCCACGGCGCCCGGCAGCGCAGCCGCCGAATCGCGGCCGAACATCATCTTCATCCTTGCCGATGACCTGGGCTACGGCGACCTCTCCTGTTTCGGGCAGAATCGCTTTGCCACGCCCAACATCGATCGCCTGGCGGCACAGGGCATGCGCTTCACGGCGCACTACGCCGGGTCGAATGTCTGTGCGCCTTCGCGTTGCGTCCTGATGACCGGCAAACACCCCGGCCACGGCTATATCCGCGAAAACCGCGGTGGAATCGGCCCTGGCGGGGAAGGCCAGGAGCCTGTTCCCGCGGGTGAGCTGAAACTGCCGCTCACGCTCAACCACCTGGGCTACGCCCTTGGCGGTTTTGGCAAATGGGGTCTCGGCGCTGTGGGCGGCCCTGGCGATCCCCTCAAACAAGGCTTTCATCGCTTCTTTGGGTATAACTGCCAGGCCGTCGCCCACAACTACTATCCCACGCATCTGTGGGACAACGAGCGCCGGATCGCGCTGGATAATCCCGGTTTCTCCGCCCATCAGAAGCTGCCCGACGGAGCAGATGTCAATGCGCCCGAAAGCTACGCGCGATTCTCCGGCAAAGACTACGCACCCGATGTCATCAGCCGGGAGGCCCTTCGGTTCATTCAAGACAACAAGGACCGCCCGTTTTTCCTGTATTATCCGACCACTGTGCCGCATCTGGCGCTGCAGGTGCCCGCCGATTCACTCAAGGCTTTTGAGGGCGCATTTCCCGAGCAGCCCTATCCGGGCGGGAGGGGGTATCTGCCACATCGCACCCCGCGGGCCGCTTACGCGGCCATGGTTACTCGAATGGATCGCGAGGTTGGCCGGGTTCTCGACCTGGTTGCGGATCTGGGCCTCGATCGCCGCACCATCATCATCTTCACCAGCGACAACGGCCCGCTTTACAGCCGGCTTGGCGGCACCGATGCCGACTTCTTCAATAGCGCTGCCGGGTTCCGCGGACGCAAGGGGTCCTATTACGAGGGGGGCTTCCGCGTCCCCTGCCTGGTGCGCTGGACGGGGCAAATCCGACCCGGCGTCGTCACTGACCGCGTCACGGGCTTCGAAGACTGGCTGCCGACGCTGCTGGAACTGATCGGCGCGGGCGATGTTACGCCACCCGGCATCGACGGAATCAGTTTTGCCCCGACCCTGCTGGGGCGCGAGCAACCAGCGCGACCGTGGCTCTATCGCGAATCGCCCGGGTATGGCGGGCAGCAGGCCGTGCGCGTCGGCAACTGGAAAGCAATTCGCACCGGCATGAATCCTGGGCCCAAAGCCGTGCTGAAGCCAGGCGAGATCGAACTCTATGATCTGGCCGCCGATCCCGCCGAAACCAACAATCTTGCCGCCCTTCATCCGGATATTGTCGCCCGGCTGGCGGAGTTCATGCGCGGGCAGCACACGCCATCGGCGCTGTTCCCCATGCGCGCCCTCGACACATTGCCCAACGCCACCCGCCCCTCGCGGTAGCAATACTGGCACAGCCACGTGCCGAAAAGGAGTGCGTTCATGGGCATGCGGTTGTGTTGCGCGTTGGCGGGGTTTCTGGGTATGACGGCGTTGGCCGGGGCGGCCGACTGGCCACAGTGGGGCGGCGGCGACGCCCGGAACATGGTCTCGAACGACAAGAACCTGCCCGATTCCTTCACGCTCGGCCAGCGAGATTCATCCACCGGCGAGATGAAGCCGGGCAAGAACGTCAGGTGGGTCATCAGGACCGGCGGCTACTGCTATGGCAACCCCACCGTCGCCAATGGCCGGGTGTTTCTGGGCACCGATGACCAGACCGTGGCAGACGATCCGCGATTCGAGCGCAGCAAAGGCGGGCTGGTCAAGTGCGTCGATGAGAAGACCGGCGCGCTGCTCTGGCAGCTTGTCGTGCCCGAGCGGCGGGGGCTGGACCCGAAGCTTCTCTATACCCACCAGCACCTTGGCACCTGTTCGTCGCCCACCGTCGATGGCGACCGGGTTTATCTCGTGACCAGCGCCGCCGAGGTGCTTTGCCTGGATGTGCGTGGCCAGGCCAACGGCAACGATGGCCCCTTCGCCGATGAAGCCCGCTACATGGTTCGGGCGGGCAAGGCGCCCGTCAAGCTGACCGCCAAGGACGCCGACATCATCTGGCGATGCGACCTGATCGGGGACCTGGGCGTTGCGCCGCACGATGTGGCAAGCTGCTCGGTGCTCGTCCACGGCGATGCGGTTTACCTCAGCACCTCCAACGGCGTCGACAAGCCGCACGAAGCGGTCCTGGCGCCCGAGGCCCCGGCCTTTGTCGCGCTCGACAAGAGAACCGGCAAGCTCGCCGCCCGCGACGGCAATGGGCTGAGCAGGCGAATGTTCCATACGCAGTGGTCTTCGCCGTCGCTGGGGGTGGTGAACGGCCGGGCGCTGGTATTCGTGGGCGGGTCTGATGGCTGGTGCTATGCGTTCGAGGCCCTGAGCCAGATTCCCGACAAGCCCGGTACGCTCAAGCTCGTTTGGTCCTACGACTGCAACCCGAAGCACTACCGGTACAAGGATGGCAAACCGATCCACTACATGTCGGGCGACAAGCGCAAGAGCCGCAGCCCGAACAAGAATGATGGCACATACGTCGGCCCGAGCGACATCATCGCGACGCCCACGTTTCACAATGGGCGTGTTTACGTCGCCGTCGGGCAGGACCCGGCCCACGGGCGCGGGCGGGGCATCATGCACTGCATCGACGCCTCGGGCGCGGGCGACATCACGGAGAGCGGGCGCGTGTGGTCGTATGACGGGCTTGATCGCACGATTGCCTCGGCCACGGTGGCCGACGGGCTGGTGTATATTCCCGACGTGGCGGGCCGGGTGCATTGCCTCGACGCCGGCACGGGCAAGCCGCACTGGGTTCACGACAGCAAGGGCGAGATGTGGGCCAGCCCGCTCGTGGCCGACGGCAAGGTGTACGTGGGCAACCAGTACGGCCTGTTGGTCTACCGGCATGATTCGACGTTGAAGCTGCTGAACAACCTGCGGCTGGGATCGCAGGTGTACAGTTCGACGATCGTAGCCAACGGCGTGCTGTACGTGGCTTCGCAGCGGTATCTGTGGGCGGTGGCGAATGAAGGCCATTGAGGGCGAGCCGTGGCTTGTCACTGTATCGGCCGGGCACTATCCTACGGCCCGTCCACTGGGATTCTGACCGGGAGAATGGATGATCGAGAACTATCGGCCGCTGCTCGACCTGCGCCAGACGGAGAAAGCCATTCGTCTGATCAAGGAGTATTTCCAGATCAATCTTGCCGAGGTGCTGGGGCTGTTGCGGGTGAGCGCGCCGCTGTTCGTTCCGGCGGATTCAGGGATCAACGACAACCTCAACGGCATTGAGCGGCCGATTTCGTTTGCGGTGAAGGACCTGGGCGGGCGGAAGGCGGAGATTGTCCAGAGCCTGGCGAAGTGGAAGCGGATGGCGCTGGCCGACTACGGGTTCAGGCCCGGCGACGGCATTTACACCGACATGAACGCGATCCGGCCGGATGAGACGCTGGACGAGATTCACTCGATTTACGTCGACCAGTGGGACTGGGAGCGTGTGATCACGGCCGAGCAGCGCAACCTGGCGTTCCTGCATTGGGTTGTGGAGCAAATCTACGACGTGATTCGGCGCACCGAGCAGCACGTGTGCCATGTGTATCCGATGTTCAAGCCGGTGCTGCCGAAGACTATCCAATTTCTCCACACGGAGGAACTGGAGCAGAGGTATCCGGAACTGTCGCCGCGGCAGCGGGAGGATGCGGTGGCGAAGGAGCACGGGGCGGTGTTCATCATCGGGATTGGTTACCCGCTGAAGAACGGCAAGCCGCACGATGGGCGTGCGCCGGATTATGATGACTGGTCGACGCCGACGGAGAAGGGGCACGGGCTCAATGGCGACATCGTGGTGTGGAACCCGGTTCTGGAGCGGAGTTTTGAGCTGTCGAGCATGGGCATCCGGGTGGATGCCGAGTCGATGAAGCGGCAGCTTGCGATGGCGGGCTTTGAGGACCGGCTGAACCTGCCGTGGCACAGGCGGCTGATCGAGGGTTCGCTGCCGCTGAGCATAGGGGGCGGGGTTGGGCAGTCGCGGCTGTGCATGTTGTACCTGCGTAAGGCGCACGTGGGCGAAGTGCAGTCGAGCATCTGGCCGGACGACC
>CAZMXI010000058.1:0-10524 GCA_964570205.1 uncultured Tepidisphaeraceae bacterium
CTGTATGTCGTCGGTGCTGACGTCGTCGTTGCCTTTGTAGCGGATTTCCCGGACCTGTTCCTGCTCCGTGACGGTGTAGACGACGGCCACACCGTTCTCGGTGATCTCCACACGAGGCTCCACATTGCTGAACTTGCGAAGGGCGTAAATACGCTTGTAGTCATCCTCAACCGTGGCGGGATCGAAGGGGTGATTCTCCTGGGTGCGAATCTGGCGGCGAATCTGGGCCAGGGCGGCCGTGCCCAGCGGCTTGCCCTTTCCCATGACCTTGACCTCGACAACCTGGCGGCCGGTGAGTTCGGCGGGCACGGCGGTCCCCGGCCGGGAGGCGGGAGTGGTTTCGGCGGCCAGCGTCGGCGCAGCCCAGACAGCCGCCGAGATCAAACCCGCGACCACCGCTCTGACCGCTGCATGAAGGCGTCCGCCAGTCTTGTGCACGCAAGTCCTGTTGTCTGTACCCATTCCGTTCCCTGCTCAGCCGGCGCAAGTTCAACAGACGGGTAAGTGTAACCGGTTCGGCGTTGCGGGCAAGCCCGGTGAGTCTGGTCGGCGACGGACAGGAATCATAGGAGAATCGGGGCAACAAAAAGAAGGCCCGGATCCCTCAGGATCCGGGCCTTGCAGTGTGCTTCTGCTGTTGGACGCGTCAATTGTGGTAAATGCGTCCTGACAAGAGCTGCCGAAGCAGCCGCGTGCACCAGGGGAGTCTCACCCCTGGTAGCTGCTTCACAGCAGCCCGCACAAACAGTCAAATTTGGTCACGGATCACCTCCATTTCAGCGGAGCGCTCGCCGCACCTGGCCGGCGCTCGATACCCTGCCAAGCCGTCACGGGCTATGGTTCGAGGGCGACTGTCGGACGCGGTCGGGGGCAACTCGCGTCGCCACTTGGAACCGGCCTTAGTAGGAACCCTCTACTGCCCGCCGCCGGGCTTTGACCCCCGGGGACGCCTCCCCGGGAACACGACCGCATGCCAGACCCGTATCTGCATGCCGCCGATTGCGATGAGAAGCCCGTATCGTGGGTCTTCCCTGCAACGAATTCATCATACACCCGTAACACTTGCCAGACAACGAAAATCCGTGAATTTCGAGGCTTTGATCGTGGGAGAAGCCCGGTTGGCGGGCTAGAACCGAGGGTCGTAATGGCGTGGTTCCAGGGTGAGTTTCCGGTGGATGAACTCGTAGTGGAAATCGGCAAAGAGGACATTGCCCTGGCCGAAGTTCGGATCAGTCGCCTGTTCCCGTCGTTTGTCATGACGATTTGAGAGGAGATTTCGGCCGTCGCTGGCGTAGTGCTGCGGCGCCCAGGCTCCGTCATCGATCGTCTCGGCGCTTTCGTCGATGAGAAGGATCTTGGTGGCCGGCTGGCGAATACTGGATTGCTTGATGGGTGTGCGCGTCCAGGGGCCGGGATGAGGCCAACCGGTCATGTTGTAGTTGATGGAGTAGCTGTAGCGATAGGCACTGGCGCCGTTGATGTGACTGAGGGCGTCATCGGAGGGGCAGGTGTAAAGCTTGGCATCGAATTTCTTTCCGAGGTACTTCACCAGAGGGCTCTGGTTGATGTCGCGTGCGGGCTGCCAGTAGATCCAGTCTTCGGGGCGTTCGCCCGCGGCGCAGGCGGGGAACCAGCCTTTGGAATCGGTGGTGTAGAGCTGGAATGCGATGCCAAGCTGCTTGAGGTTGGCAGCACACTTGATGCGGTTGGCCTGCTCCTTGGCTTTGGTGAGTGCCGGAAGCAGTATGGCAATGAGCAGAGCGATGATGCCGATGACGACAAGCAGCTCGACGAGGGTAAACCCGGTCGACCGCGGATGCCTGGCGGCCATGACTCATCTCCTTCCGAAGAGGCCTGGACCCGACCGGCAGGCGGAGCGCCCGCGACGGCCGCAGCCCGAAATGGGCCATTCGCCGATCAGGGCGAATGTCTGCGTGTACTGTAGCCGCCGCGCCACGCTGTGGCAATCGATTCTGCAAGGCAATGCGAGGTCAGAGGCCGAATGTCTTGCGCACGAATTCGCGGCTGCGGCGGTGGTTCTCGACGGCCGTGCGGGTGATCTGCGTCCTGCCCTCGATAGCCAGTTCGACCGTGAGGCGGCGTGGAAGCTCAAGTTCGTTCAGAGTTCTGGCGATGGCGGCGTAGTCGATGTCGCCGGTGTCGAGATCCTCCCACCAGACGCCGCCACGGCTCTGGCGCAGGTGCCAGGTGACGATGCGATTCGAATAGGCTTTGATCGCCTCGACAGGCTGGACGCCACCTTTCCAGACCCAGTGCACGTCATAGCAGAAGCCGACGACTTCGGGCGCTGAGTTGCGGAAGACGTAGTGGAACTCGCGTGCGTTGTTCTGCATTTCCGGCAGGTGGTGATGGATGGCGAGTTTCATGCCCAGGTCATTGAGGCCTTTGCCGAGTTCGGTGAGCGAGGCGACCTGTGTCTTGAGTTCATCGTCGGTCTTTTCGCGGCCGATGGGGTCGGGATTGCACGAGATGATGCTGAAACCGGCCTTCCGGCAGACCTTGGCGGCGACGAGGATGCGGGCGACGGTGGCGGGCGCGGCGGCGGCTTCGTGAAGGCGGCCACCGGTATAGATGCTGACAGGCTGCAATCCCCTGGCGCGAAACTGGTCGGCGAGCCTGGCATTGTTCTCAGGGGCGCCCAGATCCATGAAGCTCTCGAGATAGTCGTAGCCGTTGTCGGCGAGGGCCGAGATCACGTCGGCGATGTTGAAGGGCTTGTTGTCACGCTGGGCATACTGCGTCCAGCCATAGACGTTGGACCCGACAAGCGGCTTGTCGGCCGGCGCGTCTGCGGAAAACAGCGACGGCGCGGCGGCGGCCGAGATGATCGCCGACGCGGCACCGGCCAGAAACGTGCGGCGGGATTGGCGAGATGGGGCAAGCGAAAGTGTCATGATGGATTCTCCTGATAGGAATACCTCGATCGACGCGTTGTGTTTGCGGGAAGAAGGACGACATCATCGCAGGGGTTGCCGGACCGCGATTCGGCCGGCGGATGTCAACGGCAATGGACCAAGGCACATCGTCACCGGCAGGGAAGAGAGCGGGGTGATTCGCATTGGCAGCAATCCCGGATCGCAGAATGCTTGCAGGAAATGGCCAGCTTTCGCCTGCGAAATGTGAGAGTGGGTGCAGCTCTCGCGCCGGAGAGCAGCGCATGGCCATCATGGAACGCGAGTTAGAATCGGCGATCGAGCAGGCGATACTGGATCGCTTCGGCGAGGTGCTGTTCCTGGATGGCCGGGCTCTCCTCCAAGTCGGCGATGGTGCGGGCGACGCGGCGGACTTTGTCGTAAGCGCGGGCGCTAAGGCCCAACTCGTTCATAGCCTGTTTCATCAGCAGCAGGCTCGGCTCGGACAGTTCGCAGAAGGCCTTGAGCTGCTTGCTGTTCATGCTGGCGTTGGTGGTCTGGTCGGCGAAACGGCGATGTTGGACATCGCGAGCCTTGAGAACCTGGGCGCGCATGGCGGCGGAATCGGTGCCGGGGCGGCGGCCGGTCAGCTCGGCGTAGGGGACGGTCGGGACCTCGACGTGGATGTCGATGCGGTCGAGCAAGGGCCCGGAAAGCCGGGCGAGGTACTTGTCGCGGGCCTTGGGGTCGCTGGAGGCATAGCCACTGGGGGTGGGATTCATGGCCGCCACGAGCATGAAGCGGGCTGGCAACCGGATGGACCCGTGCACCCGCGTAATGGTCACCTCCCCGTTTTCGAGCGGCTGGCGGAGCATTTCGAGGACGTAGCGGGTGAACTCGGGCAGCTCATCGAGGAAGAGCACGCCATGATGGGCGAGGGAAACCTCACCGGGCTTGGGAATGGTGCCGCCGCCGATAAGGGACTGGGCGGTGGCCGAGTGGTGGGGCGCGCGCACGGGGCGTTCATCCATCAGGGCGACGCCCTCGGGCAGCAGGCCCAGCGCGGAATAAATACGTGTCGTCTCCAGCGACTCGGACCGCGACAGCGGCGGCAGGATGTGGGGAATGCGCTGGGCGAGCATGGTCTTGCCGGTGCCGGGCGGGCCAATCATGAGGATATTGTGAGCGCCGGCCGCGGCGATGGTCAGGGCGCGTTTGACGGCTTCCTGGCCGCGAACATCGGCGAAGTCCAGCGCGGGATTCAACTGCGATGCCTGGTAGACCTGGCCATCCAGCTCGTAGGGCTCGAGCGGAAGCTGTTCGTTGAGGAAGGCGACGGCCTGCGACAGATCGGCGACCGGATAGACCTCAACGCCCTCGACGACGGCCGCCTCGCGGGCGTTGTCCTGGGGGATGATCACGCCTTTGAAGCCCTTCTCACGCGCCAGCAGGGCGAGGGACAGGGCGCCCTTGATCTTGCGGATCCGACCATCCAGCGCCAGCTCGCCGCCCATGAGGAATTCCTTGTGGCGGTCGGTCTGGATGCAGTTGGTGCCGCGGAGGATGCCGATGGCCATCGGCAGGTCGAGGCTGGGGCCTTCCTTCTTGACATCGGCCGGGGCGAGGTTCACCAGGAGCTTGTGGGCGGAGAAGGGATAGCCGCAATTGACGATGGCGCGGTGGACGCGTTCGATGGATTCCTTGACGGCGGCCTGTGCGAGGCCGACGACCATGGTCTTCTCAAGCCCCTGCTTGGCGACATCCACCTCCACCTCGCAGAGGATGGGGTCGATGCCGATGAGGACGAAGCTGTGGATTTTGGCCAGCACCCTGATTCTTCCCTTAAAGCGAATTGCCGGACGGCATTGTATCGCGATGGCGTGGCTATGCCAGTCGGCGAGGCGAGTTCGCTGGGGCTGGACGGCATTGTACAACCCGGCCCGGGGCGGTTGATACCGCCCCGGGCCGGGCTGTCATGTTTTGCAGGAGTGGCCGATGGTCTAGAAGGACGACGGTTTCCGAGCGGGCTGGGGCGCGGCGGGTCTTGTCAGGAGCATCGACATCAGTTTCTCCTTGATCTCCTCGGGCACGGCCTGACGCTGTTCGATTGTGTCCACCGGGCCGTCGAAGATCACGTTGCCCTTGCTGTCCTTGGCCACCAGCCGAGATTCTCCATCCGTGAACGTCAGCATCAGTTCGTGCTCCGCATCTTTCAGACCGAGTGCCGTGGCGTGCTTCTGCAAGGTCATGGCGTCGCCGTGGGGGTTCAGCCGGATGATTCGGTTCTTCGGGTCCCATATGCCGCCCGGGAACACCATGGCATCACGTGGGAAAGCGTCAGGATCCAGCAGCAACCGTGGCTGGAGGTCCGGCCAGCCGGCTGCCAGCGGAGGCAGATCCTTCTCGACCAGCTTCGCGGTGAGCCGCGTCTGTTCGCCACCGCGAATGACGGTCAGTTGGATGGAGTCGCCCGGCTTGTGCGTACGGACGAGCACAGATAGCTGTTCGGGATTGACCAGGATCTGATCATTCAACTTGTGGAGCACATCGTGTTCCTTCAGGCCTGCTTCGGCCGCCGGGCTGGAAGGCATCACCTGGTTGACGACCAATCCCACGCCGCGAGGCAATTGGGCCTGGGCAACCAGCGTCTCGGAAGGCTTGTTGACGCCCACGCCGAGCCATGCGCCCTTTTCCGTTCTGACCTCCCGCATCCTCGCCAGGGCATCATCCAGATGCCGAAGCTGCTTGTCGGCGCCGAGTTGTTCGGCAAGCCGCCGTGCCTCGGCCATGGATTGCTGAGCTTCTTCCATCGCCTGTCGCAACTCCGCCTGCGCCTTGGCCAAGTGGTCGCGGACCTCCTGGTGCAGCGCCTGCGTCTGTTGCCGGGCATGGTCTGGGGCCCCGTCGCGGGCCTGTTCGTCGGCCGCCAGTGCCGCGGGCGCTGTCAGTGCCCATGCAATCGTCATGATCTGCCATGTTCGCATGTTCATCTCCTTCGATAGTTCAATAGGTCCTGTTTTCGATCAGAAAGATCTCTTCCCGCGGGATCGTCGCTTCAAACGTGGCTTGTCGCTGCGGGTCATACCACCGAAGTCGCTGCAGCATCTGGCGGCGGTACTCGTGGGCGGCAAGGTCGTCGATGGCAATGGCTCCGACATCAACCGTCTGCAAGTCAACCTGCCATTGCACGACCGGCTGATCCGAGGCGACCGGCGTGTTCCCGGAGACCGATGGCGGGGGAGGCGCATCGCCGCGTCCCGCCAGAACGGCGATCACCACGCAAGCGGCGATGCCCGCAACGGCCGCCGTCGCCCACGCGGCAGCACTCCGGCGTCGGGCGTGAGCTCTGTCGGCCAGCCAGCCCTCGGCAAGGCCGGTGCGCCCCTCCAGTTGGCGAGACAGGTGCCCGGAAAGCAGGCACTCAAGCTGTCGATCATCGACCTCGTTCATATGCACCTCGCTATTCCGCCCGGTTGAGCGGCAGGCGCCTCGCCCGCGAGAGCCGGCGCGAGCAACTGCCTCAATTGCGACCTCGCTCGAGACAGCCGCATATCCACTGCGGCGGGGGTCAGATCCAGCAGATTGCCGATTTGCTCGCTGCTGAGCCCGTCGTAGTACCTCAGCGTCACTGCGCATCGCGATATCTCGTCCAGGGACCCCAGTGCCGCCGCGATGTGCTGGTCCATTTCACGGCCCAGCGCCTGCCTGGCCGGATTGCCGTCGGGGTGTGCGATATCCTGGGGGATTTCGATGGAGGTTCTGTGCCGCCGCCGCCAGTCGATTGCCAGGTTTCGCGCGATCCCGATGAGCCAGGGCCCGAAACCCTCCGGTTGGCGCAGATGCTTGAGTCCCTGCCAAGCGCGGACAAACGCCTCCTGCGCCAGGTCGGCAGCCGTATCACCTTGCCCGCATCGGGCGTATGCAACTGCAAGCACGGTCCGCTCATAGCGGCGAACGAGTTCGGCAAACGCCGATTCCTCGCCCTGTTGAGCCATCCGCACCAGTTCGTCAGCCGATCTTCGCATCATCCCAGTGTATAGACGTTGGATTTGCCCAAACCTAACAGACCGGGCCAATCGACGAAACCGAGAATGAAGTGGCGGTAACGGCAAAGGCGGGCGGCATACCCTGTTTAGGCTACTTGCAGATCGCAGAAAATGGTTCAGGATACGTTAGCCTTTCGAGGGCCTGTGAGTGGTGTTTCTCCGCGCCGTCAGTCGCCGGGGGGACGACTGGCGGCGCTGCTTGCGCTGACTTGCTGTGGTTGCTCAGTTCGACTTCTGGCGGGGATTTCGCGACTTTTTGCAGTCCGGGACATGATATGATGAGGGAATTCCCCAGCAGCCCCTCAAGATGGGCGGAGGGGAAGCTATCTGCCTTGCTCGATGGAGATCTCATGAGCCTCCCACGCGTTGCCGCTCTCCTGTCTGTTTGGATTGTCCTGTCCGCTCGGGCAACGGACGAGAAGAAGCCCATCGCCGCCATTAGCGAGAGCGCCATTCCGCTTCTACAGGAGATGTCGGCCGCCAGCTCCCGGCTGAAGTCCCTCGAGGCGTCCGGGACCCTGACCCTGGTGGTAGAGGAGCCCGGGCATACCAGCAAACGCGAGACGGCATTCAGCAGTATGTATCGGTCGCCAAACCTGTTCCGCCACGAGGTCGAGAGCCAGGAAGTGCTCGGCTCGACCGGCAAGAAGACTTACTTCTACATGCCTGCTAAGCGTACGTACGAACAGGCGGATATGCCGACCGCCAAGGCGATGCTGTCGGACCTGCCGAAAGAGCACGCTCGGATCCTGTTCATGCAGGACCCCTTGGTGGCCATGGCGTTTTCAATGGACGCGGGGGCCGACCTGCGGGCGATGGCTGCGGACATCAGCAAGGCTGCCGATGAGGTGATCGGCGGCAAGAGCCACATCTCGCTGCGCATCGTGCTTTCGGCCTCCAGGAGCACCATATACCTCCTGCTCGACCCCGACACGAAGCTCATCCGAAGGGCTCGGGTGGACCTCAGGCCGGCGTTGGCGGAGATGGGGCGGCCGGACATCATCAGCGCCACGTTCACGATTGACTATGGCGTTCTGAAGACAGATGCCGAGGTCAAGGAGGAGCAGTTTGCCTGGGTGCCCCCGCCCGGCTCAAAGGATCTGAATGCCCAAGCGGGACTTGGGAACCTGATGCAGGACTATTCAGGCGACCGCGCCGCATCGATGACAGGCAAGCCCGCGCCGGACTTCGCACTCACTGATCTGCAAGGCCACGCGGTGAAGCTCTCGCAGCTCAAGGGGCAAGTGGTGGTCGTGGATTTCTGGGCGACATGGTGCCCACCTTGCGTGCGGTCGATGCCCGTGTGGGACAGGATCCAGAAGGATCTGGCCGACAAGGGAGTCAAGGTGCTGGCCGTTAACGTCCGCGAGCAGAAGGCGGAAATCGAGGCGTTTGTGCGCGAAAACAGCCTCGGTTTAACCATGCTCGTGGACGAGGCGGGCAAAGTCGCTGAACTCTATCACGCCACCGCGCTGCCGACGACGTTTATCATCAACAGGGAAGGCGTGGTTCAGAAGGTTCACGTGGGCTTCCCGCCGGATGGCGAGAGAACGGTGCGGCAGGACCTGGCGGAGCTGGTCAAGGGCGGCTGATAACATGTGGGATAATGAGGCAGTCCGAATCCGGACTAGATTCTTGCGCTATTCGCCAAGTGCGTCTGCCATCACGCCGATAATGCTGATGAGACGTGTGCGCATGGCGCGCTAGCCTGGTCGGAATGCCACATGAACCAACAGCTTGAACAGAGAATACGGCAATGCCCCACGTTGCCCAGCCTTCCGGCGATTGCCCTGCAAGTGCTGGAGCTGACGCAGAAGGAGCAGGTGGACATCGCCGAGATTGCACGGATCATCTCCAAAGATCCCGCGTTGTCGTCGAAGATCCTTCGCACGGTCAACTCCAGTTTCTATGGCCGAAGCCAGAGCATCAGCACGATCAGCCACGCCCTGGTCATTCTGGGCTTGCAGTCGGTGAAGACGCTGGTGCTTGGGTTCTCGCTGGTGACGCGCATGGCGAAGACCGGCTCCCGAGGTTTTAAGCATATCGATTACTGGCGGCGCAGCGTGTACGCTGCGACGGCCGCTCGGACGCTGGCGGGGAAACTCCAGATCGTGCAGCAGGAGGAGTGCTTTCTTGCCGCCCTCCTGATGGACATCGGAATGCTCGTGCTGGACCAGGTGATCGGTGATCCCTACGGGCAGATCCACTCGCGGGTCTCGCGGCACGGTGAACTGGCCATGGCCGAGCAGGCGGCGCTCGGGATGAGCCACGGCGACGTGTCGGGCATTCTCGCCGGCCACTGGAAACTGCCTCCGGTGCTGGCGGTGCCGATGAGCCACCATCATCGGCCGCAGGATGTGACGGATCCGGCGTTGCAGAAGCTGTCTGAGGTTGTCTGCATGGCCAGCCAGTGCGCGGATATCTTCGTGGAAGAGAACGCCGCGGAACCGATCGCGCTGGTTCGCACCTGCTGCCAGGAGAAATTCAGCATGACCGAATCGGCCTGCGATGCCATGCTGGACGAGATCGGCCATCGCACACGCGAAGTGGCGCCGATGTTCGAGGTCAGCATCGCGGCCAGCGCGAATTACGAGTCGATTCTCAAGAGCGCCAACGAAGCCCTGGTCGACCTGACGCTGCGTACGCAGCAGCAGGCCGCGAGCCTCGAGCAGCAGAACATGCGACTCAAAGAGCAGGCCACGACCGACGCCCTCACGGGTCTGGCGAACCGCGCGCAGCTTGACCAGTTCATTGCGGGGAAGTTCGCGGCCGCGGCATCTCGCGGGAAGCCCCTGGCGATGCTCATGATCGACGTGGATCGTTTCAAGCTGGTCAACGATCAGCATGGGCATGCGGTTGGCGACCAGGTGCTCAGGTGGGTGGGACGTATCCTCCGGGCCGCGGCGCGAGCCACTGATCTGGCGGCGCGATACGGAGGCGAAGAACTGGCCCTGATCATGCCCGACACGAGCAAGGCAAGTGCTGCGGCCACCGCCGAGTGCATCCGGCGAGCCATTTCCGCGCGCCCGGTCGCCTGTGACGGCGCGACGGTTCCCGTGACCGTCAGCATCGGCGTGGCGGCTCTGGAAGCGGGCGTTCCGTTCACGCAACCGGTTCACCTGATGAAGGCGGCCGACCTGGCCGTCTATGCCGCCAAGAACGGCGGGCGGAACTGCGTCAAAGTGTTCTCAATCAAGGCCGGAGCCGCGGCGACGGCCGCTGCGTGAGGGCGCACACAGGACAGTACTACGGCTCCTTGCCGGCTTGCCATCGTGCAACGGCAACTCCGGCGAAGTACAATACCGTCGTGAACCAGTCAATCGACCACAATGGCCCGGCCGCCACGGATGACGCAGGCGAAGACTGCCGTCGCTCCATCGTTGTGCCCGTCGGCCTTGCCGCGGTGGGCGTGGTGTTTTTCTCCATGGTGGTGTTGCTGTTCTGGCACTCGGTTGTGAAAGCGCCGGTCACGCCGTCAGCGATGTTTGTGATCATCGGCAATGAGCGGTTGAGCGGGGTGTCGGTCATCGTCGAAGGCGCGAATGTGGAGCCGCTGGCCCGCGTCCTGACCCCTGAAAACAAGTATGTCTGCCGGGTGTCGGTGC
>CAZMXI010000058.1:10534-26716 GCA_964570205.1 uncultured Tepidisphaeraceae bacterium
CCGGGGACATATAACATGTACGTCCGCCTGCCCATGGGCGCGGAGCGACCTGTGTTTCTTTCTCGCAAGGTTTACGAGCGGGATTACGTCAAGGTGAACCTGGGCGATGCTGTGATCGGCACGACGCAGCCCAGTCGGCGGTGACTCTCAAGCTGCCGTCCGAAATTGCTCACGCACAACAATTGCTCGCAGGGCGCCCCTTTCATCCAACGAAAAGCTGGTACAATTCGCCGCTGCGGCTCCGTGGACGTCTGGACCGCGGCGCGGGGCGGCGACGGGCCGCTGTCCGCCGAAAGTTCTGGTAGTCATGGATGTCCATCTGCGCTGGAGGAAGCATGTTGAGAACGGCTTTGATGTCGGCCTGCTGTCTGGCGATGGTGTTGACGGTCGGGTGCAAGAAAGAGAATGCTGGCGGTTCCGGCAAGTTACGGATTGCGGTGGTTCCCAAGGGAACCAGCCACGTGTTCTGGAAGAGCGTCGAGGCCGGTGCGAAGAAAGCCGGGCAGGAACTGGGCGTCGAGATCATCTGGAAGGGGCCGCTGAAGGAGGATGACCGCGCCGAGCAGATCAAAGTGGTTCAGCAGTTCGTATCGGAAGGCGTGGATGGGATCGTGCTGGCACCCCTGGATTACAAAGCTCTGACGCAGCCCGTGGCCATGGCCACCGACAAGAAGATCCCTGTGGTCATTTTTGATTCGGCCTTGGAGGGCCAGGCCGGCAAGGATTTCGTCAGCTTCGTCGCGACGGACAACCGCAAGGGCGGCGAGATGGCGGGCCGACAGCTTGCGAAACTTCTGAACAACCAGGGCAATGTCGTCCTGCTCCGCTACGCCGTGGGTTCCGCAAGCACCGACGAGCGCGAGGCGGGATTCCTTGATGTCATGAAGCAGCACCCAGGCATCAAGATGATCGTTGACAACCAGTATGGCGGGGCGACGTTCAGCGAGGCCAAGAACAAGGCCCTGACGCTCAAGGATGACCTCAAAAAGGCGCAGGGCATCTTCTGCCCTAACGAGTCGAGCACCCTGGGCATGCTCAGCGCCCTCCAGGATGAGGGGCTCGCGGGCAAGGTGGTCTTTGTCGGCTTTGATGCGACGCCGCCGCTGGTTGATGCTTTGCGAAAGGGCGAAATCAAGGCGCTGGTCGCCCAGAATCCCACAAAGATGGGATACGAGGGTGTCAAGACGCTCGTCGCCCACATCAAGGGCCAGAAGCCCGAGCCCCGTGTGGATACGGGCGTTGAGTTAATCACCGTCGACCGGCTTGAACAGCCGGCGATCAAGGAACTGTTGGGGGCGGAGTAGGCTCATGGCGGGCGGCGCTGTCGGGACCCATCAGATACACTGTGCCTCTCCCTCCTGCGGGGCGCTGCTTCCGCCCGATGCGCGGTTCTGCGCACACTGCGGGCATCCCTGCGCCGGTCATGCGCGGTTGCGCATGGCTGGTGTCCGCAAGCGATTCGGCGCGACGCTCGCGCTGGCGGGCGTTGACCTCGTCGTGAATGCCGGCGAAGTCCTGGCCCTGGTCGGCGAGAACGGCGCGGGCAAAAGCACCCTGATGAAGGTCTTGTCGGGTGCGCATTTGCCCGATGACGGCCAGATGTGGCTGGACGGCGAGGCGTACTGCCCGCGTCAGCCCCTTGATGCTCGCCGCTGCGGCGTCGCGATGATCTACCAGGAGTTGTCGCTGGCGCGACACCTCTCGGTCATGGAGAACATCCTGCTTGGCATGGAGCCGTGCCGCGGGCCGTTCATGAACTGGGGGCAGATCCGGCGCCGCGCCGCCGAGGCGATGACGATCCTCGGCCGTCCTGACATTCCCATTGACATTCCTGTGGGCAAGCTGTCCATCGCCGAGCAGCAACTCGTGGAGATCGGCCGGGCCGTGGCGATCGGCTGCCGCGTGCTGGTGCTGGACGAGCCGACGAGCAGCCTGACCAAGAAGGACATCTCGCTGCTATTCGATCTGGTGAACCGGCTCAAACAGGCCGGCCACGCCATCGTCTACATTTCGCACTTCCTGGAGGAAGTGAAGGGAATCTCCGATCGTTACACGGTCCTGCGCGACGGCCAGAGCGTCGGCGGCGGCCGGACATCCGAAGCGAGCATCGATCAGATCGTGTCGCTGATGGTCGGGCGCACTGTGGATGAACTGTATCCGCGATCGCCGCGCGTGGCGGGCGAAGCGGTCCTGGAACTGGTCAACTTGGCCGGTGCGGGCAAGCCCCAGTCGGCCTCTCTGATGCTGCACCGCGGAGAGGTTCTCGGCATCGCCGGGCTGGTCGGCGCGGGGCGGACCGAGTTGCTCCGCACCATTTTTGGCTTGGCTCCGGTGAAGGCCGGCCAGATACGGGTGGCCGGCTTCCACGGGCCCCGGTCGCCCAATTGCCGCTGGGCTCAGGGAATGGGGATGGTGAGCGAGGATCGCAAGGCCGAAGGCCTGGCGCTGAACCTCAGCATCTCCGACAACACGACGATGTCGAGCCTTCGACCGCTTGTCCTGCCATCGCGACAGGAGGCGCATTCGCAGCGATGGATCGATCGCCTGGCGATCAAGTGCCGCTCTCCGCGGCAGAGCGTGGGCGATCTGTCCGGAGGGAATCAACAGAAGGTGGCCCTGGCCAGGTTGCTGCACCATGACGTGGACGTGCTGCTGCTGGATGAACCCACGCGCGGCATCGATGTCGGCTCCAAAGCCCAGATCTACCAGGTCATCAATGAGCTGGCGTGCAAGGGCAAGGCGGTGCTGGTTGTTTCCAGTTACCTGCCGGAGCTGATGGGGATATGCGATCGGATTGCCGTGATGTGCCGCGGCGTGCTGGGCGACGCACGCCCGGTCGATCAAACTGACGAACACCAGATCATGCTTGAGGCCACCGGTTCCGGAGACACCGAATGACCACCCTGTCGTACGAAACGCCGCTGCGCGCCCGCGCTATGAGCTACAGGTCGCTGCTTGCCCAGCTTGGGCCGCTTGTCGGGCTGGTGTTTGTCACCGCCCTGTTTTCCGCTCTGCGCCCCGATACCTTCCTGACCATCGGCAACGGCGAAATGATTCTCCGCCAGACGGCAGTAGTCGGCACCGCGGCACTGGGCATGGCGCTGATCATCATCTCCGGCGGCATCGACCTGTCCGTCGGCTCGGCGATCGCCCTGGTCAGCGTCTGCATCGCGTTGTTTCTTCCACACGCGGTGAACGATCCGAATCACCCGGGCCGTACGATTGTCTCGCTGGGAGTCGCCCCGATCCTTGCGGCAGCGGGAGGCATTACGGTCGGCGCCCTGCTGGGGCTGTCCATTGGTTCGATGGTCGTGGGGCATGTCGGGCGAGTCTTTTCGGCTATCCTCGGCCTGCTCGTCGGGTGGTATCTCCGCGGCCAGTTCGTCAGTCCCGCGGCGGGTTGGACCATTGCCGTCGCGGCCGGTATCGCTGTCACCGCGGCCGGCATCGTCCTGAATGAATGGCTGGTCAAGCGGGTCGAACTGCTGCCGTTCATCGTAACGCTGGGCACCTGGGGCGCGTTTCGCGGGCTGGCGAAGTTGCTGGCTGACAGCTCCATGGTCTACTCCGAAAAGACATGGCTCAATGCGCTGCTGAAGCCAATTCACGCAGATCGGTTGTGGCTGTTGACGCCCGGGGTATGGATGATGGTTATCCTGGCAATGGCGGCGGCCGCCATGCTGCGCTATACGCGGTTCGGGCGGCATGTCTTCGCCATCGGTTCCAACGAGCAGACAGCGAGGCTGTGCGGCGTCAACGTCGAGCGCACGAAGATTCTCATCTACACCCTCGCGGCCGTGTTCACGGGCCTGGCAGGGCTCCTTCAGTATTCCTATCTGGGCCTTGGTGATCCGACGACCGCGAACGGCGCCGAACTCGACATCATCGCGGCGGTGGTCATTGGCGGGGCGAGCCTCTCGGGCGGCCAGGGATCCATCCTGGGCACGATCGTAGGAGCGCTGATCATGAGCGTCGTTGCCAGCGGCTGCACCAAGATGGGCTGGCGCAACGAGGTTCAGCAGATCGTCACGGGAGGAATCATCGTTCTGGCTGTATCGATCGACCGTCTCCGGACGCGCCGCGCGTGAGCGGCTGGGCGCCGGCCGCCGTTGGGCTGTCTTCGTTCGATTGCAGATAGGTCACCAGATTCGCCTTGCGGTTCTGCAAATTGAGCTTGCGCCGGATGTTCTCGCGGTGTCGGCGCACCGTCGCCTCAGATATGCAGCGTAGTTGTGCGATCTCCTTGGTGGATAGGCCATTGCGGATCATGGCGCTGATGGCGACCTCGACCGGCGTAAGCTCCACGTGCTGCCGCGAAAGCTGGGTCAAAAACGGCGAGGCGATTTCCTGCAGGCTCTGACGCAGCAGGGTGACATAGGATCGAGGCCGGCCGGACACGGCCAGTTCCAGCTCAAACACGATGGGCATGATGATCTTCTGGATGTTGCCCAGGATCGAGGCGCGGATGTCGCGCTTCTCATCCTCCAGCTTCGACAGCAGGGTTCGGAGCGTGATGTTGCTCTCTTGGAGCATCTGGTGCTGAACCTGCAGAGCCTGGTGCGCATCCCGCAGGTCGCCCTCGATCTTGAGATGGACCAGTGCGCTGCCGACACGCTCGGCGACAGCCCGGATCAGCGCGTGTTCTTCCCGGAGAAAAGGCCCGTCGGGCAGAATCGGCACTCCGGGGCGGTAACAAACCTCCACGAATCCTTCCGGTTTCCCGTCCACCCGCACTTCTGCGGACATGCTCCACTTGCTGGGCTGGAAGTTCTCGCTGACGAATGCCCGCTGGCCATGTGTGATGCGAGCACACGCATGCTCGGGAAACTGCCATGCCTTCGGCAGATAGACCGCCACCGCCTGAAGGAAGTGCTCGACAGAGTGGAAATGCAGCTCCCGCAGGTTGGAAATGGCATACAGACACTCCAGTTCCTTCACTCGCTCGCGCAGGGCAAATTGCAGATCTGCGATCGAGCGCGACAGGTCATTGGTGTCGCCAACCGATGCGGCGGCGAGTGAGCGTTTTGGCTTATTGCCCATAGAATGCCTATATCCAGGGTGCTGATCACCAGAACGTTGCCTATCGTGGTCGAAATCCCCGGGTCAGTCAAGAGCAGACCGGGATGGGATCTGACCCACAAATTCCCTGACAATGCGCATCTTGCGGCCCTTGATGCATGCCATGCTGGCATACCGAGATAGGCAAAACCTACGCATAACATGGGCAATATAAATGATATGGCGAATAGGCGATATGTGGCTTGTAAGTGCCACACTGGGTGCGTTGTTGTGCCCTCGCAACATCTCTAAAGTGGCTTTCCGTTACGGAACTGGTGTTGGATTCCATGCAAGTGCCCATCCAGGAGGCCGCGATGGTAGCTGAGCCCGACCGAGACTTCTCCTTCTTGCCGCGACCGACCGCCTGTTCCACGGCGCCGACCGCATCGCAGCTTGAGCACCTGCTGAAAGTGGCGGCCTCGGTGACACGCGACGCGATGGGTACCTGGGCCGATATGTGGAGCGAGCTCAAGCCTCACGTGACTCCGGGTGGCGTGGTCTGCCCCGAGATGGAGAAGGGATTCGTGCCCGCGTGCGGCTGGGCTGAGTTCCTCGAGAAGTACTGGTTGCTGAAGCACTATCTCGATTCAATCGACCGCATCTGCAGAAATAGACATTGAATGCCGGCGGCGTGCCGGTTCCAGGGGATAGATGGGAGAGGAATTTTCAGGAGAGCGAATGTCCACGCTGGTAGAGAAGCGATTGGTGGAAACGTGCGACGACGCGGTGGAAGCGTTCATGGAACGCGTGGAAAGCCAGTCTCCCGGCGAGACGGTATTCCACCAGGCGGTGCGCGAGGGCGTACGGTCCGTGATGCCCGTTGTGCTGGACACGCCGGCCTACCGCCAGGCAAGGATTCTGGAGCGCATGGTCGTTCCCGATCGCGTCATCATGTTCCGCGTCACCTGGGTGGACGACCAGGGGCAGGTCCAGGTGAACCGCGGTTATCGCGTGCAGATGAATAGCGCGATCGGGCCTTACAAGGGCGGCCTGCGCTTCCATCCCACGGTGAACCTGGGCGTCCTGAAGTTCCTGGCGTTTGAGCAGGTCCTCAAGAACAGCCTGACGACTCTGCCGATGGGCGGCGCCAAGGGCGGCAGCGACTTTGATCCCCACGGCAAGAGCGACAACGAAGTCATGCGGTTCTGCCAGGCGTTCATGAACGAACTCTACTGCCACGTCGGCCCGGATATTGATGTGCCGGCTGGCGATATTGGCGTTGGCGGACGCGAGGTTGGATACCTGTTTGGCCATTACCGAAAACTGACGCACCGCTTCAACGGCGTGCTCACCGGCAAGGGCCTGAATTGGGGCGGCTCGAAGCTTCGCCCCGAGGCCACCGGCTACGGCTCGGTGTACTTCGCGCAGGAAATGCTGGCGACCCGCGGCGACGGCATCAAGGGCAAAACCGCCACAGTGTCGGGGTCGGGCAATGTGGCCCAGTACACAGTCGAGAAGCTCAACGCTCTGGGCGCCAAGGTGCTGACCCTGTCCGACTCGGAGGGAACGATCGTTGATAAGGATGGCATTGGTCCCGAGAAACTCGAATGGGTGAAGGACCTCAAGAACGTGCGTCGCGGCCGCATCAAGGAATACGCCGCTCGTTTCCAGGGCTCGCGATTCCTTCCGGGCAAGCGGCCTTGGGGAGTGCCTTGCGATCTGGCGTTCCCCAGCGCCACCCAGAACGAACTGGACGGCGCCGACGCCAGGCATCTGGTTGAGAACGGCTGCTTCTGCGTCAGCGAGGGCGCGAACATGCCCTCCACACCGGAAGCCATCGAAGTCTTCATTGAGAAGAAGATCCTGTACGGGCCGGGCAAGGCCGCCAATGCTGGCGGCGTCTCGGTCTCGGGCCTGGAGATGACCCAGAACGCTGGTTGCATGAGGCGGTCGCCCGACGAAGTCGACGCCCAGCTTCAGCGCATCATGAAGTCCATCCACAGCAACTGCGTGAAATACGGGGCCGAAAACGGCGACGGGTTCGTTAATTACCTGAACGGCGCGAACATCGCCGGTTTCATCAAGGTTGCCGACGCGATGGTCCAGCAGGGCGTCGTGTGATCAGTCTAGCGGGAGGCCCGCAGGGGCATCGGTGTCGAGGGGTCGGACGCCTCACGACATTGGTCCCCGCGGGCCTGTTTTTTGCGCCTGCCCGGCGCCAGACGACGCTGCGGCGAGAGGCTCGGGCGACTGGCCGTGGCACACATATCCATGCGTGATTCGATGCCTCTCGGGCTTCCCTGATCGCGTGTTGCCTCGACGGGGTATTCCTGCTACCTTCCACCGCAGCGGACTGGGCTCATCAGTCGCAACTCATCATGGCACATCGAATACTAGACGCACAGTGGCTAGCACCCGAAGTGCGGCGAATCGTTGTTGAGGCGCCGCACGTCACCCGGCATTGCGGACCTGGGCAGTTTGTCATTGTCCGCGTGGTGGCCGATGGCGAGCGAATCCCACTCACCATCGCGCACGCCGAACGCAAGACCGGAGCGCTGACGCTCATTGTCCAGGGTGTCGGCGCCACCACCCGGCGTATGGTCTCGCTCGAGGCCGGGCAGGAACTTGCCGACGTCGCCGGGCCGCTCGGCAAACAGACGCACATCGAGCACGTCGGCCACGCCGTCATCGTCGGCGGGGGCGTTGGGACGGCCGTGATCTATCCCCAGGCCTTTGCGCTGAAGGACAAGGGCAATTATGTCTCCGCCATCATGGGCGGGCGCAGCAAACCGTACGTCATTCTCGAAGAAGAACTCGGCGCTGTCTGCGACGCCGTATACCCCTGCACCGATGACGGCAGCTACGGATTCAAGGGCTTCGTCACCGATCGGCTTAGAAAGCTCGTCGAAGAGACCGATCGGAAGGTCGGCGCGGTGATCTGCGCCGGCCCGGTGCCGATGATGCGGGCGGTGGCCGAGCTGACCCGCCCGATGGGCATCCACACCGTCGCGTCGCTGAACCCGATCATGGTCGATGGCACGGGCATGTGTGGCGGCTGCCGCGTGCAGGTGGGCGGCAAGATGTTGTTCGCCTGCGTGGATGGGCCGGAATTCGACGCGCACCAGGTCGATTTCCGCGAGTTGTCGGATCGGCTGACGGCATACCGCGACATGGAAAAACGAGCGAACGAGCGGCATCCCTGCCGGCTCACCGGGGCCGTGGTCGAACATTGACCGGCGCACGCTGCGGCGCGCGCCCAGAGGCATCCAGCGGGGTCAGGCTTATGGCAGAAGGCAAGATGAAAGCAGCGGACCGGATGAAGATCGAGCGGCAGCACATGCCGTCGCGGGATGCGATTGAGCGGTCCCGCGCGTTTGCTGAGGTGAACCTGGGACTGCCGGAGCAACTCGCGGTTGTGGAGGCGCAACGCTGCCTGGAATGCAGGGATGCGCGCTGCATCAACGGATGCCCCGTGCAAATCCGGATTCCCGATTTCGTGTCGAAAGTCGCCGTCGGCGATTTTAAGGGCGCGGCCGACGTCCTATTGTGCGACAACGCGCTGCCGGGCATATCCGGACGCGTCTGTCCGCAGGAACGCCAGTGCGAGTCCCTCTGTATCCGCGGCAAGAAGGGTGAGCCGGTGGCCATCGGCTTCCTGGAACGCTTCGTCGCCGACTGGGCACGCGCGCACCGGAATGGCCAGGCGATCGCGAAGCCGCAACCTACAGGCTATAGAATTGCCGTGGTCGGGAGCGGCCCGGCCGGCCTTACTGCTGCCGGCGAGCTGGCGCGCCGAGGCCACGCGGTGACGGTGTTCGAGGCCCTGCACGAGCCCGGTGGAGTGCTGGTCTATGGCATTCCGGAATTCCGGCTGCCGAAGGACATTGTTCGCAAAGAGGTTGACACGCTGCGCATGCTGGGCGTGCACATCGAAACCAACGTCATCATCGGCACGACCTACACCATAGATGATCTGTTGACCGAAGAGGGTTACCACGCCGTGTTCATCGCCAACGGGGCGGGACTGCCGATGTTCCTGGGCATCCCTGGCGAGAACTTCAAGGGCGTCTACAGCGCCAACGAGTTCCTGACCCGCGTAAACCTCATGAAGGCGTATCAGCCGGATTCCGATACGCCGGTTCTGAGGCCGAGGAAGGCCGTCGTGATCGGCGGCGGCAACACGGCGATGGACGGCGTGCGCACCAGCCGCCGCCTCGGGGCCGATCCAGCCACGCTGGTCTACCGTCGCAGCCGCGCCGAAATGCCCGCGCGCATCGAGGAAGTCATTCACGCCGAGGAGGAGGGCGTCGTTTTCCAGATGCTCACCAATCCGATCGAGATCCTCGCCGACGACAAAGGCTGGGTGCGCGCGATCCGCTGCCAGAAGATGGGTTTGGGCGAGCCTGACAGGAGCGGCCGGCCCCGTCCCGTGCCCATCGCCGGCAGCGAGTTCGAAATCGAATGTGACGTGGTCATCGAGGCCATCGGCACCCGCGCCAACCCGCTGCTGACCCAGACCACGCCGGATCTGAAGCTCAACGACAAGGGATACATCGTCGTCGACGAGAACAACATGACGAGCAAGGCGGGGGTGTTTGCCGGCGGCGACATCGTGCGCGGGGCGGCCACAGTGATCCTGGCGATGGGCGACGGCAAGAAGACCGCCTCGGCGATTGACCAGTACCTTCGTGCGCAGGTCAGGCTGCAATGATCCTGGCGCGGGTTTGCCGTCAATTTGTCGCGGTTCGGTCGTCGATGCCATCTCTCCGGGAGCGGGCTTCGCTCTGGCCTGCGAGCCTCAACCAGACAGAATGACACGCACACCGCGTAGGCGCCATTGTCGCGATATTGCCCCGATGTGGCTTGGCGTATAATGGGCGGAGATCAGCGGGATGGGCGGCGCCCACGTCACGAAGGCTCGTGCGCGGCATGTGCTTTGTATCGCATTCTGGACGGACGCCCGGCGAATGTCGCGGGCGGACGTGACCTTCATCGGCCCCGCCGTGCGGCGGCCGTGTCGGACCAAGGAGTGCGATCATGATGAATCTGATGCTGGCGGCCGCGCCCCTGCTTGGCCAGGCCGTGCTCGTTTGGTGGGCGCTGATCTTTTTTGTGATTGCGGTCATCGCATACCTGTTCGGCGCCCGAGGCGTTGCCGGCATGAGTGCGGGCATTGGGCGGACGTTGCTGTTTGTCTTCCTGGTGCTGGCGATCATCTTCGCGATCATCGGGCTGATCGACCGAGGCGTGTAGCACCGTAAGGGGTCGGGGTTGCGAGGGAGAACGACCGGCTCGGACGCACCGCTGTGCCCTGCCGCGAGGCCGGTTGGCTCTTCTTGTGGACCGCCTGAGGGCCTACAATGACCCGGTCTTGTGAGCAAACCATTCGGACAACAGCAGCGCAAGGCCCGCCGGGAGCGGTCGGCGGGCATTGTGCTGTACCGCGATGAGGGCGGGCGCAGGCTGTTCCTCCTTCTGGACTACGGCCGCTACTGGGACTATGCCAAAGGGCATGTCGAAGAGGGAGAAGACGATCTGAGGGCGGCACGGAGAGAGCTGGAGGAAGAGACCGGCATCCTGCAGGTCGATCTTGTCGATGGATTCGCCAAGCCGATCACCTACTTCTTCCACCACCCCGACCGGGGCCTGGTGCGAAAGACCGTGGTGTTCTTCCTGGGCTCGACGCGGACGGCCAAAGTGCGGATCAGCCACGAGCATACCGGGTACGCATGGGTGGAAGCCGATGAAGCGATGCGGCGGCTCAGGTATCCGACGGCGCGGAAGGTCCTTGCGGCGGCGATTTCCTTTCTTGGAAATAGATAGGTTATGCAGCCTCTCCAGGAAGGGCTTGCCGCAACTCATCGGCGCGATGGGCGAGATCTGCCAGTTGCCGGCGGGCGCGATGGATGGGGTCGAGGAGTGCGGCGGTCCATTCCAGGACCTGCGCGGGAAGGCTCAGGTTGGGGTCGGTGTCATGCGTCTTCCATCGGCCCACGCAGTTGTCGACCCGGCGCTGGGTGTCCCATTTGATGATCAGCCATAGCGCCAGGTAGTAGACGGCCAGGAAACCGGCGCTCTTGAGCAGATAGGTGGCGCCGAAAATGGAGACGGCAAGCAGGATCATCTGCCTGGCGCCGCCGACCCAGGCTTCGAGCAGGGGCTGGATGATCGGGAACCAGAAGAGCGCGCCGATCGTCAGGAGCACACGGAAGAACCAGCTCAGCGCGCCGCCGGAGCGGAATCGTTGTCGAAGTTGCTCTCGCTGGGCGTCGATGGCAGCGGCAAGCCGGCGACGAAGGTCGGCCTCGGCCTGCTGGGCCATTGGAGGCTCCCAGAGCTTCTGATGCCCATAGAGACGGCCGACCTGGGGCGAGGTTTGGTGAAGCGAGGCAAAGGCGGCCTCGACGGCGGAGGCCAGGGTTCGGCCGCCGGCGTCCGCGGCGGCGAGGTGCTGTGCGACGAGGTCATCGGCGCCGGCGAGGCCGAGCTGTTGCTGGACCGGCAACCGGGCGCGCAGGAGCGTCAACAAGGGTCCGAGCAGCACGTGCAGGATGTTGACGATGGGCCAGCGGGCAATGCGCTTCTGCATGAGCTGGTCGCCGAGGGCCAGGCGGTAGGCCGGGTCTTCGACCAATCGGGGGATGACCCGATCGACCAGCGGGAGAGCGAGGCGCGCGGATACTTCGGCCTCCGCGGCGGTTTCAAGGCGTTGCAGGGCGTCCAGCCGCTGTGTCAGGTTCTGCGTGTCAATCCACTGAGCGAGCGAGAGGCCCTGGCGCCCGACGGCATGCCGGCGGGAGCGATCGACGGATTCGTGAGACCGCTGTTCATCGAAGATGCTCCGGAGCTCGGGCAGGTCATAGCGTTCGGGGTGGACGGCGCTGATGAGCCAGACTCGAGGCGGGTGGGGCAGTTGCAGGGCGCCGGCGATGCGAGAGGCGAAGTCCCGGCGGAGGTCCTCAGCGGCGTCGGGGCCTTCGCGGGCAAAGAGCTGGTCGGCCTTGTTGAGGCAGAAGATGAAGTTCTGGGGCGAATTGCCGGCGGCCACGCGCGCCAGCAGTTCACGCGGCTGGCGGTCGGCGTATTTCTCGATGCTCTGAATCCAGATCGGGAAGAGCATATGGCGAAGCATCCGGCGGGTAAGCTCGATGTGGGAAACGTAATGGCTGTCGATGTCGGGCAGATCGAGCAGGACCTGCCGGGAGAGATGCCGGATGCGGTGCGCCACGATGCGGTGTTGGCCCGGGGCTTCGCGTTCGAGCAGCTCACGGAGGTGCGAGACCTGGTCTTCGTGGGCGTAGGCGATGACCGACTCGGTGCCCGGTCCGTGGCTGGTGCGGTCGGTGATTTCCTGGCCGACCAGGGCGTTGACGAGCGCGGACTTGCCAACCTCCTTGCCGCCTATAAGGCCAACGAGGTACATCGATTGGGCTGGTTCATCGAGGGCAAGATGGGAAAGAGTCGGCGCATCGTCTTCGAGAAGACACGGCGGGGCGGCCCCGGTGAGAGCGGCGATCTGCTCGACGAGGATTCGGAGATCCTGGATCATGGGCAGTGATTCTAACGCGCCGACCCTGGAATGGGCTGAAAGATCGCCGATCGCAACACCGGAAACGGGCCGGCCGCAGGCCGGCGGCTTTCGCATCCCCACCGCCGCCCTATAATGGGGCGTGACTGTGCAACGAAAGGAATAACGCTGATGGCATTGGATCGCGAACAGGTGATTGCGGCTCTGAGGACTGTCAACGACCCCGAGCTCTATAAGGATCTGGTCACGCTGAACATGGTCAAGGACATCGAGGTCGATGGCGACCATGTGAAGGTCATGATCGAACTGACGACACCGGCCTGCCCGCTGAAAGACACGATCCGGCGGGATATTGAGGCCGCCCTGCACCGGATTGGCGCCAAGACGGTGAACGTGGAGTTTTCGGCGCAGCAGCGTCAGCCGCAGGGTCCGAACAAGGACCTGCTGCCGCAGGTGAAGAACGTCATCGCGGTGGGTGCGGGCAAGGGCGGGGTGGGCAAATCGACGATTGCGGTGAACCTGGCGGTCGCGTTGAGCCGGCGGGGCGATGCCGTGGGGCTGATGGATGGAGACATCTATGGGCCGAGCATGCCCACGATGCTTGGGATCAAGGGGCAGATGCCGAACGTTCGCGGGAACCGGTTGTTGCCGTATCACGTACATGGCGTTCACGCGATCACGATCGGGGCGCTGGTGGAAGAGGACAAGCCGCTGATCTGGCGCGGGCCGATGGCGCACGGGGCGTTCCGGCAGCTCTTTTCGGACAACACGGACTGGCCGGAACTGGATTACCTGATTGTCGATCTGCCCCCCGGGACGGGCGATGTGCCGCTGACGCTGTGCCAGCTTCTGCCGCTGGCCGGGGCGGTTGTGGTGGCGACGCCGCAGCAGGTGGCACTGGATGATGCCGTGCGGGCACTGCACATGTTCCAGGCGTTGGGCGCGCCGATTCTCGGGATGGTGGAGAATATGGGGTATTTTGTGGACCCGAAGACAGGGGCGGAGTTCGATATTTTCGGGCGTGGCGGCGCCGAACAGGCCGCACAGCGCCTGGGTGTGCCGTTCCTGGGAAGCCTGCCGATGTTCCCGGAACTGCGGGTGAATTCGGATGCGGGAAACCCGAGGGCGAATTTTGAGGGGAACGCCAAGTTGCGGGAGTCGCTTGAGACCATTGCCGAGAACCTGGTGGCGCAGGTGAAACTGCGCAATACGCAGCCGAAGCCGCAGTTGAACATCAAGTAGGGCACAGTGGAACTGTACCGTGAGACATTCTGGGACATGGACGAGCTGTAAGGGGTTGAGGGACAGGGGATTGGGGAAGATGGGGGTGGCGTATTACGTATAGCGTGTTGCGTGAAGAGGGGATGTGGTGAAAGTGAAAACTGTCGCAAAGTGTCGGATTGTGTCGCATTTGTCTTGATATTGCTTGGAGTGGGGATGGGGACGAAGCGGGTGCGGATGGTGGATTGGTCGGGGGTCAATTGGCGGTTGTCAGTGATGAGGAGCATGGGGCCACCCTTTTCTGCTGTTGGCCGCCGGCCAAACCGCACCGGAGGGGTGCGGGATGGGGGGCGGGCTCTTGTCCAGGTATTATACGCTGGAGGAGGGAGAATAGTCGCAGCAAAATAGAATATTCGTATGGATGTGTTAGGATAGGCGGGGAGAGTTCGCCGTCACGATGTCCCAGGCGGATTGAATCGAAGGCGCCTTGGGGAGTAAGGGTGGAAACGTCGAGGTTCTGGGAGGTGGAGGGTGGTCGCGGTGGTCTTTGGGGAGCAACCTGGCCTTGGGGGCGTTCGGGTCAATTGCCGTGGTTTGCTTGGCGAGAGGAGGAGGGGTTGATCTTTGTGATCTCGGGGCAGCCGCTGGGCGGGGTTATGGTGGGTATGAGCAGTTAGCGGAGGCGGCGTGACTGGCGCATGGCCACGCAGCCGGGGTGAGTTGTGGGCGCAAGGGCGGTGTTGGCGGCTTAGCTGGCCATGGCGCCCGGCGAAGTGCTGGATAGTGAGGGCCAGCGCGTGGCAGAGGCGGGTGACAAGCTGAAGCTTGGGCATTGAACGGAGATTGTACGTTGAGCGGAGGTGGTGGGGCGGCTTGCATGGAGCGGGCGGGGATTTATCATGGGTTGCGGGCGATGGAATCAAGGCGAAAGGAGTCGTCATGCAGGGCTTACGGATGAGCTGGGGGGCGGCGTTGGTGCTGGCGTGCGGGATACTGGCGGGGTGCAATTCGGATGGGCCTTCACGGGATGAGCTGATCATGCGGACGCAGCAGTTGCGCGAGCGGCTGGATGAGGCCGAGCGCGCGCTGCAGGCCGCGCCGAATGCGGCGCAATACCAGGCGATGCAGCAGGAACTGGCCCAGCGGGAGGCACGGATACGCGAGCTGGAGAAGCAGCTTCGCACGCCGGAAGGCGGCGGCACGGATCCGGGGTTGAGCGGAATCGAGACGACGTATGACCGGAAGCGCGGGGAACTGACGGTGAACCTGCCGGCCGACATCCTGTTCGCGTCGGGCAAGGCGGATCTGAAGGCGACTTCGAGGGCGACGCTGGACAAGGTGGTGGTGGCGTTGAGAAAGGAGTATCCGGGGAAGAAGATTCGCGTGGAGGGTCACACCGACCGCGATCCGATCGCCAGAAGCGGGTGGCGGGACAACCTGGAACTGTCGCTGCAAAGATCGGCGGCGGTGACGCGGTATCTGATCGCCAAGGGGATCGATCGGAGGCAGATCATGGCGGCCGGGCACGGCGATGTGAAGCCGAAGGCGACGAAGGCGGCGAGCCGGCGCGTCGAAATCATCGTGGTGGTGGGTTAGAATCCGCGGATGATCGCGATTCTGGATTATGGAATGGCCAACCTTCGCTCGGTGCAGAAGGGCTTTGCGGAGGTTGGCTTCAACTCGGCCGTCATTTCGACGGCCGATGAGGTGGAGCGCGCCGATAAGCTGGTGCTGCCGGGCGTGGGGGCGATAGCGGACGCAGTGCGGACGCTGCGAGAGAAGAGGTTGGTGGAGGCGATCCTGGGGCACATCGAGAGAGGCCGGCCGTTCCTGGGGATCTGCCTTGGGCTGCAAATGCTATTTGATGTGGGATACGAGGAGGGGGTACACCAGGCGTTGGGGGTGATCAAGGGCAAATGCGTGCGGTTCGAGGTGGATCGCACGCATCGGCTGAAGGTGCCGCACATGGGGTGGAATCAGCTCAATATGAAGCGGGATTGCCCGCTGTATCGAGGGTTGGAGGCTGGGACGAACGTGTATTTCGTACACGGATATCACGTGGTGCCGGAGGATCCGGGTGTGATTGCGACGACGACGGACTACGGCGGGGATTTCGTGAGCAGCATCTGGCGGGACAACGTGATGGCGACGCAGTTTCACCCGGAAAAGAGCCAGCGGGTGGGGCTGAAGGTGCTGGAGAATTTTGCGAAGATATAGTGAGGGATGGACGCGGAAGGCGCGGAGGGCAGACGCTGCATGACGCTGATCGTGGGATCAATCCGGCGGGAGGACGTGGTGCTGACGGCGGACGGCCGATCGACCACCACGACAGGGGGCGTGGTGACGGGGGTGGATGACCGGTTTCAGAAGCTGTTTCCGATTCCGGAGCATCCGGTGGTGATTGCGCATATGGGGGAGAACCTGCTGGGGGAAGA
>CAZMXI010000059.1:0-26661 GCA_964570205.1 uncultured Tepidisphaeraceae bacterium
AACGTCATGATGCCCGTCATGGCTCACAACCTGCTCCAGTCCATCGACTTGCTTGCCCGTGCGGCCAAGGTCTTCGCCGACCGCTGCGCATCCGGCATCCATCCAAACCGCGAGCGATGCGAATCGCTTGTCGAGCAGAGCATGGCCATGTGCACAAGCCTCGCTCCACACATTGGTTACGATAGGGCCGCCGAGGTCGCCAAGGAGTCCTTCAGGACCGGGAAGACCGTCCGTCAGGTTGTCCTGCAGATGAACCTGATGCCTGCAAATGACGTTGACCGCGTCCTCGACGCCAGGGGCATGACGGAACCTCGTGCCGACATGGTCGGCTCAGGCGGTGCCTGATTCTCCTATAAACCCGGCAGCGATAGTCTATCCCCTGGCTTCACGCCTGCCTTCCGAGCCATGCCTGCGTTCAACTCGACCACGTACTTCGCGGGGCCCTGGCTGTATACCGTCGACTCATCGTACGGCTTCATGTGGTGAATCGAGACAATCTGCCCTTTGGCATCCAGATAGATCAAATCCAGCGGAATCCGCGTATTCTTCATCCAGAAACCCAACCCGGTCTCTTCCTCGAACACAAAGAGCATCCCGCGGTCTTCGGCCATCGAATCTCGATTCATAAGTCCGGTCTGTCGCTCGCTTTCCGACGTGGCAACTTCGAGCGTGAAGGTGCGATCGCCGATCTTCATCTTTGTAGTGGGCAGGCCCGAGTTCGGCCCGCGGCAACCCAGATGAGGTTGCGCGATCATGAACAGCACCAGTCCGAGCAGGGTCGTCAACAGGATCAGGTTATGCGCGTTGCGTATCTTCATGAGTGGTCCTGCCGAATTCTGGACGTCAGCCGCAGATCCACCAGCGCCAGCACCAGGATGGCCGCCAACAGCAAGCCCGATGCGAGGATCAACCATGTGGCGATCAGGAAGCTTTCCTGCTCAACCATCTTGACCAAGGTGAACGTGCAGCCCGCCAGAAGAAACATGCACAGCCCACCGCAGCGCCGAAGGCGGATTCGCATTCGGTTCAGGGACTGTCTCTCGATACTGCCCAGTCCCGCCACCGAGCCTGCGTGCAGGAGGTAATACCACCCGGCAATCGCGGTCAGCAATGCAAATATCCCCGGCAGCATGGCTCTACCATAGACCGCATTCCGGCCGTTGCCAAGCGGGCCGGTTTATCGGAACACAGGGCTCTCCGGAGACGGTCGAGCGTCGGTTGGAACGCGCTTTGACCGCCCCGCCCGATGGCTGTATAGTTGTTTGCGATGAAAGAAATGCGGCTGGTTGTGACGACGACCACTACGACGGCCGATCAGGCCGGGTGGTGATCGTCTCTCCGCATCCAGCGACAGGAAGACGACAGCCGCCCGGCACGACGCCGGGCCTTTTGTTTTTTCGGGCAGTTCAAGCCGGTCGAGGGCGACCCGCCCGCGGCCAATATGCTGAGGATCTCATGGCCTCGATCAAGTTACCGGATGGAAGCGTCAGGGGCATCGCCGACGGCAGCACTGTCAGACAACTCGCCGAGTCGATCGGCAAGGGCCTGGCCAGGGCCGCCATCGCCGGCAAAGTGGATGGCAAGCTGGTCGATCTCAGCCATCCACTACATGGCGAGCACCAGGTCACGATCGTCACCGAGAAAGATCCGGACGGCCTGTTCGTCCTGCGTCACAGTTCAGCCCATGTGATGGCCCAGGCCATCCGCCGTGTTCTGGGCAACCAGGTGCAGTACACCATCGGTCCGGTGGTGGAGAACGGCTTCTACTACGACTTCAAGCTCCCGCGGCAACTCTCCGTCGATGAACTCGCCGGTATTGAGGCCGAGATGCAGAAGATCATCGGAGACGACCTGCCCTTCGAGCGAGAGGACGTCTCGGCCGACCAGGCCCGGCAGCGACTCCGCGCTGAGAATCAGGCTTTCAAGGACGAGATCATCGACGAACTGGTCAAGGAAGGCGAACAGACCGTCTCACTCTACCGGCAGGGGGACTTCCTGGACCTGTGCCGCGGGCCGCACATTCCCAGCACCGGCAGGATCAAGGCATTCAAGCTCCAGTCCATTGCCGGTGCCTATTGGCGCGGCGATGCCGGCCGGGACCAGCTCACTCGCATCTACGGCACCGCATTCTTCGACAAGAAACAGCTCGATGAGCACATGAAGATGCTTGAAGAGGCCAGGAAACGCGACCATCGCGTCATTGGCCCTCAGCTCGGGCTGTTTGCCATTGATGATGCCGTCGGGCAGGGGCTGGTGCTCTGGAAGCCCAAGGGCGCGGTCATCCGCCAGGAGCTTCAGAACTTCATCTCCGAGCACCTGCGCCGGCAGGGCTACAGCCAGGTTTTTACCCCCCATATCGGCCGGCTTGGGCTCTATAAGACCAGCGGGCATTACCCGTATTACCGCGAGAGCCAGTTTCCCCCTCTGGTTGACCGTGAATTTGTCGAGGGGCTCAGCAAGGAAGGCTGCGGCTGCGCCGAGCTTGCCAACCGCATGGAAACCGGCGAGATTGACGGCTATCTGCTCAAGCCCATGAACTGCCCCCACCACATCCGCATCTACGCCAGCGAGCAGCGCAGCTACCGCAATTTGCCATTCCGCCTAGCAGAGTTTGGCACCGTGTATCGATGGGAGAAGTCGGG
This sequence comes from uncultured Tepidisphaeraceae bacterium, assembly GCA_964570205.1. Taxonomy (GTDB): domain Bacteria; phylum Planctomycetota; class Phycisphaerae; order Tepidisphaerales; family Tepidisphaeraceae; genus CAZMXI01. Next base: position 2,643 of record CAZMXI010000059.1, read on the forward strand.
CGAGCTGGGCGGAATGACCCGCGTCCGTGGTTTCACCCAGGACGATGCCCACATCTTCTGCACAGAGGAGCAGGTGTCGGCGGAGATCCAGGGATGCCTGGAACTCGTGAAGATCATCCTCGGCACTCTCGGCATGAACCAGTACCGGGTGCGTGTTGGATTGAGGGATCCCGATTCCACCAAGTACGTCGGCAATCCAGAGCAATGGGAACAGGCCGAACGTGCCTGCAAGGACGCTGCCGCCACTCTTGGGGTGTCCTTTACCGCCGAGCCCGGCGAGGCTGCCTTCTACGGGCCCAAGATCGATTTCGTCGTCCGCGACGTCATCGGCCGGGAGTGGCAACTCGGTACCGTTCAGGTCGATTACCAACTTCCGCAGCGATTCGACCTGTCATACATCGGTGCAGACAATCGTCCGCACCGGCCCGTCATGATTCACCGCGCGCCTTTCGGCAGCATGGAGCGGTTTGTCGGAGTGTTGATCGAGCATTTTGCCGGGGCGTTCCCGCTCTGGCTGGCGCCCGTTCAGGTTGCTGTGCTGCCCATCAGCGAGAAATTCAACGACTATGCCAACAAGGTGGCCGCTTCGCTCAAGGAAGCCGGTTTGCGGGTCGATGTGGACTTCGGCGGCGAGAAAATCGGCGCCAAAATCCGCTCGGCCACCCTTAACAAGGTCCCGTACATGCTCATCCTTGGCGAAAAAGAACAGTCCGCTGGCTTGGTCGCAGTGCGCCACCGCACCGCCGGAGATCAGGGCGCCATGCCGCTGGACCAGTTTTCTCAGCGATGCTGCCAGGAAGTCGCGTCACGGGCGTGAAACGGCCCAAGGGCCGATAAATACCGCCGATATCGTGCCAAATGACGCTTGCAAAAAAGCGTTAGCGAATGCAATATTTGTCTTGTGAGTGCTGGTGTCGGTTCAATGAAGCCGACCGGACACCGAAGGCTCCCGGTGGCGATCGTGGGCAATTCTGGTCCGAGGGCATTCCTGCCAGCTATGATATGGTCGAGCGATGACGGGCGTGTGCCTGTGCGCAATTTCGGTTTACCCGGGAGGTTAGAGCTATTTCTACCAATTTCCGCCACAACGAGCAGATTCGCATCTCGCCGATCCGTCTAGTCAATCAGAGTGAAGAGCAGATGGGGATCGTCTCGACCAGCGATGCCATGCGGATGGCCCGCGAGGCCGGGCTCGATCTTGTTGAAGTCGCCCCGAATGCGCGTCCTCCCGTCTGCCGCATCATGGACTACGGAAAGTGGCGATACCAGCAACAGAAAAAAGAGGACAAGGGCCGGGCCAGTGCGCGAGCCGGGCAGCTCAAGGAACTGAAGCTGCGGACCGTGCGAATCGGGGATCACGATCTGATGATCAAGATCAACCACGCCCGCGATTTCCTGAAAGAGGGCAACAAGGTCCAGTTCACGCTTCAGTTCCGTGGACGGGAAATGGCCCATATCGATCTCGGCCGGCGGTTGTTCACCATGGTCAAGACGGAGCTTCAGTCCGTGGCTAAGGTCGAGCGTGATACGAAGATGGAAGGCCGTCGAATGACCCTGGTGCTTCAACCGGAGCTCAAGGCGCCCAAGGCCGCTGCACCGAAGGCCGCTGCGCCCAAAGCCGCCGCTCCGGCTCAAGCCACTCCTGCGGCACCAGCCAGCCCATCGCCCGAAACTGTGGCTGCTCAGCCATAGACCTGTCCATGACGGTGTAATCGCGATGACCGACGATCCGGTCTTGATGCCGGGTCATCGGTTGTTGTTTGTCCGCATCGATTCAGCGTCAAGTCCATGCCGTCGGCAGAACACATCGTACGCCGCCGGAGCGATTTCGCTCGGCTTGATCTCGCTCCTCCCCCCCCAGAAGACGTTGGTATAGAGCACCGGAATCCCCTGTTGATCCAAGTGCTCGTCGATCGCCCTCTTGTGCGCCAACACCCACTGCTTGTCCTGCCCGTGCGCCACACCCATGATGTTGACATGGCCGAACTCCGCCCCGGCTTCACGCCAGTAGGCGTGCGTCATGATATGAAACCGGCCCACCTGCCGACCTGTCTCTACTTCTCGTCCCGGCGGCACCGCCCAGTGGAACAGCGCATTGAACTTCGTCACCCGCTCGCCCGTGCTCAGCGGCTTAACATGCTCGAGGAAGGTTGAGAATCGCCCTATGACGCCGCGCCGGTTCAGGTCGGCCGCGATCTGGCAGAATCGCTCCAGGCCGACTCCCGCCTCGGCGGCACGGGCGGCCCACAGATCCGAGCAGATCTCATGCGGAGCGAATTCCCGCTTCAGGGCAATCAGGATGCGCCACTCGATCTCGCTGAGCCTGACGGGATCGGTGTCCGTCACATCGGCGAGCTGATCCGACTTGCTCCCCGGCTCCATGCCCCGCCGGCGGACGTGGCCCACGCCGAGCACGAACAGCTTCTTCGCCGGCAGAAGTCGGAACGCCTCCGCACCGGTCTTTGAGCGGAGGAAGGCGCAGTGCTTCTCCATCGAGTACCCCTGCGGGACCTTGAGCGTCGTCCAGAGCCGGTACCGCGCCCCGGCGATGTCTGCATCCGTCGAGCGGATAACCACGTGCCCGCTGAACGGGTCGTTCTGAAACATCCAGTCGAACGCGCTTTGCAGCTTTGGTTCGGGAACCTGCCAGGCCACGAGCGAGCCTTGCGCCAGGCTGGTCGAGAGCAGCGTCTGCCGCACCCGCCTGATGGTGCCCTCGCGCATCATCGCGCTGATCCGCTCGACGACCACCGGCAGCGCCAAGCCGGCCTGCCGCGCGATCTCGCCCAGCGGGTCCGGCAGAAAGCCGCGGATCTTGTCCTCAGACACCGCCAGGATCCGCGCATTGACCGGATCGTCGGTGGCTACGGGAATCGTCATGGTGCTCATGCCAGGCGAATACTAGGACGGCAATCGGCGAGTTGTCGCCGGGCAGGCCGACCGCATACCGGGTTTTGGCCTCCGGCCGCAGGCGCGGTATGCTCCTGCCCGTGCTCACTTCAAGACAACGACTGCTAACCACGCTGGATCACCGCGAGCCCGACCGGGTGCCTGTTGACCTCGGCGGCAACCAGACGGGCATCCACCGCATTGCCTATCAGAACCTGATCCGCCATCTCGGCCTCGTCGAGGATATCGTCATCATGGACCTGGCGCAGCAGCTCGCCAGACCATCCGAGGCGGTGCTTCAGCGGCTGCGCATCGACACCCGATATGTCGCGGCCAAAGCCCCCGACAGCTTCAACGGCCAGGTGATCCAGCGGCAGCGCGACGGCCGGCTCTGGCACGACTTCACGGACGAGTTCGGCGTCACCTGGTCCATGCCGGATGACCATCCCTACTACTTTGACATCTCCCACTCGCCGCTGGCCGGGTTGTCCATCCAGGAGATGCGTGATTACCCCTTCCCCAAAGGCGATGATCCCAGCCGCTTCCGCGGCTTGCGCGACCACGTCCTGGAGCTGAAGTGCAATACGCCCTATGCCGTCATCAGCGGGATCAGCGGCGTCGTCTACGAAATCTGCTGGTACATGCGGGGCCTGGAGAACCTCTTCGCAGACATGATCGAGCAGCCGGTGGTCCTGGAGACGATCATCGACCGCACCCTGAAGTATTGGCTTGACTGGTTCAGGCTCTTCCTCGACGAAGTCGGCGATGTGGTGGATGTCATCATGATCGGGGATGACCTTGCCGGGCAGGATGGGCCCCTCTTTTCGCCGACGATCTACCGCTCGATCGTCAAGCCGCGCCACAAGCAGCTCGTGCAGTACATTAAGAGCCGGACGAAGGCGAAGATCTGGTACCATACCTGCGGATCGGCCATCGCCTACATCCCCGACCTGCTCGACAACGGCATCGACATCCTCAACCCCGTGCAGATATCAGCGCGCGACATGGATCCAGCGCGGCTCAAGCGACAATTCGGGCGCGACATGGCCTTCTGGGGCGGCGGCATCGACACCCAACACGTATTGAACCGCGCCACGCCGCAGCAGGTGCGGCAGAGCGTCAGGGCCAACATCGAGGCATTCAAGCCCGGCGGCGGCTACGTATTCAACAGCGTTCACAACATCCAGGCCGACGTCCCGCCCGAGAACATTCTGGCGATGTTCGACGCAGCGCACGAATTCGGTTCCTATCAGAAGTGAGGCCACATGGAGGCAAATCCATTCCTAGGGCTCATCCTGCACTCGATCGGCGGGTTGGCCGCCGCCAGTTTCTATCTGCCCTACCGCAAAGTGCAGCGATGGTCCTGGGAGACGTACTGGATCGTCGGCGGCTTCTTCAGTTGGATTATCGTGCCCTGGGTTGCCGCCTTGATCCTCGTGCCGGACCTGCTGGCCATACTTCGAACCGCCCCAGCGCACAATGTCCTCTGGGCTTACCTCTTTGGCGTCATGTGGGGCATCGGTGGACTGACTTTCGGCCTGAGCATGCGCTACCTCGGCATGTCGCTCGGCTACGCGATGGCCCTGGGCCTGTGCGCAGCCTTCGGCACCCTCATGCCCCCCATCTTCGACGCCTCTATCGCCAATATCGTCCGGCATTGGTCCGGTTGGTTGTCCCTGGGCGGCGTCGCCATCTGCCTGGCGGGCATCGCCATCAGCGGGGCCGCCGGCATGGCCAAGGAGCGCGAGCTGACTTCCGCCCAGAAAAAGGCGACCATCAGTGAATTCAGCTTCCTGAAGGGTTGCCTGGTGGCCATCCTCGCCGGCGTCATGAGCGCTGCCATGTCCTATGGCATCGCGGCCGGCAAACCTGTCGCCAAGGTTGCCGGGGACTATGGCGCGGCCCAGCTCTGGCAGGGCCTGCCGTCGCTCATCATCATCTTCGCTGGCGGATTCACGACCAACTTCATCTGGTGTGTTACCCTGAATATCAGGAATGGTTCCGGTCGGGATTATCTTCACATCCCGCCGGCTCCGGCGGCTGATCAAGAGAAGGCGGTCGGCCAGGCAGTCATCGCCACCGCCCCGGCCAGGACGTCGCCTGGCGCGATCCTCCTGGCCAACTACGCCCTCTCGGCTACGGCCGGCACCGTCTGGTATCTTCAGTTCTTCTTCTTCACGATGGGCGCTCCCCTCATGGGCAGGTATGGATTCTCAAGCTGGTCGCTGCACATGGCCAGCATCATCATCTTCAGCTCGTTGTGGGGCCTCTATCTGCGCGAATGGAAGGGTGTCAGCAATCGTGCTCTTGCGCTCGTATGGGCGGGCATAATCATTCTGATGGGATCCATGGTCATGATGGGCCTTGGCACGGCGATGGCTCCCGGCAAGGGATGATCGGCTGCTTTTGCTTCGTAGCACGGTACAATGCCCTTGCCATGACCGCAGTGCGCCTCGAACAGATCTCCAAGCGATTCGGCCAGACAATCGCCCTGGATGACGTCAACCTGGCCATTGCTGCCGGTGAGCTTTTCTTTCTGCTCGGCCCCAGCGGCTGCGGCAAGAGCACGCTTCTGCGCCTGATCGCGGGCCTGTACGAGCCGACGGCCGGCCGGATCTGTTTCAACGACCGCGACGTGACCCTTCTTCCCACGCAGGATCGCAACGCCGTGATGTGCTTCCAGAGCTACGCCCTTTGGCCGCATCTCACCGTGCGGGAGAACATACGCTTTGGCCTGGCCGTCCGTCATCTGTCCACCTCGGATCAGGCTCGGCGCATCCAGGAAGTGCTTGCGTTGGTCCAACTCCAGGATCTCGCCGACCGTAAACCCAATCAGCTCTCCGGCGGCCAGCAACAGCGGGTTGCCCTGGCGCGTGCCTTGGCCGTTCGTCCCGATCTTCTCCTGCTCGATGAGCCGCTGTCCAACCTCGACGCCAAGCTTCGACTGGAAATGCGGTCGGAGATCCGCCGCATCTGCAAGTCCGGAGGTTTCACCACCATCTACGTCACCCACGACCAGAAAGAGGCCCTCTCCATCGCCGACCGCATCGCCATCCTCAAGGATGGCCGACTCATCCAGGTTGGATCGCCTGCCGATCTCTACCACGCGCCGCGGACGGGCTTCGTGGCCGACTTCATCGGCCAGACCAACCTCATCGAGGGCACGGTGATCTCGCGGAGCGGCCGGGCCCTGCGCATCCGCACCGCTGCCGGCGAGTTCAACGCCATTGGCGCGGGCGAGGTGTCGGACCTGGTCACCATCAGCATCCGCCCGGAGCAGATGCAGATCGTCAAGGACGGCTCGCCCATCGGCTGGCGCAACCGCATCGTCGGCAGGATGATCGCCACGACGTTCCTGGGCGAGGCCAGCGAGCATGTGCTTGCGGTGAATGCACAGCGGGTTCGCGTCATCGCCGCCCCGCCCATGTTCAATGCTCCGGAAACGCTCAGCGTCGAGTTTGATCCCGAGGATGTCGTTGTTCTGAAGGAGTAGCGCCGCGTGCGGCCGTATCTCTACCTGGCTCTGTTCCTGCTGTTCCTTCTGCTGCCGTTCGCCATGCGTCGGGCGATCGTTGGCCGACCCGTCCGGCTTTCAGGCAATGCACGGACGCTCGTCATCGTCACTCCCCATAACCAGGACATCCGCCGCGAATTTGCACACGCCTTCAACCGATGGCATCAGCGGCGATTCGGTGAATCCGTCATCGTGGACTACCGCACGCCGGGCTCATCGAATGACATTCGCCGCCTCCTGGAGAGCATGTACGACGCCTACCGCGACCGCCGCACCGCCAGCCTGCCACAGGACATGCCTGTTGACCTGCATGTCGTCTTCGGCGGCGGTGACTACGAGTTCAACGAGCTCAAGAAGCGACAGGTCCTCCAGCCCGTTGCCTTCGACCGGGACTTCCTCGACGCGGTTTACCCCGAGCATCAACTCGCGGGCGTCAACCTCCTTGACACCACCCGTGATGTCCAGGGTCGCCTGACGCCCGCGTGGTTTGGCGTCTGCCTCAGCGCCTTCGGCATCGTCTACAACCCTGATCTCTATCAGAAGCTCGACCTGCCGGACCCTCGCTCATGGCATGACCTCACCCATCCCAAGCTCTCCGGCCTGGTCTCCCTTGCCGACCCCACCCACAGCGGATCCGCGGCGGTCGCCTACGCCATGGTCCTCCAGCGAAGCATGGCCGACGCCGAAGCCGTCTTCCTCCGGCAACACCCCGAGCTTAAGACCACGCCCGCCGCCGGCCTCTGGGCCAATCCCGCCTATCACGACGCCGTCGCCGTCGGCTGGAAGCACGGCATGAGTGAACTGCTGCTGATTGCCGCCAATGCGCGGTACTTCAGCAACTCCGCTTCCCAGGTCCCTCACGATGTCGGTGATGGCCAGGCCGCCGCCGGCATGGCCATCGATTTTTACGGCAGAGTTTACCAGGAACATGTCGGCAACCACCGATGCAGGGTCGTCTTACCTCGTGCTGCGACCGCCATCACCCCCGACACCGTCGCCATCCTCCACGGCGTCAAAGGTCACGAACTCGTTCTGGCCCGTCGCTTCATCGAGTTCTGTCTCTCCCCAGAAGGCCAGTTGCTCTGGATTCTTCGGCCAGGTGAGCCCCATGGGCCGCTGGAGCGCAGCCTTCGCCGCCCACCCGTCCGTCGCGACCTCTACGTCAACCGCCGCGGTTGGGCCGACGATATCGACCCCTTTGAGGAGGCCGGTGGTTTCAACCAGCGCAAGGAATTCAGTGCCCTGTTCACCGACACCCGTCCCATCTGGACTGCCGCCTGGATCGATGCCCGGGATGACCTGAACGAGGCGTATAGCGCCGTTCTGGCCGTTCCTGATCCTGTCCGTCGGCGGTCTCTTATCGCCAAGTTGGCTGACCTACCCGTCACGATGGCCGATGTCGAGAATCGCCGTGCCCAGCGCACCCGCATGCAGAAGCTGAATGCGGTGGCCGAATGGGCCATCACCGATCAGATCCATTGGACGATTTGTTTCCAGCAACATTACCGCCGGGTTCGCGATCTGGCCCGACCGTGAACCCGCCCCAATTCCGGCCGTCTCACCTCGACATTTCCGTATTTTCGCTTGCCAAACGCCGTCGGGAGGGCTAACTTGATGCGGACGGACGGGTTTGTCCATAAGATGGCCTGTCCCGTTGGTTTCGGCAGCGCATTTCGGCGGCAGCATCACTGCGGCGGAGCGCCATATCTGTATTTCCGCCGCCCGTGATTGCGGGTCCAGTTCAGCGATGTTCCGGTTCGCAATGAGGAGCGTTGGATGCTGACCAAGGAGAAACCACCACTCCCCGAGGGGAGGAATCGCCTGGTGAGAATCTGCACATGGGGCGGGATTGCTGCCGTCCTTCTCGCCGCCATCGTTTTCTGGCTCACGCGCGATCCGGCGGAGACCCGGGAATTGCGCAAGGTGGAGCGCTACGCCGAGAAGAAAGATATTGCTTCGCTCGCCCAGGCCGCCAAGAACCAGAATGCCATCGTTGCACGCACCGCCGTCGATATGCTCGGCAGCGTTGGTGGTGACGCCGCTCGGACCGAAATCGAGCGAGCCATGACCGACTCCCGCCCGGAGGTCCGCGAGACTGCCATCGCGACCTATGGCCGGGTCGCCGAATCGGGCCAGCTTCGCCCCCTTGAACAGGCTTGGAGTTCGCCTGCGCCCGCCGATCGTGCCGCCGCAGCCCGTGCCCTCGGTCAAACCAGGTCCTGGAAAGGGCTGGAAATCGTCATCGCTGGCCTCTATGACCGCGACCCCAGGGTCCGCGCCTGCTCCTACGGCGCCATCCAGAACATATTGCCCGGTATGCATTTCACCTACGACCCCAATGCCGGCGAGTCCGTTCGCAACGGTCAGGCCAACCAGATCCGCGCCAACCTGCCGCTGCTCAAGAGAGCGTACGAAGAGTACATGCGCAAATACCCTGTCGGGAGTAGATAACCATGAAGACCCTTCGAAAATCTGGCTTTACACTGGTTGAGCTTCTCGTCGTGATCGGCATCATCGCTTTGCTGATCGCCATCCTGCTGCCGGCCCTGCAAAAGGCGAAGGAAGCTGCCAATCAAACCGCTTGCCTCAGTCAGCTTCGCCAGTTTCACCAGGCCACGAAACTCTGGCAGTATGATCAGCGAGGCCGACCCTTCGAGTCGTCGGGTTGGCGCGGCACGCTCACCACCTACCTCCGCAATCCCAAGGTCTTCGTTTGCCCGTCGGACGAGAATCCCTTTATGACGGGTCCCGACTCATTGCTCATCGATATCTGGGAAACCGGCTATGACATGGGCTTGGATGAAGGACTCATGGTGCGCAAGACGGTCACGGGGGCCAACTCATACCGTCTGAACTTCGACGATGCCCCCAACCCCAACCAGGGCGACCGAGACTACAACGATCTGGTTCTCGAGGTGATTAACGACCCCGACAAGCAGACCACCACGGTTAAAGTCGTCAGCAAAGACGCCGGCTATCATTTCGACCTGATTGATGCCAAGTCGCGATCCGTGGTCGGCAAGGACATTGGCAAGGGCGGCGCCAGTTGGACCGTCCCCGGCGGGTTTTCGAGCTACGCCTTCAACAAGAACAGTTCCGAAATCTACCAGTTAAACGGAAAAGTGCTCGCCCTCGATTACTCCAAGTCCATCGCGGATCCCTCAGGAGATAACTGGGCCAACATGCGCGCTGGCAAGTCTTATCCCGCCTTCGCCCGCCACAGCCGTGCTGTCAACGCCCTTTACACGGATGGCTCGGCCAGCTTAACCCAGCTTCCCACCATTGATCCCAAGACCCTCCAAAACTTCGACCGGTACTGGTTCAAGACCCCCAAATAGTGATAGCGCACACGATATAATCGCCGATCGGGCCTGCCCGGCGGCCCATTCAATCGACGTCGGTTTCACTGCCGGACCTTGTCAAGCAGGCGTCCGCCGCCCTTGATCATGTCTCCGAAAAACTGAATGGTCCCCGCCGGTGCCGAGCCCGGCTCGGCCTTCACTTGGGGCTGATCGACCGTCCCCAGGATTCGCACCTGCAACAACAACGCCCCCGTGGCGCTTCTCACCAGGTCTTGCATGCCCCCCGCCACCTCCGCCGCAAGACCCCCGATTAAAGGCAGATTGCTTCCTTGTACGCTCTTCTTCCAGTCACCGACTGGCAATGCCGTCAATCGAAAGTCCAGCCTCCCATCCAGGTACAGATCGCCTGAGCCCTGCGCGCCCATGAGCGGCGCGGACGCCGCCACACGGCTGAAATTAACCTTGCCGCCGCCGATAGTGAATATGCCCGCCGCCTGATCGATCGAAATCCCCTCCTTCGATCCCGTGATCGTCGTCACCATCTCCGGCAGTCCCTGCAACTCCTGAAACTCCGCCTGCGTCAGCTCGAATTCCCCTTCGCCCGTCAGACCATCAAGAATCGATGCCGACTGCGACCCGGCCGGTACAGCGACGGAGGCGGCCATACGCACGTCCATGCGGGCCATCACCCGGCCGATCATCCTCATCGGCTTCTCCCGCGACAGGCTCGCCGCCAGCAATTTCAGATCGAGTTCTTCGACCCGTGCCTGGGCTGAAAACTCCAGTGGCTCAAACCGCATCTCCCCCTCCAACGCCACACGCCCGCCACAGGTGGTCCCCCGGAGGCCCCGCCTCGCCTGTCCATCGTTCGCCAGCCGTAATCCCTTCTGCGTCAGAGTCGCATCGCAAACGATATCCGTCGCGACGAGCTTGCGATCGCTCACAAGCAACCGTGGCGATGACATGTGAATATCCACGGAAAACCGTGGCCGCGGCGCAGTCGTACTCGGAAGCTGGCCATCCCCGTGCATCGTCAGATCGATCACTCCGGCGATATCCGCCGCTGTGATGGCATCCTTCAATGGCGGCGGCAACGCCGTCCGGTCGCTCCCCAGCGTCAATCGCATCCGGGTCTGCCCCAGCGTCCAACGCCAGTTCGACCAATCGACCGCGACGGCCGATCCGCCAACCATGACTCCGTTATCGCCGGCGCGTGCTTCAAGCGACTCCAGCGCCAAATACACCGCCCCAGCGCCGTCTGGCCGGGTCGATGGCGCCGTCGCCGGCCACCCATCGCTTGGCGGCTCCGTCGAAACACGCACTTTCATCGACAGACTCTCCAGACCCCCCGGCCATCCCTTGGGCGTGGCGCTGGCCTCGGCCAGTTCGATCGTCGCGTCATATCTCGCCGACCGTTTCCGCCGCAGCGGCAGATGCGCGCTGCCCGCCACCCGCAATTTACCCGCGATCCGGTTGTCAAGAATAGCCTGCTGAATTGCCGCCGGAGCGGGGCTCTGCTTCTGATCGGGGTCCACCCGCAGCGATGCCGCAAACCGCTGTACATCCAGCTCAAGCTGGTCGATGTTCGCCTGCCCGGCCGCCTTCAGTTCCGCCAGCGGCCCGCTCGACGAACTGAACTCGAACCCGTAAATCGGATTCGTTCCGGGCGCCGTCGTCAGCCTTGCCTCGATGTCCCGCCAGACGGCCGGAACGGTCTGCGGCAGCGTCCGGTCCTCGTACACGATCCGCCCGCCTTCGACCGCCAGCAGTCGCAATTCAAACATGTCCGACAGCCGCTGACGCACCTCCTCTTCCGTCGTCAGCACGTCCTTCCGCACCAGTGTGCGGTGCCCCACAATCCCGGAGGCGGTCTTGATCAGATGCACCGACGGCCGCTGGAATGTCAGCTTGCGAATGCACAGCGGTCCATCGCGAAACGGCAACTGCGCCAGCAGCAGGTGCAGCTTCGGAACGCGAATCAGCTCCACCGGGTTCCCATCGCCATCCTGCGCCACCAGCGATGCGTTGCACACCTCCACCCCGTATGGAAAGACGTACGAGACACTGTCCATCTCAAGCCGCGCGTTAAGCTGCGAATCGATCATGCCTTGCAGCTTCCACCGGATCAGCGGCCGCGCTGCCAGCGTTGCGGCAACCCACGCAACAACCAGTAAGGTCCCCGCCATGACAAGCGACCACTTCACCCGCCTACTCAACCGCCTGCGCCCGACGAGCGGATTCCGCGTTTCCGGTGATACCCTGCTCGCTTCGTCCATCGTGCACCCCAAGCTTGGGCGATCAGGCCGACTCAACCAACCTCATCAGCCCTGTGGTCCTGCTATATCAACTGATCCAGTCCGCCTAGCCCCAGGACTTCGTGAGTGAAGAAGGGCTCCGCGTATTCCGTCCCAATCCGTCCGCCAAAGTACGCATTCATCGTACGAACCATTTCCGGCACGGTGCTGCCATTGAGCACGAACTGCGATTGATAAGCCCTTATCGCCGCCAGTTTGGTCTCCATCTGACTCGTGATATCGATGCAGAACGTCGGTTGAAAGCTCATCCGCAGATGCGTACAGAAATAGTAGACAATCCGCTTCGGATGCCACGGCTCTCCGGGTATCCCCGACTGCGTAAGCTTTGCGTCAAAACGCCCATCCTCTCCAATTCGCGTCACCGCCACGTGGTCCGGGTGCGCATCCACCGGATACGGAAGGAAGAGCCAGTCTGGCCGGTGCTCGCGGATGACCGCTGCCAGTTTGTGCCGGTTCTCGATCGAGTGAACCACCTGCCGGTTTGGCAGTCCCAGCAGCGTCCGCTGCACCCCCATGATTCGGGCCGCTTCCGCCGCCTCCCTGGCGCGGATCGCGGGCATTCCCAACGGCGTCGGCTCGCCATTGGTGACATCCACCAGGTGAACTCGATGCCCTTGCGACGCCAACCGCACGATCGACCCGCCCATGCCCAGTTCCTGATCGTCCGGGTGCGGCCCAATGATGAGTATGGATGCCATAACGCGGTTATTCTACGCTTCTATTCCGCACCCAGGCGTGCCAGCAGCCATTCAAACGCCTGGTCGGCCAGCCGCCCATCGGAAGCGTGCCCATGCCGCCAGACCGCCACTGCGAAAGCCACCTGCCGCTCAAGGGCAAAGGGGGCATCAGCCAGCGGCGTCATCAGCCCTGCCGCAACGCCCACGCCGCCTGTCGGCATCGCTTCGCATTGGGCACTGTAGGCCGAGATGCGTTCGAACACCTTCGCCAACGGTCGATACCGCCGTTCCACTCTTTCCCATGTTTCGTACGCCTTCGGCGAGTCCGCTATAAAGCCGGCAAAAGCGTCGGCCAGACCCCGCGGGTAGGGCGCCAGGATCGGCCGCAGATCGTCAATCCCCAGCCGCCAGTCCACCCATCGCTCCAACGCCAGGCTTTTCCCGATTACCATATCCATCGCCGCGCCGTCCTGAAGCGATGCATACAGCTTCAATGCATCGTCCAGCCTTGCGAGCTTCCTGGCATCCGCCGCTTCTCCCGCCGCCAGAGAGCACGCCAGCTCCGTGACCATCGCCCGCCTCTTCGCGTCGAAGGCCACAAGCCGACCGCCCGTCCACCGTTTCTGCAATGACGATGGAATCTCTTTCGCGGCCGCGTCAGCCAGTTGCACCGCCAGCCCACCCAGCCGGTGGAGGTCCTGAACATAACGGTCGGCCCCCGATCGCTCCTGAATCGCACTCACCCCTGACGCCGAGACCGCGGCCCTGACCAATCTCTGTTCCAGGCCCTGGTACGGCTTGGGATTAAACGTATTCAACTTGGTCAACAGCGATGGCATGCGGTCCAGCCGCTCCAGCAGGTCGATCACCCGAGTCAGTTCCGTCAGATGCACTTCGATGCTTGTCGGCGATGTCGCCGTCGGCTTCCTGCCCAGAGCAATCACCGCCACATGAAAGTTGTCGCTGACCTCCCTGAAATGTTTCTCCAATTCCTGGCCGCTGCTTCGCAGGGCCTGCATCTCGTTGGACTTGCCCTCCCTCGTCGCAAATCGGCTTCGGCATTCGTTGAATCGTTCCACCATCCCGATCGCCCGCTGCCCCTCTCTGCCACGAGATCGCGCCCACGACAGGAATTCCGCGTACTCCTTCTGTTGCTCGATCGTCAGATTCAACTTCGCCGCTTGGGACACGGTCGGCCGATACGCCTCAAGCGCCTTCAGCCGTCCCAGCCCCGCGCTCCTCAGTCGCGGATCATTGTAGAAGGCCAGCGCCTGCAACATCTCTCGCTCCATTTGCAGCCGGTCCTGCAGCGGCAGCGCACCGCTCTGCATGCCCCTGGCCAGTTCCAGGCACAACTCCGTCGCTGTCCGATGCTGATCACCCTCAGCTTCGAAACGCTGAGCGAGAATGGCCATCTGTCGCCGCAGGGGTGCGGGCATGGTCGTCCGTAGAATCTCTTCCTTGAGCTGCGCGGGCGTCTTGCCCCTGTCCGCCTGGCTCGCGACGCCCGCCGGCGCGGGGCGCATGGCCGGTATCGCATCCCCCTCCTTGTAGTCCGGCTTCACCATCCACATCACGATCTGGCCCAACGCCTGACAGGTCCCATCCAAGTCCCGCACCTGCTTCACGTTCGGCAGCGAGAAGGTCATACGATGCAGTTGCGTTGCCGCGAATGCCTGCCCCGGCGTCAGTTTGCCGCCCTGCTGGGTCAGTGTCCGTTCGACCGCCGAGATTCCCTCCCGCCACAGCCGCCACCGGACCTGCGACGCAACCTGCAAGTCGCCTCCGGCCGGCGCGCCCGCGCCCACAGACAGCAGCCATCGCCCCACCAGCCTCAGGTCCAGCTCGATTTCGATCATCGCCGCCTGATCCGCCGGCAAATCCAACTTCTGAACCATCCGCGCGGCGATCTCCTGGTCCAGCCGCGCCGTCTGCGCCTCGAACATCGGCTTGCCGTTAAGCGGTTCCCTGGCCCCACCCAACGATTTCCCCGCGCAGGCAATCATCATCCCCACCACAGCCCCGATGACTTTGCTCGATGCTCTCATCGCGCGCCCTTGTTTTCAGCTCACCTCATCGCCTCGCGATACACCCGCTCCAGCGATTCAATCATCACATCCGCATCGAATCGCGCCAGAGCGAATTCCCGCCCGGCTTCGCCCATTCTCCGGCGCAATGCGCCATCTTCCAATAAGACAGCCAGACTGTCTCGAAGTTTCCTGCAATCGAAAGCAGGCGCCAGGAAGCCCGTCCTGCCGTCGATCAGACCCTCTCGATTGCCGTCCACGTCATACGTCACCACCGGCTTGCCCGCCAACTGCCCCTGTGCCAGAGCCAGCGCCAGCCCTTCCCGCCGCGATGGATGCACCACCACATCCATCGCGTTCGCCAGCTCCGGAATGCGCGACGGCGGCACCAGACCCGTCAGCACAAATCGCCCCCGCAGCCCCAGACGCTCGATCCGCCGCTCCAGTTCCGAGCGAAGAAGACCATCGCCCACCCACATGAACCTCGCTTGCGGGAACTGCTCGCACAGCCCCGGCCCCATCGCCAGCAGATCCTCGTGCCCCTTCATGTGGAAAAGCCGGGCGATAGTCCCCACCACCACATCACCCTCGCCGATGCCCAGGTCCCGCCTAACGTCCTCCCGCCTCACCGGCGGCGACAGAAACGGCGCTGTCCGCATTCCGGCATACACCGTCACATACTGCTCCGCCCTGCCGACCCCTCCGGCCAGCGACTGCTGTCGCATCGCCTCCGCCACGCACACGATTCTCGTCGTTACCGGTGCGGTCCACCCTTCCAGCTTCCGATACGCCGCATTCACCAGCCGGGAGGACGAAGCGGTGAACGCCAATCCGTGAATCGTGTGAACAACCGCCGGCGCTCCGGCCCGATGCGCTGCCCAACGCCCGATGATCCCCGCCTTGCTTGAATGCGTGTGCACCACGTCCGGTTTAAGCGCCATGATCCGCCGCCGAAGCGATCGATAGGCCCTCCAGTCGCGCACGGGGTGGATTTCCCGCCTCAGTTCATCGATCACCTCAACCCGATACCCGCCTGCATAGGCCCGATCCAGCAGCGACCCCTCCGGGCCCAGCGGCGGCCCTGTCAGCAGCGTCACCTCGTGCCCTCGCGCCTGCATTCCCTCGCACCCCAGCAGGCAGACCTCCATCGCCCCCCCCACGATCAGTCGAGTGATCACCTGCACGACGCGCATGCCGCTCACCATAACCGCTCATGCCCGCGATGAACAGCGGTTGCCCCCGCCGGTGACAGGCCGGCCCACGAAGAGGGACCCGTCCAGGATTGAACAGGTTGCTCTAAATTGTCGGCGGCATGGTCGCCGTGAGAATCAGCCCACCTCTTCCATGATCGCGTTCCGCACGTTCGTCGGCGCGGGTGCATACTTCAACGGCTCCATCACACTGCTCGCCCGGCCCTGCGTCATTGAACGCAGCTCAGTCGTGTACCCGAACATCTCGCTCAGCGGAACCTCCGCTTCGATCACGCGGGTGTTCCCACGCGCTTCATTGCTGACGATCACGCCGCGGCGGCGGTTAATGTCGCCGCTGACCACGCCCAGATAGTCATCCGGAGTCGTCGCCACCAGCTTCATGATCGGCTCGAGGATCTGCATCCCCGCGCGGTGGCAGGCATCGCGGAACGCCATCGATCCCGCCAGTTCGAACGCCACTTGCGAGCTGTCCACCGGGTGATACGAGCCATCCAGCAGCGTCACCTTCACGTTGATCACCGGGTAGTTCGCCAGCACGCCCGTCTTGGCCGCCTGCCGACAGCCGTATTCCACTGACGGGATGTACTCCTTCGGGATCGAGCCGCCGATGATCTTGTTCTCGAACGCGAAATTGTCCTCAAACTTCAGTTCCTCCGCCTTGGCCTGCTCCGCCGTGAACGGCTCCACGCGAATCGTGCAATCACCGTATTGTCCGCGGCCGCCGGTCTGCTTCACGTGCTTGCCGCGAGCTTCGGCCATGAAGCTGATCGTCTCCTTGTACGCCACCTTCGGCTTGCGCGCGATCACGTCCACCTTCATGTCCCGCGTCAGCTTGTGACGCAGGATTTCCAGGTGCAGTTCGCCCATGCCCGAGATGACCGTCTCGCCAGTCTCCTCATTGTAGTTGGTCTGGAACGTCGGATCCTCTCGCTTGAGCACCATCAGCGACTCGGCCAGCCGCTGCTTGTCCGACGAGGTCTTCGGCTCGATCGACATGCTGATCACCGGCTCGGGGAACGTCGGCCGCTCCAGCAGGATCGGTGATGTCGCCTCGCACAGCGTATCGCCTGTCAGCGCCTCGCGAATGCCAACCACCGCGATGATGTCGCCCACCTCCGCCATGTCCACCGGGATTCGGTCCGAGGCATGCATCTGGAACATCCGCGAGATGTTCTCTTTCTTGTTGCGGTTGATGTTCAGCACGCGGGAGCCTTTGGCTACCTTGCCGCTGTACACCCTCACGTACGTCAGGTCGCCATGCTGGTCCGAAACGATCTTGAAAACCAGCCCGCAGAACGGCTCATCGACGCTCGGGTGCCGCTCGATCACCGTATCCACATCCTTGGGATCATGCCCGCGCACCGGCGGCAGCTCCAGCGGGTTCGGCAAATAGTCGATGACGCCGTCCAGCAGCCGCTGGACACCCACGTAGCGCAATGCCGACCCGCAGAACACCGGGTAAATCTTGAACGCGATCGTCGCCCGGCGGATCGCCGCACGCAATTCGTCCTCGCCGATCGGTTCCTCGTGAACGTACTTCTCCATCATGTGATCGTCGGTCTCGGCGACTTTCTCGATCAGCTCATGCCGCCAGTGATCAAACCGGGCCTTCTCCTCCTCCGGAATCGGCTTCTCGATCTGCGTCTGACCCTTGTCCTTGTCGTCCGCCACGTTGTAGTAGATCGCCACGCCCCGGATCAGGTCGATAATCCCCTTGAACGTGTTGCTCTGCCCGATCGGAATCTGCACCGCCACGGCGTTGGCGCCAAGCCGCTCGTGAATGCTCCTGAAGCTGAAGTCAAAGTCGGCGCCCAGCTTGTCCATCTTGTTGATGAAGCACAGCCGCGGCACATTATACTTGGTCGCCTGGCGCCACACCGTCTCCGATTGCGCTTCAACACCTTCCTTGCCGTCGAAGACTGCGATCGCGCCGTCCAGCACCCGCAGGCTCCGCTCCACCTCGGCCGTGAAGTCCACGTGCCCCGGTGTGTCGATCAGGTTGATTGTGTAACGCTCGCCGTTCCGGTCCCACGGGCAGGTCGTCGCGGCCGACTGGATCGTGATGCCACGCTGCTGTTCCTCCTCCAGGAAGTCCATCGTCGCCGTCCCCTCATGCACCTCGCCCATCTTGTGAATTTTCCCGGTGTAATACAGGATGCGCTCCGAGACCGTCGTCTTGCCGGCATCAATGTGCGCACATACCCCGATATTCCGTACTTTCGTAATCTCGCGTGCCATACGTTCCTCTAAACCCAAGCTTCTGAATCCGTCCTTGTTTGGTATCGCTTCCTGAAAAACGAGAAACCCGCTGAAGCCGTCCGCGGCAATCACCGGTGCGACTGCCGCTCACATAAGCACCGTCTTAGGTGCTTGGATCGGCCCCTGCGGGTCATCCATCCGCCACTTCGGCGGATCGAGCTTCGTTGTCGCTGCCGAAGCTCCCGGGGAAAAACATCTTCCCACCTGCGGGATCAGCTCACACTGACCATGCAGGGCTTCGGTCAGCATGAGCCGGCTAATTCGGCTCGATCTTCACGTCTGCTCCTTTGCAAGCACTGAAGCATTAAGGGCTTATAACCCCGAGAACCTCCCCGCAACGGCCGGCAGGGCCGTCGGGAATATTCTATGCTTCAGCTTACTCTATCGCGGTTGGTCATTAGGTCAAGCACCGCATCGGGTATCTGTGCTGCCGCGAAGCGCCTGCCGTTAGATTCCGCACCGCGATGCTACGACATAAATATCGACCTGTCTGTCCACAAAAAACACTGGTTCTAGCGTCCGAATTGGCCCTTCCACCTCTCCAGCAGCTCAAAAGCCTGTCGTGGCGTCAAATTGTCCAGGTCCGCCGCGCCAAGCTCCGCCACAAGCTCTTTACCCGGGTCGGCGAATAACTCCATCTGCTGATCATCCTTGGTCTGCCGCCGTCGCCCGATCGTCGGCCGGCCAACGTGTTGCACCGCGAGCTGCCCCAGCAGTTCCTTCGCGCGCTGCAACACCGGCCGCGGCACGCCCGCCAGCCGCGCTACGTGAATCCCGTAGCTCCGGTCCGTTCCCCCCTCCACGATCCGGTGCAGGAAGATCACCTGGTCTTGCCACTCCCGCACCGCCACATTCAGGTTCCGCACCCCCTTGAACTGCTGCGACAGATCGGTCAGCTCGTGGTAGTGCGTCGCAAAGAGCGTCCGGCACCGCACCGTCCCCGCGATGTGTTCGGCGATCGCCCACGCCAGCGACAGACCATCCAAGGTACTGGTTCCCCGGCCGATTTCGTCGAGAATCACCACTGACCTATCCGTCGCGTTGTTCAGGATGTTCGCTGTCTCCGTCATCTCCACCATGAACGTCGACTGCCCGCCGTGAATCTCGTCGCTGGCGCCGATCCGGGCGAACAACCGATCGGCAACGCCAATCGTCGCGCTCTTTGCCGGCACGTAAGACCCCATCTGCGCCATCATCGTGATCAGTGCGATCTGCCGGATATAGGTGCTCTTGCCGGCCATATTCGGCCCTGTGATCAGCATCAGCGAATCATCCGCGTTGAACTTCAGGTCATTGCACACGAACTCCGATCCGAGCTGCTGCTCCACTACGGGGTGCCGCCCATCCACTATCTCCAGCACACGGTCGTCCAACACCGTCGGCCGGCAGTATCGCCGCTCCTGCGCCAAAACCGCCAGCCCTGACAGGCAATCCAGCCGCGCCAGTCCCTCCGCCAGTTCCTGGAGTCTGGGCAACTGCGGCATCAAAGCCTGCCGCACCTGCTCGAACAGCCGCTGCTCCAGGGCGATCGAGCGGTCGTGCGCTGACAGTGCTTCATCCTCAAACGTCTTGAGTTCCTCGGTGATGTACCGCTCGGCATTCTTGATCGTCTGCTTGCGGCTCCATCCGGCCGGCACCTTTTCGCGATGCGCATCGGTCACTTCGATGTAGAAGCCGAACACCTTGTTGTATCCAACCTTCAATGACGGAATGCCGCTCTCGCCCGCCATCCTCGCCTGGAACTGCGCCAGCCACTGCTGGCTGTTGGTCCCCATCTGCCTCAACCGGTCAAGTTCGGCATCAAATCCATCGGCGATTACGCCACCCTCCCGCAGGTGCGACGGCGGTTCCTGCCTGATGGCCGACCGAAGGTACGCGCCCTGCTCCGCACAGAACGGCCGCAGCGCCACCAGTTCCGGCGCTACATCGTGCGCTCGCTCCAACCGCCCCAAGTCCTCCAGCAACGATGGCAGGCCTTCCAGGCATCGGCCCAGTGCGAACATATCCCGCGGACTCGCACGGTTCACCGACACTCTCGCCACGATCCGCTCGATGTCACAGACGTTCTTCAGGTGCTCCGCCACCGCCTTCAATGCCGCTGAAGTCTCCAGCAGTGCCGCGATCGCTCCCTGGCGGGCCAGAATATGCTCGACATCCCGCAAGGGCGTCCGCACCCACTGCCGCAGCAGCCGCCCGCCCATGCTCGTTCGCGTGCGGTCGATTGCCTTCAGCAGTGATCCCTCGCTCGTGCCCCACCGCGTCGTCCGATCGATTTCCAGGCTACGCCATGACGCCGGATCTATGCTCAGATAATCCTGCAACACGTGCCGACGGAGCGCCCGCAGGTGCGCCAGGGATGTCCTCTGCGTCTCCTCCAGATAGCTCAATACGGCTGCCGTCGCCAGCACCGCCGGATCGTCATCGGCAAAACCGAAGCCCGCCGCCGTGGTCGCCTGCCACTGCTTCTGAAACTGCTCTTTCGCGAAATGCGGTGTGAATTGCCACCCCGGCCGCTGTGTGACGGCCGCCGAAACCAGTCCCGTGATCGCCTTGCCGATCTCATGCGGCTGCCCCGACGGCAACTCCGGGATCAGCACTTCCGCCGGCCGGAGTCGCTGGACCTCATCCAACACCTGCCCCTGCGTGCCGCTCATCGCTGTGCAGTTGCCGGTCGATAGATCGACCCACGCCAGCGCAGCTCGAAAGCCATCCGCGGCGGTCATGCCGAACGCCACCGCCGCCAGATCGTTGCTCGCCCGCCCATCCAGCAGCGGGTCATCCGTGATCGTGCCCGGCGTCATCAGCCGAACCACCTCCCGCTTGATCAGTCCTTTGGCCTCGGCCGGGTTCTCCACCTGCTCGCAGATCGCCACCCGGTGCCCCGCCGTGATCATCTTCCGCAGGTAGCTTTCCACCGCGTGAAACGGCACGCCCGCCATCGGTATCGCATCCGTTGCATCCAGCCCACCCCTCGACCGCGTCGTCAGCGCCACGCCCAGCACCTTCGCGGCAAGCTGCGCATCGTCCCAGAACATCTCATAGAAGTCCCCCATCCGGAAGAACAGCACATACCCCGGATATTGCGCCTTGAACTGCTGGTACTGCCGCATGGCCGGCGTCAGCCCGGCGCCGCCGTCCATGGCTGGCTTGGCCCCCGATGGTGTCTCGCCTTGCACAGTCATCATCAATTTCCTGTCCCGCTTGCGTGCCTTCTCCAGACCAGTTTACAGGAGGAGGCTTCATCCACCAAAACCGCCGCGTTCGTCGCGACTTCCATCCTCCGCCATGCAGCCGCCCTACAATTGCGGCATGGCCATGGTCGATTCCGCGCTTTCTCACGTTGCGACCGCCCGGCCGCCGGCCGCGCCGGTCCATCCGGGGCTGTTCCGGCCGGCGCTGTCCCTCTGCCGCCGAGAACTGGTGCGATTCCTTCGCCAGCGCCACCGAATCGTTGGCGCCCTCGCCACACCCATCGTCTTCTGGCTTCTCATTGGCGGCGGGATGGGCCGCAGCCTGAACCTGCCCGGTCACGGCGAAAACTACATCCAGTACTTCTTCCCCGGCACCCTCGTGATGATCCTCCTCTTCACCGCCATTTTCTCCACCATTTCGATCATTGAGGACCGCCGCGAAGGGTTCCTTCAATCCGTCCTCGTCGCCCCTGTGTCGCGAAACACCATCGTACTCGGCAAGGTGCTCGGCGGAACCATCCTGGCCGCCGGACAAGGCCTGCTCTTCCTCGTCCTTGCCCCGCTTGTCGGTTTCTCTTTCTCCATCGCCTCCTTCATCCTGGCCCTGGGCATCATGCTCATTCTATCCTTCGCCCTCACGGCGCTGGGCTTCTGCATCGCCTGGCGCATGACCAGCAGCCAGGGCTTCCACGCCATCATGAATCTGTTTCTCATGCCCATGTGGTTTCTCTCCGGCGCGCTGTTCCCCCCGGAAGGCGCCTGGCCCGGCCTGAAATGGGTCATGCTGGCCAATCCCCTCACCTATGGCGTCGATGCTTTCCGCCATACCCTCCACCTGCCCGCCGGCAGGTACGCCCAGCACGTGGGGCCTTCCTTGCCGCTTGATCTGGCCGTCACAACCGCCTTCGCCGCGGCATTGTTCATCCTCGCCGGCTTGACCGCCAGGGCGAGTTCCGCCGCCGATCTGCAATGAACGAATATCCCTTGGCATTGCCTGCGGTGCCGTGACAGAATACGCTCACGGAACTGTCGCTGGAAGACGAGGTGGTTATGCCGAAAACGCAGAAGATCCTGACCATCAGCCTCTGGGGCCTCATGGTGATGGCCCTCATCGCCATGGTCGTCTCAGGCGCCCTGCGCCGACGCCACATGGAGAATGCCAATGCCGACGACCCCTCACCCACCAACCGCATCTCGGATCCGATGTGGCCCGTCCCCGCATTCAGCCTCACCGATCAGAACGGCAAGCCCCTTGAACTGTCCCACCTCAATGGCCACGTTTGGGTCGCCGACTTCATCTTCACGAGCTGCAACGGCCCCTGCCCGATGATGACCACCAAAATGGCGCAGATCCAGAAAACCATCGGCGCTGCCCCCGTCAAGCTCATCTCCTTCAGCGTCGATCCCGAAACCGACACCCCCGCCGTCCTTAAGCGGTACCTCCAGAAGTTCAAGGCCGATGAATCCAACTGGCTCATGGCCACCGGCAATCGCGCTGAAATCGGCAAGGTCGCCGCTGGCATGAAGATCGCCACCAGCGCAGGCGCCGGCCCCATGGCCCACGGCACCTACTTCATCCTCGTCGATAAGGATGGCAGAGTCCGCGGTTACTACGGCGGCCAGGATGAAGAAGGCTGGAAACGCGTCGCCGAAGACGCCGTCAAGCTCGCAACCGGAACATAGCCCGGCAGAACCGGAAACCACCCGTGAACGTCTCCGACCTTCCCCATCTCAACGCCGCCCTTAACGCCGTCGCCACCGTGCTGATCCTCGCGGGCTTCCGGCAGATTCGCCGCGGCCACTGGCGCGCCCACGCCACCCTGCTCATCGCCGCCACCATCACCTCCGCCGCCTTCCTCGTCAGCTACCTCATATATCACCACTACGCCGGCGAAAAGAGCACCGCCACGATGACCTGGCTGCCCCCCTGGCTGCGGATCGTCTACCTCGGCATCCTGATCCCGCATCTGCTGCTCGCCATGGTCATGGTGCCCATGATCCTCCTCACCCTCTGGCGAACATGGACCCGCCAATGGGAAAAGCACCGCCGCATCGCCTACCCCACGTTCCTGATCTGGGTCTTCGTCTCCGGCACCGGCGTGATCATCTACGGCATGCTCTACCACCTGTTTCCCGGCATGCAACAATAACCCCCGCCCTCACGCCGGCCGCGTCGCCGGCCGCTTCATCCAGGTCCACTTCTCGCGCGTGATGACCACCTCATGCACCTCGCCCCCCACTGTATTGTGCTCCACCTCGGCCTCCATAGCCTGGTTCATGATGGCCGCGTGATACGCCCGCACCTGCTCCAGCGGCTTGCCCTGCACTTCCCGCCAGTCCGTCGATTTCACCTGCCCTTTCCCATCGCCCCCCAGCACCACCGATATCGGCCTGAATTGCCCCTCCACCGTGGTCAGACTCCCATCCCGAATCTGCCAGAACACCTCCACCACGCTCGGCGATTTCTCCCTTGCGCCGAATCCCGCCACCCACAGGTTGCACCCGCCCTTGCCGCCAATCCGCTTCAGTCGCGACCGGATCGTCGCATGCGCATAGTGCCTCAGTTCATCCGCGATCTCCAGAATCGACAGGTTCCCCGTGTTCAACCGACCCATAAACCGCCGGAAGAACTCC
>CAZMXI010000060.1:0-19854 GCA_964570205.1 uncultured Tepidisphaeraceae bacterium
AAAGACCTCCGCAAGCTCCTCGATGACAACGCCCTCAAGTGCTGCGGGACACACACCGCCCTGGACACGCTCCAGGGCGACAACTTCAAGCGCACCGTCGAGTTGCACAAGACCCTGGGCAACAAGTTCCTCATCGTGCCCTACCTCCCGGAGGAGCACTTCAAGACCGCCGAGGCCTGCCGGAAGACCGCCGGCCTGTTCAACGAGTTGGCCGCCAAGGCAAAGGAAGAAGGCATGTTCGTCGGCTACCACGCCCACGGCGGCGACTTCAAGAAGCTCGGCGATGAAACCTACTGGGACATTTTCTTCGCAGCCACCGGCCCGGACGTCGTCGCCCAGCTCGACACCCACAACTGCATCACGGGCGGCGGCGACCCGTATGCCGAGCTGAAGAAGTTCGTCAACAAGACCAGGACGCTGCACATCAAGGAATACAGCAAGACCAATCCCGAAGCGCCCATCGGCAAGGGTGATATCAAGTGGGATGAGATCTTCAGGATATGCGATGCCGCCGGCGCGACTGAGTGGTACATCGTCGAGCACGAGTCGGGCAACCGGCCCATGCAGAGCGTGGCCGAGTGCATCGCAAATCTGCGGCAGATGGGCAAGTAGATGCCCACTGCGGCCGCCGTCAAGCACCGGGGCGCGACGCCGTGCGGCGCGCCCTGTTTCTTGCGCTATTCGACGCGGTTGGAGAGCGTTCCGATCTCGGGCAGCGTGATGGCGATCTGATCGTGCGGCTGAAGCGCGAATGCCTCTGGTGTCGTTGCGCCCCCTGCGATCAGGAGAATTACGCCGGTGGGGAATGACTGGTTGCGGAAGAGCCACGTGGTCAATTCTTCGAATGGGCCTGTCGTACAGGTCAGGGAGCATTCGCATCCATACGCGACGTCGCCCTGGCGACGCACCTCCAGGCGAAGCGTACACGGCGGAATGTCGCACGAACCATCGTTCAGCAGAATACACGGCCCCACAGCACAACAGCGATCCCAGGTTCGTGCCTGCGGCCGATAGAGCGGACCCTCTTCCTCGATGTCTCGGCACACGAGGTCGGTGGCAATGGTGAAACCGGCGATGCGCCGGCCGGAGGAAATCACCAGCGCCAGCGCCGGCTCGGGAACGGTATGCCGGGAATCATCGCGCAACTTGAGGTTCGCGCCGGAACCGACACAACGGCGGGCGGTGGCCTTGAACAGAAGATCCGGGCGAAGTGCCGGCCAGGCTGGATCAGGCGCAACGGCCCTCCATATCTCGTGAGTACATGGAGCCAGGAGAAACTCCGGCAACGGCGTCGTGAATTGCAGTGAACGAGACCTGCGCTGCATTGCCGAAACCGGATCGGGTGACGAAAGCCACGTATCCAGCGAGAAATCCGGCAGGACAGCGCATAGCCCGGATTGCTCGAGTAGCCAGCCATCCGGGGAGCTGTGCAGTCTCATCATTACAGCATTAAAGGCATGTTTCTCCGGATTGTCACGCATGCGCGGTGCCAGGAGTCATCTCGCGCATGGTTTGCCGTCTTGCGTCAACGAGGTCTGGCGGCGGGATGCTCATCGGCAGCTCGGGCGAGAATCTGCCGCACCTCTTCATCGGTGGTTTGCGCAAAGTTGTCGTAATAGGAGCCTACGGCACGGAACTGATGCGCCGCGATCGGGCAGACAACATCGTCCACCTCGGCCCGCAATTCTCG
Organism: uncultured Tepidisphaeraceae bacterium; assembly: GCA_964570205.1. Lineage (GTDB taxonomy): Bacteria > Planctomycetota > Phycisphaerae > Tepidisphaerales > Tepidisphaeraceae > CAZMXI01. Next base: position 1,691 of record CAZMXI010000060.1, read on the forward strand.
GCAGATGTCCAGCGGGGCAATCGGGACCGCCACAACGATCAACCGCGGATGCTGCTGCCGGAGACCGGCGGCCGCCGCCCGCATCGTCGAGCCTGTGGCAAGGCCGTCATCGATAGTAATGATCGTCCGGTCGCACACCTGCGGCGCGGGGCGGCCGCCACGGTATACCCGTTCCCTGCGGCCAAGCTCCTCACGTTCGGCGGCGGCCACTCGCTCGATCACATCCCCCACGATGCCCAGTTCGCGAATCACTTGCCGGTTCAGCACACGAACGCCCCCCGTGGCAATGGCGCCCATCGCCAGTTCTTCATGTCCCGGCACGCCCAGTTTCCGAACCAGGAACACATCCAGCGGCGCATCCAGCGACCGGGCAACCTCATAAGCAACGGGCACGCCGCCGCGCGGCAGACCCAGTACCAGCAGGTCATCCCGGTCGGCATAGACTCGCAGATGGCAGGCCAGAACCCGACCGGCCTCAGAACGATCGGAATAGCGCTTGAGCATGAAGACCTCCCGGCGTGACAACCAGGGAGCATGCACCGCACAACCAGTGTACCGCGCCGCGAGGGGCAACCATGCAGGATGCGCCCGTATGTCGGCTCAAAGTGTTCAGTGCCCGTGAATCGGCTCGCCCAGAAGACCCTTAATCTCGCTGAGCTTCGCCTGGAGCAGTTGCGAACTGGTTGCCTCCATATTCAGCCTCAGCAGCGGCTCAGTGTTGCTCTTGCGGACATTGAACCACCAGTCGCCGAAATCCACCGTGATGCCGTCGAGGTAATCGATCTGGGCCCCTTTGTATCGGGCGGCCAACTCCTTGATCTTCCCGTCCTTGTCTTCTACCTGGAAGTTCATCTCGCCCGACTGGGCATAGCGGCGAAGCGGCGCCACGAGGCCGCTGAAGGGCTCTTCCTGGCTCGAGAGCACGGAAAGCAGCCGTGCAAACGCAATCGCGCCGGAGTCGGCGTTGAAGTTGTCGCGGAAGTAGAAGTGGCCGGATAGCTCACCGCCGAACACGCCACCGGTCTCTGCCAGTGTCTTCTTCATGAACGCGTGCCCCACCCGCTCGCGGCGCGGCACACCACCGGCCGCCTTGACCTCGTCGGCCACCACATGGCTGGACCGCAGGTCATAAAGGATGGTCGACCCCTTGTTCTCGGGACGATGGAGGAAGTCGCGTGCCAGCATCGCGGTGACCAAATCGCACCCGACCGGCTTGCCATCCTCCGTCAGGAAGATACATCGGTCGGCATCGCCGTCGAAGCAAACGCCAAGGTCAGGCCTGGTTTCCGCCATCTTCGCCTGGAGCATCTTCAGATTCGCCTCGACCAGCGGGTTGGGATCATGGACAAAGCTCCCGGTGATCTCGAAATTGATCGGAATCAGTTCCAAATCGGCCATGCCCCCGAAGATGTACGGTACGAACTTCCCCGCCATCCCGTTGGACGCATCCACCGCAACGCGCAACTTCCGGCGCAGGGTCAGGAACTTCCGGACATGCTCCCTATATGGTGGAAACAGGTCCTTCTCCACATGCCGCCCACCGACGGCAGGCCGCTCTGACCCCAAAGCCGCGGCGGTCTTTCTAATCTCCATCAGGCCAGAATTTTCGCCGATAGGCTTGGCCTTGAAGCCAGATATCTTGAACCCGTTATACTGCACCGGGTTATGACTGGCCGTGGTCTGAACGCCCCCGCAGCATTCCTCATGGTTGATGGCAAAGTAGACCATCGACGTGTCGATCATGCCGATGTCGATCACATCAAGGCCCGCCGATCGGATTCCTTCCGACAGACTCCTGGCCAGCGAAGGCGAGTGCGGCCGCATGTCCCGACCGACGATGACGCTATTGGCCTGCCGCAAAGACAAGTTCGCCTTCTGACGCGCATCGCGCAGAAACAGCGCGGTCGCATAGCCGATCTTCCAGGCAGCATCTTCGTTCAGCGGATCAGGATATGTAGCACGAACATCGTACGCTTTGAAGAGTTTCTCGATCATTTAGGCCTCAAATGGTGCGAAAACACGGTGCCGAAAGAGCGGTGCTCGGGAGCCGTAGTGTAGCGAGCCTCTCTGTCGCTGCAAAGCGCCCGGCTTGCCGAGTTTGACAAAGGCGGCGCGGGACACAAACTGGTATGCCGTGCTGATCACGAAGTTCTGGACAGGACTGATGTTGGGCCTGGGCGTAGCGGCGCCGATAGGACCCGTCAATATAGAAATCGCCCGCCGCAGCGTGCGTGGCGGCTTTCCGGCCGGGTTGGCGGTGGGCTGCGGCGCTGTCACGATCGACATGCTCTACGTGACAGCGGCGAGTTTCGGGACCGGGCTGCTGGATCAATACCCCAGGGTGGTGGTTGGTTTGACCATCCTCGGCAGCATGTTCCTCGCGTACCTGGGCGTTTCCAGTTTGCTGGCTGCCAGGCGAGCGATGGCGACGGACTTGCCGGCCGCCGTGGACATGCCGAGGCGGAACTACCTGACCGGCCTGATTATCACCGCCAGCAGCCCCATGAACCTGGCGTTCTGGATCGGGGCGATTCCCGCCGCGGCGTCCGCCCTGGGCGACGGCGGTCTGCCCCCGATTGTGGCGGGTGTGGCGGCCGGGGCACTGGGCTGGGTCGTTTTTTTTGCTAGATTAATGAGTCTGGCGGGACGGGCCAGCCAGCGGAAGGTGATGCTGGCCGCCGACCTGCTGGGCGGCACCATGCTGCTGATATTTGGCGTGTGGGGGATTTGGCGCATAGTGGCGATCCACCTATAGTAACGCCCATCGTCGAACGAGCGGGCTACAAGGCTATATGATGCGAAAAACTCTCGGCAGACTCATGTTGGCAGTATCGGCGGTTGCGGTGGCAGGTTGTGGAAACGACCCTCGCCCATTCGACCCCCGGGCATTGGAGCAGATCCAGAAGGAGGCTGCGCGGGGCGGCGTGGCTTACGAAATGGAAGCGCTGCCAGCTACCCTTCCCGCCACACCCAAGGGGCAGTTGCCGGCCAGGCCGACCCTCCGCCCCGTTGGGCCGACCGTGAAGCTCAAGCTTCAGGACATCATCCACCGAACCGCCGCCAACAACCTGGATGCGCGCGTGGCGGGGTACGAAGCAGCGATTGACGAGAATCGGATACTGGAAGCCGCAGCGCAGTTTGATCCCACGTTCCGCACCTCCGTTCAGAGCCAGCAGCAGTTTCCACAGGGGATTATTCCGAACAACCTGGATCCGGCCGAGGTTTACACCAAGCAACTGGATATGGGTTTGACCCAGCGGCTGACCAGCGGCGGCGAGGCATCGCTGACTTATCGCACCGCACGGACCGATTATGACCGGGAGTTCAACGTCTTTCCGCCACTCGTGGAACGAGAGAAGGTGTATCAGAACCAGTTGATTTTCCAAGTCACCCAGCCTCTGTTGCGGAACTTCGGCGCCGAGGTGAACCGGGCGCAGATCACGATTGCCCGCAACGATCAGAAGATCAGCGAATTGGAGTTCCGCCGCACGCTGGAGGAGCAGTTGTTGACGGTGGAACAGAGTTACTGGCAACTTGTGCAGGCGCATGAGTCTGTGGCGGTGCTTGAAGACCTGGTTGACCAGACGGAACGGACACTGGAGATTCTGATCAAGCGAGCCCGATTTGACGCCTCCGACGTGCAGGTAACGCAGGCAAGGGCTCAACTGGAGCGGACGCTGGTGGACTTGGTGCAGGCGAGATCCGCCATGCGCACCCTGTCGAACACCATTAAGCGAATCATGAACGATCCGGACCTGCCGGTGGCTAGTCCGGTCGTGATCGTGCCGGAGGATGCACCTGTCGACGAGCCCCTGAGATACGCCCTGGAGGACCAGGTCGAAACAGCACTGAAGAACCGCGCCGAACTGATGCAGCAGAAGCTGCGTGTGGATACGGCGGCAGTCATCCAGCACGCGGCCAAGAACAATCTGCTGCCCCAGTTGAACGCCATTGCCAGCATTGGAGCCCAGGGGCTCGGCCGGAGTTGGCAGAGCGCCACGGACGAGCAGGATGACTTCTCGATCGTTGACTGGGCCATCGGTTTTCAGTTCGAGGTGCCGTTGGGCAACCGCGAGGCCAAGGCGATTTTCCGCCGCACGGTGCTGACCCATCTGCAAGCGATCGACGAGTACACGAACGCCGCGCAGCAGATCATCGAGCAGGTGGCCAACGCCCATGCCACGGTCGAGGCGGCATGGGATGCGATGGTGGCGGCCCGGCGCGCGCGGCTTGCCGCGAAGGATGCCCTGGACAAGATCGAGACGCGTGAACGAACGGGCGCCGAGCCGCAGACGCCGAACTGGGTGCAATTGAAACTTGACCGGCAGGCGGCGCTGGCGTCGGCACGGCAGACGGAAATCCAGGCGACCGCGGCCTATAACGCTTCGGTGGCACAATTGGAACGGGCCAAGGGGACAATCCTCCGATACGATAATGTTGTCCTGAAAGAGGATCAGCTCCCGCTGCCGGTGCGCCGGGAGTCGGAACAGTCGCGTTGAGTCCTGATGGCTGTGCCGCCGGGATCTGTGGCCAATGCTGACATTGCTGGTGCTGCAAGGGCCCGACAAGGGCCGCCGATTTGAATTACCCGACACGCCCGCGCTCGTCGGGCGTGAGAGCCGGCAATTACCCCTTTCGGACAACACCGTCAGCCGGCGGCACTGCGAGCTGGTGCCCGAGATGGGCGACTGGGTCCTGCGGGATTTGGGCAGCGCCAACGGCACTTACGTCAACGGCATCCGCGTCAATAACAACCAGACGCTCAAGCTCGGCGACCAGATCAGGGTCGGACGGACACTGCTTCTGTTTGGTGCGCAGCCGGGCGTCTCGCGCACCAGCGGCGGCAACGTCCGCCTGGCCGGCGAAGAGATGGGCATGGACAGCGCCATCATGGCGACCATGCCAAGCAGCGAAGACTCGATGGTGTTGGCCGTTCCAGAGCCGGGCGCGGCCGCCATTTCGAGCTTGAAGATCCTTTACCAGCTCGGAGCGGCCCTTGGCAGCAACTTCCGGGTCGACCAAGTCCTTGAGGTCGTCATGGATCTGGTGATGGAGACGGTCAAGGCCGACCGCGGCATTATCCTCCTCCTGAGCGAAAAGGGCGATGAGCTGATGCCCATGGTGGTGCGCACTCGCGAGGAGCCTGAGAAGAACGATGCGGAAGAGCGGATTCCGCTGGCGACCGCCGCTCCGTCACCTCCACAGAACAAGATTCACGCTTCACGCACGATCATTAACCACGTGCTGGAGAACGGGCAGGGCGTGCTGTCCAGCAATGCCATGGCCGACCGCCGCTTCAGCAAGGGCAAGAGCGTTCAGGGGCTGGGGATCCGCTCGGCCCTGTGCGTGCCCCTCAAGGCCCGACGCCTGGGCAAGGAGGGCGACGACATTCTCGGCGTCATCTACATTGACAGCTCGGTCAAGAACTACACGTATTCACCGGATCAACTCCGACTGTTGACGGCGATCGGCCTGCAGGCGGGTCTGGCCATCCAGAACGCCAAGCTCTATCAGGCGGGGTTGCAGGCCGAGCGCATGGCCGCCATCGGTGAGACCACCGCCGCGCTCTCGCACTCGATCAAGAACATTCTCCAGGCATTGCATGGCGGCGCCGACGTGGTGGAGATGGGCCTGCGCAGCTCGAACATGCCCCAGGCCGGCAAAGGCTGGGCGATCGTCAAGAGAAACCTCGACAAGATTTACAGCCTGACGATGAACCTGCTGGCCTACAGCAAAGAACGCGAGCCGCTTCTGCAACTGGTGAATCCGCAGACTCTCATCAACGAGTGCGTCGAGCTGCTGGCGACGGCGGCCAACGAACGAGGCGCGATGGTGGTGGCCGACGTTGAGAAAGACACGCCGCCGGTTCCCATCGACCCGGACGGGATTCACCAGGTGCTGATGAACCTGTTGAGCAACGCCCTGGACGCCGTCGAGGCGGAAAAGGGTCTCATCCGCGTCGTCTGCCGCTATGAGGAAGCCAACGGCCAACTCGTGCTGGAGGTGATCGACAACGGCGCCGGCATCCCCGCGCCGATGATGAAACACATGTTCGAGCTGTTTCACTCGACAAAGGGCAACCGCGGCACCGGGCTGGGGCTGGCGGTGGCGCGCAAGATCGTCGCCGAGCATGACGGCACGATCACCGTGCAGAGCCGGGAAGGCGAAGGCACCACCTTCACGGTGCATCTGCCCGTAATCCAGGCCAAACTCGGCGATCCGAGCCACACCCACGGGCCGGCCCGCTAAGGTCGTCCGGCTCTCTGCGCTACTTGTTCGCCTGCTTGCCCATCAACTGAGGGATCTTGTCGATCGCGCCGGTCTTCACCTTGATGGCCGCTCCGATCGTCGCCATCGCGATGGCGATCAGGAGGATGGCATTCATGACCGTTCGCTTCCATCCGTAGCCCACCGCCTCGCCGATGTATCTGCGCTTGTTGTTCATGATGAAGAACGCGATGTACGCAATCGGCAGCATCGTCAGACAGATCGCCGACGCCGCCACCGGCATCCACAGCGGTGCGTTGGTCACCACGCCCAGCAGGCCGACAGCCGGAACCAGGGTGAAGATGCGATATCGCCAGGCGGTGTACTCCAAGCCGAACATCTCGCACACCGTGAACCCGCACACCACCATGTGCGTGCTGATCGCACCGCACGTCATCGCGATGAACCCCAGATCGAACAGAAGCCGGCCCGCCACCGAACCCATCACACCCTTCAGCGCCCCCGCCGCCTGGACGGGCGAAATGTCCTTGTCCGCCGGGAACGGATAGATCGTGTTCGCCATCCCGATGATGATCAGCGACGTCACCAGCACAAACGGGAAGAACATGCTCATCACCAGATCCCACCGCATCAGCTTCCGGTGGCTCTTGCCCCACCCTTTCGCCAACAGCGAGTAGGGAAACAGGAACGTCATGTTGATTCCCACCGCCGCCCCGATCGCCCCCAGCACCGTCGTCACGCTCTTGGCATCCGTTGGCCAGCCGAAACCGTAGCTGCCTTCCCTCAAGGCTTCACACCTGACACCCGTGCTGGCAACCACGATGCCGAACACCACGATCACCAGCGCGATCACCGACCGCAGAAACCACTCATAAACCTTGATACCCCTCGGCTTGCTCCCATAGTTCCACGTCGTGAAAATGCTGATCCCCAGGATCAGGAACCCCACCCCGAAGCTCACCGCATAGCCCAATCCCGTAAAGCCGCCATCGGCCGCCACCGTGCCCCCCGCCAGCGCGGCGAGATCCCGCGCTGCTCCGGCCGCCAGCCCATACTGCGGGAAATGCCAGATAACCGACGCCGCGATCGTCCCCAGCGCCCAGAGGAACGCCACGATCCGGCTCAGTTCCCGGCCAAACGCCCCATACGGCCGTTCGCCCGTCGTCAGCACCACGTTTCCCAGAGCCCCCAGCATCATGATGCCCAGGAACATCGCCACCGGCTGCACCCACAGGAACGAATATCCGTAATAGGCCCCCGCCGCGATCGACGCCGCCGCGCTGCCTGCCCCGAGTGTCATGGCGCTTTGCAGCAGTCCAGGGCCGGTGCGCTTCAGATAACCCTTGGCACGCTGGGCTAACGGCTTACCTTCCAGATCATCCAGTTCGGCCGCCTCGCGCGCGATCTTCTCCGGGTCCCATTTGCTCGCCATCGGAAGCCCACGGCTCGCTTCGACGGTCCGCACATTTCCTGTCGCTTGCGTGGTCATGTCCACATCTCCCGAGTAGGCGGCGACTTGCATCGGTGCCAGATTCTCGGCGGCATCCTATTGCATCCCCACCGCCGCGGCAACCCGCGGTTGCGGGCGATCCGGCTTTGCGTATCCTTCCGATCAACAGGAGCACTCATGCCCGCACTCTCCACCGATGTCCGCGTCACCGCAGCCGACCTCTATTTCCTGCCCGTGCAGACCCGTGTCCCCTTGAAATTCGGACCCGAGACCCTTACCAGCGTCACCTGTGCCCGGGCCCGCATTCGCGTGGTTGACCGCAACGGCAACACCGCCGAAGGCTGGGGCGAAACGCCGCTCTCCGTCCAGTGGGTCTGGCCCAGCAAGCTCGCCTACGAGCCCCGCCACCAGGCTCTCAGGCAGTTCTGCATCGATCTTGGCCGCGAATGGTCCGACTTCAAGCCCTTCGGCCATCCCATCGAACTCGGCCACGACTTCCAGCACCAGATCCTGCTCGATGCCACTCGCCGCTTCAACGACCAACGTGGTCATGCCGAGCCCATGCCGTACCTTGCCGCCCTGATCTGTTGCTCGCCCTTCGACATCGCCCTCCACGATGCCTACGGCAACCTTCTCGGCCGGCCCGTCTACGAGACTTACGACCGTCAATTCATGTCTCGGGATCTGGCCGCTTTTCTTGGACCCGCGGACGGCGCCAAGGTCGACTTTGCCGGCCGTTTCCCCGCGGAATATCTCTCTTTCCCTCGCCCGAACGCGCTCGCAGCTTGGCACCTCGTCGGCGGACTGGATGCCGTCGATCCCTCCGATCTCACCGGCCAGGAACCCGATGATGGGTATCCCATCCTCCTGCCGGACTGGATCAGGGCAGACGGCCTCAAGTGCCTGAAAGTCAAGCTCCGCGGCAACGATGCCGCCTGGGATTACCAGCGCCTTCTCCGCGTCGGCCAGGTCGCGGTCGAGCACGGCGCTGACTGGCTCACCACCGACTTCAACTGCACCGTCACCGACCCCGCCTACGTGAACGATATCCTCGATCGTTTGCGCAACCAGCACCCGCGCATATACGGCATGATCCTCTACGTCGAGCAGCCTTTCCCCTATGACCTGGAGGCCAACCGCATCGACGTCCACTCCGTGTCCGCGCGCAAGCCCTTGTTCATGGATGAAAGCGCCCACGATTGGCGCCTGGTGAAGCTCGGCCGGGAACTCGGATGGACGGGCGTGGCCCTCAAGACCTGCAAGACCCAGACAGGCGCGCTGCTCAGCCTGTGCTGGGCCAAGGCCCACGGCATGACGCTCATGGTCCAAGACTTGACGAACCCCATGCTCGCCCAGATTCCCCATGTTCTGCTGGCGGCGCATGCTGACACCATCATGGGCATCGAGACCAACGGCATGCAGTTCTACCCCGAGGCTTCCGTCCCCGAGGCCCAGGTCCACCCCGGCCTCTACCGCCGCCGGAATGGCCGCCTCGACCTATCGAGCATCAATGGCCCCGGCTTCGGCTATCGTCTGGCCGAGGTGAACCGGTCCCTTCCGGCTCCGGCCGCCTGACGCACCGCCCTACCATCGCTTGTCGATTTGGCGATTCTCCTTCAAGAGGCAAACCGCATTCAGCAAACAAGAAACGCCGGTCTGGCCGGCGCTTCCTGGCTGAATCAACCGCGGCCCACTGGATGTCAGGCTTCGTTGTATTTGTAATAGGTCTTGATGTTCCTGCGGTAATAGCCGCCGCCCTGTGCGCGGACGGCATTGAGAATGACGCCGTAATGCTCGGCCTTGAGCTGTCGCAGCGTGTCCCGCATGCGCTGGAGCAAGCCGCGGCTTTCCGCGTGAGCACGCACCACCGAGATGACGCCATCCACGCGCGACGCCAACGAGGCCGACTCGGCCACCACGAGCAGGGGCCCGGAATCGAAAATCACATGGTCGTATTCCTCGAGGGCCTGCTCGATGAAACCGCCCAGCAGCGGGCTTTCGAACAGTTCGGAGGCGTTGGCCGGCTTGGCGCCGCTGGTGAGGATCGACAGGTTCGGGATTCGGCTTGCCCGCGCTGTGTCGGCAAGGCTTGCCGTGCGGTTCAGAACGTCGCTAAAGCCCTGCTCATTGGCGATGCCGAACAGCCGGTGCAGTTCCGGCCGGCGGAAGTTGCCGTCCACCAGGAGAACCTTACGGCCCGACAGGGCCAGGCTGGCAGACAGGTTCGCCGCCACGGTGGTCTTGCCATCCATGGGGCTGGGCCCGGTGACCATGATGCTGCGGGCGTTGTCCAGCGACACCGCCTGCGCCAGGCGGGTGCGGGCCTGCCTGAACTGCTCGGCCGTCAGCGAGTGCGGCGCATCGAAAATCACCAGCTTGGCTTCGGCCACCTGAGGGTCATCGCCCTCGTCGGCGACGATGCCCAGCAGGTTGAGTTGCCCGACGCGCGCCACGTCGCGCGGCGAGCGGACCTTATCGCTGAGGAACTCTCGAAGGAAGGCGATGGCCAGGCCAAGAAGCAGGCCGAGCATCGCGCCCACCGGCACGCTGATCTTCATCTTCGGCCAGGTGGGCATGTCAGGCTCGACGGGCTTGGCAGCCCAGAGGATAGGCATGCGGCTTTCGGCATTCTGCCGTCGCTCGATGTCCTCGATGCGCTTGCTGGCCGCCAGGGCACTGAGTTCTTCTTTGCGCTTCTCCTCATCCTGAAGCGCCAGCAGTTCCATCTGCTGCGCGTTCAGCAACTGAAGGTTCTGCTGGATGAGCTTAATCTGCTCATCCGTCTGCTTAAGGCCCTGCTGGACCTTGTCCAGATTGCCCCGGACCATGCTCAGATACTGCTGCAGGTATTTCCCGCGCAGGTCAACTCGGCGGCTGTCGCGCTGCATCTCGGTTTCCCGAATTGCTTCGGCATTCTGCTTGAGCTCTCGGTGGCCGGGTTCATATTGCGTTTCGAGAATTCGCTTGCGGATTTGCAGCTCACGGAGATGCGCTTCGAGCGACAGAATGCCGCCATCCATTTCAATCATGCGATCGACTTCGGCGGGATACGCCGGCGGCGGATCGGATGGCTGCGTGGCCGGCTGGGTTGCGGCCATTGCGCTGTCGTGCATCTCCTTGGCCGCGACGTACTCGGACTGAAGCTTGATGCGCGTCTCCAGCAGGGTCCGGAGCTCCAGTTCAAAGGCTGTGAAGCTCCCGGCGGCCGACATGCCCCTCTCCGCCAATTGCTCGCGCATCCTCTTGATCCGGGCATTGACCTGCTTGTATTCCTCCTCGTAGCGCTCGGCGATTCCCTGGAGCACAGTGCCCCGCTGTTCGAGCATCCTGCGGGTGTTTTCCTTGCTTCGGGCCAGGTGCTTCTCTACGAGTTCCTCAACGATGATCTTGGCTTCGACCGGGCTCTTGCAGGTGAAGCGGACGGCAAGCAGGGTCGAATCGGGAATCGGACTGGCCCGAAGCCAGTCCTCCATATCCTCCTTCGCCTTGGCCGGTTGGAAATTGCCGCTGGCATCGTTGAAACTCTTAAACCACTGGGTGTTCTTGACGCGCGAACTATCGAAGAGCTCGACCCACAAGCCAGGATCCATGAGCAGTTGCATCTGCGTGCGCAGCTCCATGGTCATGCGTTGATCACCCATCTCATTGACCGTGTTCTGCATCGGATCGGCAACCTGCTCGGTCTGGACCTGAAGCAATCCGGTCGCGGTGTACCACGGCCAGTACTTCGCCCAAATCTGGTTGGCGGCGACGCCCAGGCCGGAGAAGAGGATGATCATGATGAGGATCAGCCAGATGTTGGCGCGGATGATGCGCCAGGCGTCTGCGCCGGTCATTTGGGCCGGGGCAGACACGGCCACCGCATTGACGTAGGGTGAGGGAAGGCCAAGGCCCAATCCCTGCGGAGGGCGCGTTGTCTGTGGCAAGGTCGTCATAAGCTGCATCTCCACCAGAGCGCCGGGGCCGTAGACTTGGCGGCCGTCGGTCCAGCGCCGACTCATTGGTACAACTGTCCTGCTCAAGGGCCGGATGTTCGCCAGCCCCGGAATCAATTCGCCCCGGCAACCGGCTGTTTCTGCCGGGCATTGACCAGGGCACCATCAATCTTCTTCTTCAGAGAGGCATCCAGGATCTGTCCCTTGGCCTCCTTCTCCATATAGGCCGATTGCGCCCGGGCCAGCTCGGTGGCGGCCCGGTCAAAATCCTTCTGCAGAAGGTATCCCATGCCCAGGTGGTAGTAGGCATCCACCGGCGCACGCGGAGTCGCTACGGTCTCTCGCAACAGGGCAATGCCCGCGGCCAGATTCGTCATATCCTGCCGGCCGGTGAGCACCAGAACCCATCCATGCGTGTCCATAATGTCAGGTAGGACGAAATCCGCCCGCTGCATCATCTCGTAAGCTCTCTTGCTGTAGATGAGCGCCGCGGCTGGATCAGGCGTGGTCGGATGATCTGCCAGGAGGCATGCGAGATTGTTCAGAGCAACGATCTGTTGCTTCACCGGTATACGATTCTTCGGCGCCAGTTCCAGGAACTTCGTGTATGCCGCCTGAGCCTTGGGGAGGGCCGAGGGAATTGTGGCTGCGGCCAAGGTATAAGCCTCCGCAGCGACGGACAACAACTGGACTTGCATCGGCTCGGCGAACTTACGGAGTTGTTTCTCCACCAGGTCGTCGGTATTCGCGACAGCTTTATCCCATCTCTGGGCCGCGATGTAGGCATTCGTCAGTTGGAGCTGCCATTGAGGAATTCCCGCACGCGGTTCCAACTCTGCAATGAGCGCACCGACGCCAAGGGTATTCTGGAAGACACGACACACGCTGCTGGCAGCCGTTGCGTCTTCAAAGGCGTTGTCCATGGCCAACTTGATCTCTTTGAAGGCGTCGGCGGCATTTCCCTTTCCGTGGTATGCCTGGGCGCGTACGGCGTAGACCCAGTATGGAAACGGCGACTTGCCCTTGGACATCAGGCGATCCGTGTTCTCCAGGACCAGATCGAATTGCTTGTCCAGGAGGAGCGTGTTCATCAGGAGAAGAACGTTCTCCTCCGTCTGCGAGGTTTCCACCGCTTTCTGGGCTGCAAACAGGGCTTTGGGCATGTCATTCCGCATGACCCACATCCTGCTCTCATCCGCCCACCAGGAACGCCTGCCGCGAAGCATGACATTCTCCCTGGCATCCCTGAGAATGCGCTCGAGAATCAGCCATCGCCTATCGGCAAAGAGCAGGTCCACAAGCATCCCCCAGGTGTTCTCATCGGCATTGGAGAGCTGGATGGCAGACTCCATTTCGCGGATGGCATCGTCAGTGCGCCCCAGGAGGTGATAGGTCTCTGCCAACGCCGCCCTGAACCGCGCATTGATCGGACTGCGGTCACGAGTGGTCCTGAAATCGGCCATCGCCTCGTTGATCTTGCCGCTGGCGAGGCGAATCTGGCCCCGCCAGTAAATGGTCTCAGGATTGCCCTTGTCTGCTTCAATCGCCTGGGCGATCAACTGGTCACTCCCGCGGACATCCTCGTTCATCAACCTGAGCCGGCTGGCGGCGATCAGCAGTTGAACGTTGCCAGGATACCGCCTCAGGGCGGCCTGAACCACCGTGTCAGCCTCTTCTCTACGGCCATAGCCCATCAGCACCTCAACCGCCCCAAGCACGGCCCTTGGATTCTCGGTCTTGCTGGCGACATCCGTGAGTATGGCGATGCCTTCGGGCGCACGCTTCTGGACAAAGCAAAGTTGGGCGATGCGCAACCTGATGGCGACCGCGGCATCCGGCAGTGCATGTTGCAGGGCGATGCGAAAGTGCCCTTCAGCACCCTCATAGTCCCCTTGCATGACTGCATACTCCGCAAGCAGATACGCCACCTCGTGCCGGGCTTTCCACGCATCCGTCTCCGCCAGCTCTTTCAGAACCTCCGTTGCCTTGTCCCGATCGCCCTGCTGCCAATAGACGTGAGCCAGTTGCCTAACAATATCCAGGCTATCGGGGTACTTCTTGATGCCCGTCTCAAGCGATGCGATCATCTTCCGACGGATCTCCCTGGCCTCAACCGTCTTGCCTTCCAAAAGCAGTGTGTCATGGAGCTTGGCGTAGTTGCTGGCCAAGGCGAGATGACTCTGCGCACCCGAGGTCCCGCGTTTCGCGAATTCTTCCCGCAGCCCAGTCACCTTGGCGACATTACCCGAAGCCTCCTCGACATCCATCTTGCTGGCCAACACCCAGTCCGCCTGACCGAAGAGTCGCTCAGCCTCATCAACCGTGCGCCTGGCCAAGAGGAGCTTGTCCGAATCGCGCAGCCTCAGGCAGCATCCGATGATCCCTTCAATGGCGTACGCGTTGTTGGACTGCCGTTCGCGTGCCTTGGTGAAGCTGCGAATCGCCTCGTCGTACTGGCCCGTGGCCCGCTGGGCTTGTCCCAGCAACACCCAGGAAGATGCAAACTCGCCAGTCTGTCGAACGGCTTCTTCTGCCGCGATGCGGGCGGATTCGTAATGCCGCTGCGCGGCATCGTGGTTCCCGCTGCTGGACTCGTGGGTGCCTTGCCCTAAATGCACCCGTGCCCAATAAGACTGGCCGCGGCACGAATCCCAGTTGGCCAGTTCGAGCTTCTCGGCATAGCCCCGCACCAGACGCAGGTCGGGATCCGGATTCACCCGAGCCGGATCATTGGCATCAACCGCCGGGAAACCGCGACTCTGCCATTGACCGTAGTAGTGCTCGAACAGCGCATTGAGAACCGGTCCGCCGGCCAGCGGATTGCGAACGCCCTTTGCAAGCTGGTCGGCAACTTCCGTCTTCTCGAGCGTCAGGAGAACGTCGGCAGCCTGGTCGCGCTCAGCCCGCGCCTCCTTCAGATGCTGGTCTCTCTTATCGGGTTCTTCCTTCGCCTTGGACTCCCACTCAGCGGCACGTTTGACATGCTCCGCATATTGGCCGAAAGCCTCCTGTTGACGGTTGCCGTCTTCACCCGCCGGCCGCGTGTCGGGGCCCTGCCGGGTCAGGCTGGCATGCAGCCTCTGCACATCGGCATTCTTCGGATCGGCCTGCACCAGCCGCTGAGCAAGCTCCACGGCCTTCTGCATTTTGGCCTGGGCTTCGTAGGAGAACATCAACAGCCGACAGGCAGCGTACTGGCCCTCCTTTGATGCGATCTCCGCCTCCGCAAGGGGCGCCAGCAGGTCCGCCGCGGACTGCCACTCCCGCGCAACGATGAACGCGTTGGCCTTGACCAGCTTTTCGACAGTCGTCTTCTCGGGTAGAGCCTGCACGAGGGGCTGGATTTCTTTCTCGCGACCACTCGCCCGGAGCCAGTCAATGCGCAGCTCGATGGCCCCCACGTTCCCATTGCCGCCCGCCTCCAGGGAACGGATGTAGCGGTCGGCTTCCGCGAGACGTCTTTCAGCCGTCAACAGCCTGACCAGCAACGAGATGTTCTGCGGCGCCCGTTGGACTTCAATGAGTCTTTCGAGAACGGCAATCGCCTGCCCGGGCTGGTTGATGCCTTTGGAGGCATACAGGCGAGCAAGTTCCATGACCTGGCCGGGGTCAAACTGCTGGCGTGCAAACATCTCGTCCACGGCCTTCTGCCAGAGCTGAACCGCTTCGCGACGGGCCCTGGGATTGGTCGAGTCGAGCAGCTTTACCCGCCCTTCGAGCCAGAGCCAGCGCGGATCTTCTCGATTCGCGACGTTTGCCACCAGTTGTTGGACGTCAGACTCAACTTCTTCGCGCAGAGCCAGATTATTGGGCGACGCGGTGCACTCGAGGAACTTGAGTTCAATCGACTCGATCATCCTGCCGAAGTGCCCATTCTGGATCGTTAGGAACGCCCGATATCCCTTCAGGGCCGAATCCAGTTTAACCGGCTCCTCCAGGATCAGACGCATCCTGCCGCATTCATCGCGGAGTTCAGCGCGAGCGTCTTCGACGTTCAGGATTCGCTCCTCGGCAAACCGCCTTTGAGCCATTTCACGCATGGACCGCACCAAGGCAAGCCGGAGCCCTATATCAAAGGGTCGAACCTCGAGCGCTGCCTGAAGCACATCCGGCACCTCATCGCTTCGGCCACGCGACTGCATCAGGCCGATTTGATAGTTGTGAGCTTCGGCGTATTCTTCCTGTTCCGGGGATGCGGTCTCAACAGCGATGGCAATGAGGCTGTCAATGACCTTGAGCATCTCCTCACGCTTCTTGAAGGCCTCTTCGCGGTACTGACGTTCCTCCCGCCCAGGCGGTGGTTGACGCCGCGCGATCGCGTTCGCGAGGTCCTGCAGGATGCGCACGCGATCGAGAACCAGACGGGGATTGCGGTTCGGCTCGGGCACGTCGGCGTACATCGCCTGCGCCTGAGCGTACAGCTTATCGATCGACTCAGGCCTGTCCGACAGACGGCGCGCCTGTTCCAGCATGGCCCTGGCTGCATAGAGGCGTGCCATGGGCTCATCGGGCGCTTTCTTGGACATCGCGGCCTCGGCCATCACGACCAACGCCGTGGTGGCCTTGTTCACATCCACTTCCGCGACAGTGGCGCCGTTGAGCCACTGGCCTATGACGGCCCCGTGCTGACATGCGACGGCGAACGGATCGTCTGGTTCCAGACCCACCAGCGTCTTGGCATATTCACCCAGCTTCTGGTAAATCTGACGGGCGTTGACCCCGCGGGACAACTCGGCTCGTTCCTTGTGCTCGGTCATGAGGCGACGCAGCGCACCCGCATGGCCGGGGTCAACCACGAGAGCCGCCTCCCAGTACTGCACATCCTTGTTGACCTGTTCGCGGTCATACCGCACCATGTCATGCAGCATGTCGCCAAATGCCACGAGCACTTCGACGTTGTTCGGCTGAATCCGCAGGGCTCGCTGGAAGGCATCGCGGGCATCCTGGTACTTCGTCGGATCTTGCTTCGCCGCTTCCACGTAGTACTTCGCCCTGGCGAAATGCGTCTGCACATCGCCGCGGTTGGCCCACCAGAAGATGCCGACAGCGCCAACCATCCCGCCCATCACGATCAGCGTCAGGATCACCAGAAAACGCTTATTGACCTTGCGTGCCATCGACTCCACCTCAAATGCCCCGGCGATGCCGCCGCGGCGTCATCTCCCATCACACCATCGCCCCGGCGCCGTCTCAACGCGACTGATACAGGCCCCATTCGGGCAGCGCCTTCTCCACCTCCGGCAGTGCTTCCGCGAGAAACTGCCTCATGCTCGCCCACGCCTGGTCAGCGCCTCGGGCGTCGCGGGTGATGCAGTTCAGCTCGATCTTCGCGTAGTAGCCGTACCGGGCGAACAGGTTCTGCAAATCGTGGCGAACGCTCAAAGAATGGGCCTCGTAGCGCCCGTTCACGTGAAACGTGTAGGCCACGTTCTGCGGCCGGCGCGAGTCGCCCTCGAAGGTGATGTGCCGCACCGGCAATTCCTGCCCATTCCCAAGATTCCAGGTTTCTGTCGTCGGATTGGTCGGCTCAAGACCCTCGGCCACGTAGCAGCGCTCGGGAATATGGGCGACCGTGTCGGCCTTACCGGTGTAATAGGTCAGGCCCAGTGACAGCACGGCCGCGGGATTGCGTCCCTGATACTCATTCAGCGATTTCTTCTGCTCGGCGTAGCTCTTGCCTTCCACATGGCGCTTCTGAAAGTCCACCGGATCCAGGCCGAACTTGCTCACATCCACGTAGAAGCAGAAGAGGTATTCGTCGGTGCCCAGCGCCAGCTTCAGGTCATCATCAAGGACATCATCGCGGGCGATTTGAACCCAGTTGCCGATGACCTGCGGAATGGCCGCCCCGAAACTCTGCCGCATCGGGACGGGTTCTTTCTTGAAGTGCAGTTCGAGATGCCGAACCGCGAAATTCAGCCCGCCGGCCGCAACGAGCAGGATCAGCGCGGCAGCGAGGAACCGGCCGCTGAACAGGCGTTGCGGCGGCGCTGGCGCGGCATATTCGCCCATGGAGGGCATTTCCGGCGATGCCTGCATCTCGGTCATGACTCCTCCCGCTCCGAAACCGGGCCCGACTTGGCACGCGACCCCGCCATAACCTGCCGGAGCCTGGCGGCGGCGGCAGTCAGATCGTCCGCCGGCGCCTCCGATGAAACCGCTGGAAGTGCGGCGGGCAAAGCAACCGGACGCGACGCGCCGCGTGTAGTGGCCCTTGGGATTTCAATCACCAGGTCCCGTCGCGGCGCGGCGTCGGCCACGCCAGGCAGTCTTCCCTTGTCCACTTCTTCGATGAACAAGTTGTCCAGCACCCATGCCACCATCAGAATAATGAAGAAGGCCGGGATCAGCATGACCATCCCGACGAACTGGTGGGCGAAACTCTGCGACAGGTTCGGGTCGACATAGTGGTCCAGCAGGCCCTGCCCCGCCACACGCATCATGTTGCAGAAGATGGCTATGGGCACCGCGGACAGCGTGATGAACACCCTCTGCCATAGCGGACGCGACGAGAGAAACCCCACCGCAGCGCCCACCGAAATGAACGTCAT
>CAZMXI010000060.1:19864-26410 GCA_964570205.1 uncultured Tepidisphaeraceae bacterium
CCCGCGCAGGCCTCGGCGACGTTCAGCACGCGGGCCGACTCGCCATGGCCGAGCATCAGCTTGGTGCCTGAACGAAGAGCCTCTACGCCGGTGGCTTTCAGGGTAATGACCGCCGCCGATGCGGCGAGTTTCTGCAGCGGCATCGCGATCCAGCTATAAACCAGTTGCGGCCAGGGAATCGCGCAGATCAGGAAAAGGATCGGGAACCAGGCAATACGCATGGTCGACCAGCCGCAGATCAGCAGCACAGCGCCGAAAAGCGTGACGATCATGCCGAAGTCTTTGAAGAAATCGTTCTGGCCCGGCCAGATGCCCCAGCCGTAAAACAGGATTCCCCACACCAGAATGTACGTCCCGAACCAGACATCGGAGGACTCGGCCAGCCGCACCAGCCGGTCATGAAGGCGATGAGCGGAACTGCGTTGGATAGCGGCCCAGAACAACACCAAGCCAATCAGGACCGGCGGACCCGCAACGATGGCCACGCCCAGCGTCGAGCGAAGAGCCAGGGGGTAATAGGCATACACGAAGAAGACCACGCCCCACAGTGCGCCCTGCAGTAGAAGCCAGGCGCCCAGGGCCTTGAGGCGGGGCGACCAGCGCCGCGAGGGTCGAGTGGCAAACAGGGCCTCCCGGTTCAGATAGAGATAGTACAGCCCGATGATGGGCACGAAAATCGAGTGGGCCCAGTTGGCTTCGCCGTTGACGGGATTGGTCTTGAGCCAGAGCCGGCGGAGATTGGGCCAGAACAGACCACCCATCAGGATCGCGATGATCCCTATGCGAGTCCACGCCCGAAGCGAGAGGCCCGCGAACGAGCTCGGCTCGCCCGGCAGCGGAGTGCGGTACTCGAGAACCGGACCCGTGGATGTCTCGCGCATAGTCATTCGGTTGACCCGATCACGCCCATTTTCGGCCGTCTTCATCGCCAATGCCGAGCCCGGTCCCGCTGTCTGCATTCCTACGACCCGGCCCGGCCTGATGTTCCGCTGTTTCCGGCATTCGCACGCCGATCTGCCGTCACCTGCGCCGCCTTAGCGAGCGGACGGCGTCGGCATGAGCCGCGCCGTCCCGCTTCATGCCGCTTTCCGCCAAGGCGCCGTCCGATTACCGGTCGCCATTGCGGATCGGCGCGTAGTTGCGGTCATACAGGAACCCGAAGCCGTACGTCGCACGGAATGCGCCGCGCAAGGCCACCAGGAACGGCGGGTAGAAATCGGTGCCCACCATCACGGTATCATTAGGCTTCAGGTAAAGATCCGGTTCAAGTCCATCAAAAATGCGTTGCAGATTGACGCGAACGTAGAGTTGCTGATCGCCAATCCGACGAATGACATCCGTCTTCTGCGGAACCGCCAGCGGATCAAGCATTCTTGCGCTGATGATCGCCTGCATGAGCGTGATCTTCTGGGGCGGCAGATTGAAGACGCCAGGCGTACCGACATGGCCGCCCATGTAGTAGAAACCCTGTCCGGGCAACGGCACGATGACCATGTCATCGGGGCGGATTACCACGTTGTACCGCAGGTCGCCGCTGCGGAGCTGGTTTAGGGGAATGCGGATGACCCGCTCCTCCTCCTCGCCGGCGCCGGAGCCGAATTCATAGGGTGGCTGCTTGGGGGGCTCAGGCTGGGCGGTCGTTCCCGGCGCGCCGGGGGGATTCTCCAGGGGCGCGGCTGTCCGCGTGGTCGAGCCAATAACGCGAGGCTGGCCATCGATGATGATGATTCGCTCGCTGTTGCCAGGCGCGGGCGCAGCGGTACCCGCCGGACGGGTCGCCGGCTGCTCAGCAGCCATCACCGGCCGATTAACGGTCCCCGCATCGCTGCCCGGCATCAACGGGTCTTTCGCCGGGGTGGGCGCCGGCTTCTTGATCTCCGTCGAAGGCCGCACCGTCGCGGGCTTCTCGGACCGGGTCTTCCGGATCACATAAATGGAGTCAATAACGTTGGTTTGAATGTCGCCCGCCTGCGCCAGGGCGTTCAGCAGGCGGTAGTCCGTTTCCCAGAAGGTGTATTGGCCCGGCCGGCCAACTGCGCCTGTCACCCAGAAGGTCCGCTGACGCGCCTCGACCACCGTGATGGTCAGCGTCGCCTCGGTCAACAGTCCGGCCTCACGGTACTTGTCCGTGATGGCCTTCTGCAACTCCTGCTCCGTGAGCCCGGCAGCCTTGATCGGCTCGGGCAGCATGGGCAGGCTGAGCAAACCGGTTTCGCTCACGCGAGCGGTGCGGACCGTTTCCACCCGCTCCCCGGTCAGGTCGAGGATGGAGACCGTGATCAGGTCGTTGCGGCCGATCACGTAATCCGACTCGATCGCTTTCAGGTCCTCTGGCCGGACCTCGTCAGCATCGGCAAATTGCGTTTCGGCCTCATCACGCGGATCGATCGTGGAAAGGATGGGCACGACCAACCGGCCGCCTTCATTGCGCGCGAGCTCCTCCTGAGCCAGCCAGCTACGACAACCGGCCGAAAACAGAAGTCCACTCACCGCACACAGCAACCCTGCGCGGCAGAGGCGCCGACCCCAGACCTGAAGTCTTTCCCGTTGGCGCACGATGCGCTCCTTTCCGAAAGCGATTGATGAGCTGATGTCGCACAAAAAAGACGCCGGCCGACGGCCAGCCTGTCACCCGCCTCGCCTTGTCCCGGATGGTTGAGGCAGGTGCGCGAAATCGACGGATATCTTCGGCGAACCACTCTACGATGATTTGGCCGGTCTCTCCACCCGGCCGAACTGGCCCGCGATTGAGCGTTCACCCGGATGATCGCGCCACACCATCCCAGTCGGCAGCGATGGACTTGAGGCGGTCGTCGTGGCCACGATCCTCCCGCGCCAGCCACATTTTCCAAAGGGCGCTGAGCAGCGAGCAGGTCGTACTTTACCCCCATAGGAGCGTTTTGCAAGCACATCCTCGGGCACGCCGAACCTGAGGACTGGCGATTGGGGAGCGTAGATGCGGCGAACGCACATTCCATGCCAACTTATTCCTAACTCATGCACCAATCAGCATACTCGACCCACGGCGTAATGCCGAGGCGTTTACGGATGCACCTGACCTATTTGAATCGGACCGTTTTGCGTGGCCCTTCACCCGAAATTGCTTCGCGATCAACACGCCACCAGCGGCACCGCCGCCGTCCAATGGAGACAATCCGTCGAGCCCAGCAATACCGTACCCGAGTGGACGCCTTTCGGTAACTCCAAATCCCGCTCGGTTTTGCCGCTCGCCTTATCGGCATGTCGTGCGTATAACCAATAGAGGGCGGACAATCTGACACAGGAGAATCTCTATGCCTGCACGAAAAGCGGAAGGAATCTGGGAAGGCAACTTGAAGCAAGGCAAAGGCCGGGTAAAACTCGGCAGCGGTGCCTACCAGGGCCCCTACTCGTTCGGCACACGCTTCGAGGAGCAGCCCGGTACCAACCCCGAAGAACTCATCGCCGCCGCACATGCCGGGTGTTTCTCCATGGCACTATCGTTCGGCCTGGAGAAAGCCGGCCATGTACCTACGCGCGTCCATACGACCGCGACAGTCCGACTTGAGAAAGTCGGCGAAGGCTTCAAGATCACCCATATTCAGCTTGACTGCGAAGCAGATGTGCCAGGTATCGACGAGGCCAGTTTCATGCAACAGGCCGACGCCGCCAAGACGGGGTGTCCTGTCTCACAGGCATTGTCTGCGGTGAAGATCGACCTGAACGCAAAGCTGCTTAAGTAGCTTTACGACAGGCATTTAAGCATTCATGCGGCGTTGGTCCCCGGCGATTCGACTTTCGCGTGTTCTTTCTTGCGCCCACGCAACGCCCACGCATTTGCGTGGTAAACATCATTCAGAGCAGGATTTATGATTCGAGATTGAGGGCTCGGAGGTAGCATGATCGGCAATCATTTGTCTTGGACGGCGGGATTGTGCCTCGGGCTGTTGTCCGCGCTCGGCCATGCGCAGGAAGTCGAGTCGATCAAGAAGCAACGAGATGAACTGGTTCGGCTTGCCACGGATTTGAATAGGCAAATTGATCAGATCCGCAGAGTCAAGAGCGCCTCGGTCCATTTGGCGCAACTTCGGGGGCAGGCAGAACAGGCCGTGGCGACCTACGAGAATCGGAAGGCAACGGGCCAGAGAATCCAGCGGGCCAGACAGGCCGTCGTCGACGCTGACAGAGTGGAACGACAGATGCTGGAAGCGCAACTTGCCGCCGATCCCGATGCCGTGGCCATCCACAAGCGTAATGAGTCCGAGACGATGGCACTTGAAGCTCTGGAGTCGCGACAGCGTATTGCCAGATTCAAACTGGACGAGCTTAAGCGGCAGGCGGCCGACGATCCCGAGGTGGCGAAAGCGCAGGCCGCTTACGACAAGGCCAGCGAGGCTTATCGGACCATCACGAGGTCAGACGAATCCGTACTGGCGGCATCGCGCGAGGTTGAGGCAGCGCGTTTGGCGTTGAACGCGCGGGTAGCAGAGCTACCGGAGAAGAAGGCACTGGACGAGGCCCAAGCACGGTACGACGCAGCGATCAGGGCGACAGCGCCAAATCGAGAAGAGGCTCGCAAGGCAGCAGACGCGGCCGCGAAGAGGCTAAGTGACGTGCACCAGGCCAGAGCCATGGCGAACCCCGCATCGGCTCCGATCATCAAAGAATTGGAGGAATTCGCCCCCGCCGCGAAGGCGGCCATGGATCGGATTCGTGAAGGTCGAAACAAGCTCGATGAGGCACGTGCGCGCATCGCGAAGGTCAACCCCAAGGTGAAAGAGGCAAGGCAAAGATCAAAAGACGCTCAGATGGCCTATCGCGAGGCCGTCCTGGCCGAGGCTGGCGTCGAGCATGTAGCGATGGAACGGGCACAACAGACCTACTATGACCGACTCGAAGCAGAGGTGGCGGCCGACCCAAAGGTCGCCGACGCCAGGAGACAGCTCGCCGAAGTGAACAAACGCATCCGGGAGTTGTCGCTTCAGCTCAGGACTCTGGAGAAGGCCAGGTAGCCATAAGCCATGCTCCGGCTGACAGCCGAGGGGCCGCCCCCATTACGCCGAAGAGGCAACAATCTCGCGCTACACCCCTATCAACGATCAACTTGCGCACAAATCGCGGACTTGCCATCGCTTGTAGGGTATCTTAGAATACCTGCTTCCGAGGGACCGGTCGTGATTGGCCGGTCTGCTTGGGCGTGTACCGAAGTGGTCAAACGGGACGGACTGTAAATCCGTTGGCTCTGCCTTCGTTGGTTCGAATCCAACCGCGCCCATTCGACTCAGGTGAGATCGCCTGAACTTCCCGCGATGTCCCGCACGTTGTCTCGTCAGAACAGTGAACCGCCGGTGGGCGTGGGCAGGCAATCGCTATGCCCCGGCCATCAGGGCATCTTGCCCAGCGGAGTCATATCCACCCGGCGGAACTCCACCTCAGCGCCCTCGGCCTGAAGCGCAATCCTGCCGTGGTCGGTGGTGCAATTGAACCCGTCGTTAGCCAGATCCCCATTGACCCAGACCTTGATGGTGCGGCCGCGGCACTCGATGCGCATGTGGTTCCATTCGCCAACCGGCTTCTCAGAGTCGTCGGTCAGATTGCGTATACGCCGCAGGTCATCCTCGGAGCTGCCCCACTTCTCCTTGGGCCCGCGTCGCTCCACCATGTTCGGCGTCTCGATGTCCTCCTTGATGACCCAGAAGTCTCCCGCGTTGCCGGAAAGCATCTGCACCTCGATGGACTGGGGGAACATCGCATACAAGGCCCGGGGCTTGGATGCATGAACCAGCACGCCGCAATTGCCCGGCGCCCGGGCGAAGCGATACTCCACATCCAATTGATAATCCCGATGCTCCTTCTTCGTCATCAGATGCCCCTCGGGCTTGCCCAGGCTCACCAGCAGGCCATCTCGAACAACGAAAGTGGGAGCGATATCGGGCTTCTTGTCAGCGGCAGGGACATCCGCCACCCATCCATCGAGATCCTTGCCGTTGAAAAGGGGAATGGTCTTCCGGGCGCACCCCAGCATGGTTCCGCAGAGAAGCAAGCCTAGCATCCACTGTCGCATGACGGACTCCTTAAGTGTTGTATCCGCATATTCAGGACCGAGAGCGCTCGCTCAACGATTCCGCCGTCTCGCCTTCTCATCCAGCCCCGGCCGCAGCGCCTTGAGCATCTCCAACTGCGAGCGGTCAAGTCCGCCGTCGCAATACGGCAGAACGTCAACCGAGACCACGCCGCCGACGGCATTCACGCGCGTTCCCATCGTGCAGCCCGCCCGGAAGACCGGCACCAACCTTACCGCCGCCAAGGCATGACGACAACCACCATGCCGCCGTGCCGCTCATGCGGCGCGGGGCGGGCCATATCCGGAGACGTTGAGGCAGGTCCGGTCGTCTGCGACCCGTCAACGTCCCCACGCCATCACCTTCAGGCATGCGGCGCCGCCGAGGATCACGGACCCCGCGAGATCGCGGGCCGGGTCCGATTATTGACACCCGATCCGGATGCGTCATATTAGGCTCTGTCTCAAAACAGTAGTCTGAAGTATCGCTGGATCATGGCCAGTTG
>CAZMXI010000061.1:0-26035 GCA_964570205.1 uncultured Tepidisphaeraceae bacterium
ACGGACCGGGAGTACGCCAACGACTCGGTGGGGAGTGCCGATGGGATCACGCTGAACGCATCAGGGACGGGAAAGGCCGGCTCAGTGGCCGGGACCATCATGGCGGGGCAATCCGGCAATGTTGATGAGGACTACTTCAGTCTCGGCACGATCGAAGCTGGGCAGACGGTGATGCTGAGCGTCCGCCTGCCGGCCACCAGCACGCTGCGACCGTTCGTGGAAATCCGCGACGCGAGCGATCGGGTTGTGAGCATCGCCACCAACCCATCGGAAGCGGTGGCCCGCGCCGACATTGCGACCGCAGGAGACTATTACGCCGTGGTGGTGGCCAGAGCGGGCCAGGGAGGACAGGGGCAATATGTGCTGGACGCGGCGATTCAGTCCACGAGTGAGCTGAATTTCGCGGACATGGCGGTATCGAGCATCGTCGCACCGGAGACCGCGCAAAGTGGCCAGACGATCAACGTGAAGTGGACGGCGGGCAATTTCGGTGCGGTGGCGACGCCGGGGAACAGGTGGTACGACCGGGTGGTCCTCTCGCCCAATGACAAATACGGCGACGGCGATGACATCCAGATTGGCGTTTTCGAGCATAACGGAGCGCTCGCCGTGGGCGCGACATACGACGTCGAAGTCGATATTCCCCTTCCGCTGGGGATCGCGGGCGACTTCATGGTGTTGGTGGCCACCGATTCGGCCAACGACGTCGCCGAGTTCATCTTTGAGCAGAACAATGTCAGCGCCTTCTCGAAACCGCTGACTGTCAGCGCGACGCCGGCGGCGGACCTCGGCCCATCAAACCTGGCGGTTCCTGCGCTGGGGTTCCAGGGCCAGCCGGCGACGATCACATGGACTGTGACCAACAGCGGCGCAGGAGAAACGGGGACGGGGAGGCCCGGCGAGACCGTGTCGAGCTGGACGGACAGATTGGTATTGTCGCGGAACACCATTTATGGCGATGGGGACGACATCATGCTGGCCGAGGTGCCGCGGAATTCGGCGCTGGGCGCGGGCGACTCGTATGCCGGCACATTCACCGGCGCGTTGCCGGGCGGAGTTACCGGCGAGTTCTATGTATTCGTATTTGCCGATTCGGGCAATGCGGTTTATCAGGGTGCTGACACGACATCGAACCTGGCGATGTCGGGCGGCACGCTGGCGATCGCCCAGAGGTCGTATTCGGATCTGGTCGTGATGTCGGTCACCGCGCCGGAGAACGCGGTGGCGGGCGATGAACTGCTGGTGCAATGGACGCTCCAGAACACGGCTTTGGCGGTGGCTGAAACGCCGGCCGCGTGGCACGACCGCATCGTGCTGAGCACCAACAATACAGTTGGCGATTCTGACGATCGCGTGGTGCAGACTCTGGCGCATACGGGGGTCTTGGGGATTGGCGCCAGCTCTCTGTCCAGCCAGACGATCACGGTGCCCGCGGACCTCAGCGGCTCCTACAAGTTGTTCGTGGTGACGGATAGCAGCAATGAGGTATACGAATTCAACCATGAGCAGAACAACGTCTCCCCGGCCGCGACGCTGAACATCACGCGCAACTCGGCGGACCTGATCGTGGAAGCCGTGGGCGCACCGGCGACGGCGCTGAGCGGTCAAGCAGCGCAGATCTCCTGGCGAGTGCGCAACCAGGGGAATGCGACCACGCCGGTCAGTTCCTGGGTTGATCGCATCCTGATCTCGGTGAACAATGTGCTGGATGGCGCTGCCAGTGAAATCGGACAGGTGACGCATGCCGAGGCATTGGCCGCAAATTCTACATACACGAGCGAAGGCGCATTCACGCTGCCGGAAGGCATTGCAGGATCCTACCACGTCTTCGTGGTGACGGACTACGCGAACAGCGTTCCAGAATATGAATTCGATTTCAACAATCTGGGACGGACGGCGACTCCCATTGCGGTGACGGAGAGGCCAGCGCCCGATCTGGTCGTTGCATCGGTCACGCAGCCCAGCACGGCGGTTCCCGGCTCGCCCATGACAGTGTCGTGGCAAGTGATCAACGCCGGCGGCGGAGCCACGGGGGCCGCGTGGGTGGATGATGTGTACCTGTCGCCGGATGGCATGATTAACAACGCGATCCGCGTGGCCCGCATCGACATGCCCAAGGCGTTGGGCGCTGGCGAGGGATATACCTCGTCGGCGACGTTCACGACGCCCGGAGTGGCCGATGGGGCCTTCCGAATCCTGGTGATCACCGACGCCACTGGTCAGGTCTACGAGAACACGGCCGAGAGCAACAACTCCCGGGCGTCGGATCCGATGCAGATTATCCATCCCGACCTTCGGGTCGCGATCACGTCTGCGCCGGCGGCCGCCGATTCTGCTGGCTCGATCTTGATCGAGTGGCACGTGAGCAACGCAGGGACGGCGTCGGCCCAGCCGGGCATGAGCGGATGGGTGGATCGAGTCTACCTGTCGAGCGACGCGACGCTGAACGCGGCCGACCTGGTTCTGGGAACGGTGCCTCGAAGCGAGGCGGTGGTGAACGGTGAGGGATACGATTCGACGTTGACCGTGACTCTGCCGGTAGAGCTATCAGGGCCGTATTACCTGATTGTGAGGACGGACGCGGACGGCGCGCTCGTGGAACAGGAGAGCGAGAACAACAACGAGGACCACGCCGCGCTCGAGATCGCGCTGTCGCCCTATGCGGACCTGGCGGTCTCGGATGTGGTGGCCCCGACGCTGACGGTGGACGACCCGGCTAAGGTGCTGCTTTCCTGGAAAGTGACCAACATCGGCACGGGTGCGGGGCTCACAGGCACGTGGGACGATGCGGTGATCCTCTCGACTGATCAAGTGATTGGCAACGGCGACGACCGCCTACTGGCCAGCTTCACCCACAGCGGCTTGCTGAGCGATGGCGAATCGTATGTCCGCAGCGAGCAGTTTCTGCTGCCGCCGGCGCTGGTGGGGCGGTACTACCTGTATGTGAGAACGGACTCGACGAACGTCGTCTTCGAGAACGGTTCAAAGGTCAACAACCTGGACCGCGCGCCGGCTTTCTTTGATGTGATGCCGATCCCCTATGCCGATATGGTGGTGGATTCGGTGACGCCGGGGGCGGGCGCATTCAGTGGGCAGGAGATGAGCGTCACGTGGACCGTGCGGAACCAGGGCATCGGCACGACGAACGGCGACGCATGGAGCGATCGCATCTATCTTGCGGCAAACGCGGACGGCTCGGGACGAATCTTGCTGGGTGATCGCAGCCACCTGGGCTTTGTGCAGCCCAATGATGGATACACGCGCACGGCCGCAGTCACGCTGCCTGAAGGAATCTCTGGCACGTACTACCTTGTGTTGGAGACGCCGGGATCATCGCATCCAGGCGGCGTGCCGTTCGAGTTCATCTACACGGGCAACAACAGCCGGGTGTCGGATGCGTTTACGGTTTCGCTGACGCTTCCACCGGACCTGATGGTGAGCGACATCGTTGCGCCGGCCACCGCAGAGGAGGGGAGCAACATCGACATCACTTGGACGGCGACCAACAACGGTCCTGGCGTGGCCAACGGGAGTTGGGAGGATCGGGTTTACCTCCGCGCCTTTGGCGCAACGCAGTTGCAGCCGCTGGGCTCGTTTACGTACGTAGGTCCGCTGGCGGCGGGCAAGAGCTACACGCGCCGCGAACAGTTCAAGCTGCCGCTGCACATCAACAATCAATACGAGATTCTCATCGAAACCGACGCCGGCAAGGCGGTCTACGAACACGAGAAGGAAGACAACAACACGCTGGCGGATGACACCACGATCGCGATCAGTGTTAGGCCGCGGCCGGATCTGCGCGTGAATCAGGTCATTGCGCCGGCAACGGTGGATGCGGGGGCGGCGTTCTCGGCGGAGTTTGTGGTCGGCAATCATGGGCCGGTTGCCACGACCAACCCGACCTGGACGGATAATGTGTATCTGTCGCTGGATGACAAGGTCACATCGGATGACATCCTGATCGGTAGCTATTCCAACGGCTCGGCGCTGGATTCGACGGAGAGCTATCGCACGATCACCGCAACCACGACCGTGCCGATGCGCTACCGCGGCACGGTGTATGTGTTGGTGAGCGCGGACCACGGAAACGGTATGGATGAGTGGCCGAACGAGGCCAACAACATCGGCCTGGCGGCGGTTTATGTGAACCCGCTGCCGTTTGCGGACCTGGTGATGCAGGATGTAGTGGCCCCGGCGCAGGCGTTCGAGGGCAACACCATCGAGGTTCGCTACACGGTTACAAATCTCGGCGCTGGCCCGAGCGACGTGGGGGGATGGAAGGAGCAGGTCTGGCTGGGCAAGGACAAAACGCGGCCGCACCCGGGGACAGGTGATGTGCTGCTGGCGACGTTCGACTACAGCGGCGGGATTCTCGACAAGAACGCCGGCTACGACCGGGTACGCTCGGTGATGCTGCCGGCGTCGGTGGTTTCGGGCACGTACTACATCATTCCCTGGGTCGATCCGTTTACGCAGGTGCTCGAAGATACCCTGGCGATCAACGTCAATCCCGATGATCCGCACGAGGTCGACAACAACAACTACAAGGCGAGAGCCATCAACGTGATCGGCACTCCGCCGCCGCCGATTCTTCCGGCGGAGATCGCCGTGACGGCGGTCGCGGCGGACGCGACGGGAGTGGCGGGGACGCCGTATTCCTTCAGTTGGACAGTTCAGAACAACGGCGCGGGGGCGACGCGCAGCGGCTGGATCGATTATGTTTACCTCAGCGACACGCCGACGCTGAGCGGGCCCGGCAACCGCTGGTCGCTCGGTGCGTGGGGGAATGTCAAAGCGATGCAGAGCGGCGAATCGTACACCAACACGCAGACTGTGCTACTCAATCCGGCCGCCCAGGGACAGTACCTGATCGTGAGGACCGAATTCAACGATGCGGACATGACGAACAATCAGGCCGTGAGCGCCACGAGCGTCACGCGCGTCATCCCCGACCTGCAAGTTACGAACATTACGCCGGCGGCACTGGGGCTTTCCGGAGAGACCACGAGCATTCAGTACACCGTCACCAATACGTCCAACGCCCCCATCTGGAGCGGCACGCAGTATTGGACGGACCAGATATGGATTTCGAAGGACCCGACGTTCATCCAGCACAGGGCGATTCGACTGGGACGTGTGCAGCACAGCAACGCAACGCCGTTGGGGGCAAGTGAGTCTTACACGAACACATTCACGGCAGCGCTCCCAGAGGGCATCAGCGGTGACTATTACGTGTACATCTTTGCCAACACGGACAGCGACCGCCCGGCGGAAGCCGCCTGGCCATTTGACTCCGGCGGCAACGATGGCAACCTCTACCACTTCTCCAAGCACGCGTATGAGGATACGCGCAACAACACTGGCCAGGGCCAGCTTCCAATCATCCTGTATGAACCGGACCTGCGGGTGACAAGCATCGGCCTGCCGGCGACCATAGTGTCGGGACAGAGCCTCGACGTAGCGGTGACGGTGAGAAACTTCGGGACGCGAGCCACGCGAGTAAGCTCGTGGAATGATGCCCTGTACCTGTCGCACGATACGTCCCTCGACAACCGCGACTATCTGCTGAGTAACGACGCTGGTACCGATGCGCGGGTACGGCACGTCGGCGTGCTGAACGCCGGCGACTCGTACACGGTGACGTTCCACGTGACCGCCCCCTATGGAATCGGGGGCCAATTCAACTTCCTCGCGTTCACCGATTCGACCGTCGAGCGCAGCGGCTGGGTCCCGAGCGACATCGGCGAGCATCTTCCGGGCGTGGCCGGCGGCGGCGGCGGCGAAGTGGTCGAATTCACGGGTGAAGGCAACAACATCACGGCCATCGAGGCGACGATCGATCCGGCGACGCCGCCGGACCTGAAGGTGACGCGCATCGACATCCCGAACCGCATCACCCGCGGCCAGCCGTTCACGGTGACCTACCAGGTGAGCAACGACTCGGCCGGGCCGACAGCGCCGCAGCATGGGACCTGGGATGACCTGATCTTCCTGTCGCGCGATGCCATGCTGGACCTGCGCGCCGATCGCTACCTGGGCGGCTCGATTCACCGTGGCGGCCTTTCGGGGCATGCAGATTATGAGCAAACACTGACGTTCACCGCCCCGGGCGATCTGCTGGGCGCGTGGTACGTGTTCGTCATCACCGATCCGGCCCGCTACGATGCCCGCGGCGGCGTTTTCGAGGGCCCCAACGAGCGGAATAACGATGCCAGCGCCGGGCCGCTGGTCATCGAGCTTCCGCCGCCGGTCGATCTCCAGGTGACCGACATCACCCTGCCAAGTTCGGCCCGTTCGGGCGAGCTGGTGCACATCGACTGGCTGGTGAGCAACGTCTCCAACGAGCCGCTGAACGGCGCCTGGTCCGACTCGGTTTACCTCTCGAAGGACGCTACCTGGGATATTAACGACCGCCCCATCGGCCGCGCTTCCTACTCTGGCGCACTGGCCGCGCACGGACAATACACGCTGGGCCTCGATACGCTGTTGCCGCCGGCCGAGCCGGGCGACTATCGCATCATCGTCCGCACCGACATATTCAACCAGGTCTATGAAGCGGAGTTAGAGGCCAACAACCGCATGGCCTCCGCGGGCGCGATGAACGTCGCCGTCGATGAGCTGGTGCTCGGCGCTCCGTTGACGATCCATCTCAACCCGGGCCAGGAAAAGCTGTATCAGTTGACCGTTCCGCAGGAGCAGACGCTGCGTCTTGCCGCCATCGCCGGCCGCATTGATGTCAGCAATCAGGTCTTCGTGCGCTACAATGCCGCGCCCAGCTCGGCCAGCTTCGACGCGACCAACCAGGGCGGACTGGGCTGGAGACTCACCGCGATCATCCCCTCGACACAGCCCGGACGCTACTACGTGATGCTGCGCGGCTTCAGCGGCCCGGCCGATGGCGCTGATGTCACGATCCTCGCCGAAACGCTTCCGCTCGTGATCACGGGCGTGCAAACGGACCGCGGAGGCGACAGCAGGACGGTTACGCTGACGATCACCGGCGCACAGTTCCGCGACAACGCGATCGTGAAGCTGGTGCGGCCAGGCATCGCTGAGTTTGAGCCGCTCGAGCGAAAGGTGATCAACAGCAGTCGAATCATCGCTATCTTTGATTTCACCGATGCTCCGCACGGCTTGTACGATCTACTGATTATCAACCCCAACGGGGATGAAGCGGTCATCCCCTATCGCTTCCTGGTCGAGCGAGCTATCGAGCCGGAAGTGACGATCGGCATCGGCGGGCCGCGGGTGATCCCGGCCGGCGATATCGGCACCTACTCGGTCGCCCTGCAGAACCTGGGCAACCTGGATGCGCCTTACACCTTCTTCCAGGTTGGTGTGCCCGAGCTGAACATCAATCCCTACGTTTACGGCCTGCGCTACCTGGACTTCTCGACCAACGTGAAAGGCACTCCCGAGAGCGCTGCCGGAACCGCCAACGCCACCGTCCCCTGGGTGACCATCAACTCGACCACCAACACCACCGGCCAACTCGATGCATCCGGCTACCTCTACGACGCGTTTGCCGACGGCTTCTCCGGCTTCACCTTCAACGTGGCGACCTATCCCGGGCTGCGCGAGATGGCCGCCCGCGCGTTTGACGCCTTCCGCCAGAAGATGGCCCGCTTCTTCCCCGACCTGGATGCGATCTTGGAGCAGGGCCAATCGCACATCGGCGAGTGGTGGCAGGCGGTGAAGGACAAAGCCTCGGAGATCGAGCCGGCACTGGGGCCGCTGCTCGACCAGATCGATTTCGTGGGCCTGTTCGAGCAGAACGTCGCCGTGCCCAGCGAATGCGAAATCGTCTTCATCCCGTATCGCTTCCACGTCTACGCCGCGGCGACAACCATGACGCGGGCCGAGTATGTGCAAATGCAGCTCGGCGAGGCGGGGAAACTGCGCGCGGCCATCCTGGCCGATCCCGAAGCCCCGGCGGCGCTGGTGGCGTTGGCGGCCGACGAGGCCACCTGGGGCGATCTGTACCTAGCCAGCCTCGAAGAAGCCGGGCTGCTGCGCCCCGATGGCAGCATCCCGCCCATCCGCACGCAACAACATATCGTCAGCCTCATGAGCGTGCTGTCAGCGGGTATTCTCTTCGGCCCGGCCGGCAGCGACATCCGCGGCACTGGCGACCTGCCTGCGTTCTTCGAGAGCGTGCGCAAGTGGTACGGCAACGAGGACAACAAGCTGGCCGAGATCGAATACTGGGATGATCGCATGTGCATGCACGGGAAGACTGGCGAGATTCCCGTTCCCGCGCTGCCGGAGTTCGAGGATTTCGACCTCGGCCTGTCCAACCCCACGCAATTCGAGGCCTTCCGCATCTACGTGCCGTGGATGGCGTTCGACCAGCGCAGCTCTGGCCTGCCGGCCGATTTCCAAGTGAACGGCCCGGCCCCGGTGGATGGCAGCGAGTTCCAGGCGTTGGATTTCAGTCAGCTTCTGGCCGGCGAGGCCCAGACACAGCGTCTGGCCTCGATCAGCGGCCCGCAGACCTTCGACACCGAAGGCTGGCTGCCCGTCGGCCAAAGCCTGCCCTATTCGATCAACTTCAAGAACCCGGAGACCGCCTCGAGCTACGTGCACCAGATTCAGATCGCAAGCCCGATCGATCTCAACCTCGACGGCCGCTCGTTTGCGCTGGGTGACATGAAGATCGGCAAGATCACCATCCACATGCCGGCTGGACAGTCGATGTACCAGGGCGACATCGACATGAGCAATTCTCTCGGTTTTATCCTGCGGGTGAGCGCGGGGATTGATCTGTATTCGGGCACGGCAACGTGGCTGATTCAGGCGATCGACCCGCTCACAGGCGAAGTGCTCCAGGACCCGGACAAAGGCTTGCTCCCGCCGAACACCGCGCTCGATGAAGGCGCCGGCTACGTCAGCTACAGCATCGAGGTGAAGGAGGATGCGGCGACCAGCTCGAAGGTGACAGCACAGGCGCGGGTGCTGATGGACAACCTGGCGCCAGAAGACACGGCAAGTCTCACCCAGATGGTTGACGGCCAAGCGCCGAAGACCACGCTCATGGTAGATCGTGTCGCCGGGACGGATGCCTACAGCGTGAATTGGAGCGTTGCGGACGACACCGGCGGTTCCGGCTTCAAACACGTCACGCTTTATGTCGCCGTCGACGGCGGCGACTTCGTCATCTGGCAGCGCCAATTGGCCGACGCCCAAGGCTCGGCCGTCTACGAAGGCGAGAGCGGGCACACCTACGAATTCCTGGCCCTTGCGACCGACATCGCCGGAAACCGCGAATCGCCCGAATTCGGCGTCAGCGCCGCGGATGACGGCTCAAGCGTTAACCTCGGCTCGCTGCCGACGGTCGAATCAACCACCGAGCCCAACTTCGGCATCGCCCCGACGCCGTCTACCGAGCCGTCCACCAATCCTCTGTTCGCTCTTGCCCTGCAGCAACAGCCCAACGCGCCGCCGCTTGCCAATCCGTCCGAATTCAGCACTGTGATGGCGCCATTCGTGGCGCAGGCATTCGCCACCGGCATCGAGCAGAGCAGCGCTAACATTGGTCCGATGGCCATCGCCGAGACTCCGGACGGCGATTTCCTGGTCAGCGGCGGATCCAACCGCGGGCAGATCTTCCGGTTCAGCTCCAGCGGTGGAACGGCGACCACGCCGTGGGTCACGCTGGATGTGCCGATCTTCAACCTCGCATTTGACAACGCCAGCCGGCTCTGGGCGACAACCGGCGGCGGACCGCTGCTTCAGCTCGATCCAACCTCGGGCGCTGTCATCAGCCGCATTGGCGATGGGCTTACCATGGGCCTGGCCGTCGAGCTTTCCACCGGCTTGATCTATGTCGGATCGAGCCACGGCGTGGAGAGCTACGACCCCGAGGCGGGCACGTTCACCCACTATAGCCGCGACCTCGATCTGCGCATTTCCAGCTTGGCGTTCGACAGCTACGGCAACCTCTGGGCGGCCACCTGGCCGGACCGGCGGCAGGTCGTGCGCTTCGACGACACGCAACGCGCCCAGCTCATGCTGAGTTTCGACAGCGACATCGATTCCATCGCCTTTGGCCAGGCCGACACGCAGCTCGAGGACCTGCTGTTCATCAGCCACAACTCTTCCGACCTGACGATGGTCGATAGCGCCACGCTCCAGCAGACCACCATCGCTCGCGGCGGCACCCGCGGGGATGTGGTAATCACCACGCGAGATGGCCGGGTGCTTCTGAGCCAATCGAACCAGGTCGATGTGATCAATCCCGCGTATGCGCCCTTCGTCATGGCGACGAATCCGCCGCACGGAGCGGTCGTCCCCTTGCCGTTGTCTTTCATCAGCGTCACGTTCGACCAGGACATGTGTGTCGGCGACAGCACGAACACCGCCAGCGTGATCGATCCCGAGAACTACCAGTTGGCCGGTGCGACGGTGGGCAATGCTGCGATCCAGTCCGTCATCTATGATGTGGCCACGCGCACCGCGCTTATCACCTTCCAGAGCCTGCTCCCCGACGAGTACACGCTCACCGTGAGCGATCGCGTGAGCAGCATCCTGGGCCTGCATCTGGCCGGGGATTACTCGACGCAGTTCCTGGCTGCCGAGGACCTGACGGCCTACGTGAGCGTGCAATTCTCCACCGCGCGTTCGGATCGATTCGCCGACACGGTGTCATACGACGTGGTCATCACCAATAACGGGGATGCTCCGATCATCGTGCCCTTGCTGCTCACGCTCGATCCCGCACGCGGATATCCCGGCGTACCTCAACGGGCCCTCGGTCAAACTGCCGACGGCAAATGGATGATCGACCTGTCCGAATCGCTGGATGCCACCCGAGTTCTCGCGCCCGGCGCCAGCACGACCGGATGGACGCTCACCATCGACAATCCGCAGAATCGCCGGGTCGAGTTCGCATCCGGCGTAGTCGCCCAGGCCGCTCCCAATCGCGCCCCGGTATTCGATTCGGCGCCGCTCGTTGCCGCCGCGGCCACAGAAGCCTACGTCTACGACGCGAATGCAACCGATCCCGACGGCCACGCAGTCGTCTATGCGCTGGTGGCTGGCCCGGCCGGTATGTTGGTGGATCCCGCCACCGGCATCGTCACCTGGACGCCCCAGAACGCCGATCTGAGCAAGACCCCCGTGGCGATCGGGGCTTTCGATACCCGCGGCGCATTGACAATCCAGCAGTTCGTCATCGACGTTGCCGGCGGCAACCATGCGCCGGCGTTTACCGGCCTGTCCGATCAACTCAACGGCATCGAAGGCGCTGCTTTGCAGCTTCAAGTGCAAGCGGTTGATGCGGATGGCAACTCGCTCATTTTCTGGGCCGACAATCTGCCGCCGGGGGCGAGCTTTGACCCCACCACGCAGCAATTGAACTGGACGCCCGACTATGAAGCGGCCGGCACCTACAACAATGTGCAGTTCGTGGTAAGCGACGGCCTGACGCAGACGGTCATCCAGCTCAACATCGTCATCGCCGAAGGCCGCCCGCCGCTCACGCTGATCGCCCCTTCGTCGTTCACGATTCGCGAAGGCGACCGCGTTCGCATTCCGCTTCAAGCCACGTCAGCGGAGCCCGACAAGCTGGAATTCTGGGCCGAGTGGCTCCCCCGCGGGGCGTTCGTGCATCCGGTCACCGGGCTGTTTGACTGGACGCCTGACTACACCCAGCATGGCGTGTTCGTACTGACGTTCAATGCTGCCGACGGTGTTGAAACCAGGTCGGTGACAACCACCTTCACTGTGATCAACGCCAATGCAGCGCCGCAGTTCATCCAGCAGGAAGGCTGGGAGATGTACGAAGGCCAGACGCTTAGCCTGCGGGCGTTCGCCACTGACCCGGACAATCCGTTCTACGAGCCGCCGATCCGCGGCGCGGACGGCTCGCCCGTCTACACCATGGGTGGTTTCAAGCCCACCGTGGTGGTGACGCACGGACCATTGCCGGCTGGCGCAACCTTCGATCCGTTGACCACCGAGTTGCGCTGGGTGCCGGACTACTCGCAGGCCGGTGATTACAGCGTTACGTTCACCGCTACGGATGACGGCGATGGCACAGGCACGCCGCTGACCAGCACCATCACCGTTCCGATCCATGTGCTGAATCTGAACCGCGCGCCGGTGATCACACCGCTGGACCCGGCCACCCTCGCCAAGGATGCGACAATCGACATCGCCATTTCTGCGACCGATCCCGAAGGCAATCCGATCGCGTTCGCGGCCATGAACGAAAGCCCCGGTTTCCCGCTGCCGTCGTTCATGAGTCTCACGGACAATCACGATGGCACGGCCGTTCTGCACGTGGCGCCACACGCGGGCGACCGTGGCGGCTACGGCGTCATCGTTCATGCCACCGACGACGGCGACGGCGGGTCGAGCAGCCCGCTGACGAGTTCGTACACATTTGTCGTATCGGTCACCAGCGTTAACGAGCCGCCCAAATGGCGATTCACGCATAACGCCATCGCGGTGGCTGGCCAGCCATTCGCGATGACGGTCCGCGCCGATGATCCCGACCAGGAGAATCTCTCGTTCTCGCTGCAGGGTCTGCCGGCGTCGGCGACGCTGACAGCCGGGGCCATCTACGGCACCGCCACGCTTGCGTGGCTCCCGACCGCCGCCGACTCAGGCAGTTACAACGTGACCTTTACGGTCATCGATAGCGGCGGCGCAGGCGCATCGTCGCTGTTCGATACGGCGCAGATCACGCTGGTCGTGAAGGATGCCAACGCGGCGCCGTCGCTCAGCCCGGTCGGCAATCAGACGCTTGCCGAAGGCCAGACTCTCACCATCAACCTCGCCAGCAACGACGCCGACGGTGACACGGTCTTCTACACCGTCGAGAGCCTGCCAGCCGGCGCAAGCTTCGACCAGGCCACAGGCGTGTTCGTGTGGAAGTCGGACTTCAACGACGCGGGTCGTTACAGCGTCACGTTCGGCGTTTCGGACGGCCAACTTGCCAATAGCGAGACGGTTGCGCTCACCGTCGACAACACCAACCGGCCGCCGGAGTTCGTGGCTCTGGGCGATCAACTCATCACCGAAGGCAACGAAGTTCGCTTCTCGGTGGTGGCCGGCGATGTCGATGGCGATCCAGTGGTGTACAGTGCCATCAGCGGGATGCCGGCCGGAGCGCAGTTCAATGGGCAGACGGGCCTGTTCTTCTGGACCCCCGATTACACCCAGAGCGGTGAATACACCGTCACGTTCGCCGCCCAGGACACCTCAAGCGGCCTAGATACGCTCAGCGTGAAAGTGCGCGTGGGCAACGTCAATCGCACGCCGACGCTGCAGATATCCGACCACACCGTGCAGCTTGGCCGGCAGGTGAGTTTCCTGGTCCACGGAAGCGATCCGGACATCAACACCACGCTGCAATACTCGGCCACATCTATGCCCCAGGGCGCAGCGATCGATAGCGCAACCGGCAGGTTCACCTGGACTCCCGGCCCCGCCCAGGCCGGCGAATACGTGGTGACGTTGCGCGTGTCCGATGGCCAGGCCGCCACCGAAAAGAACATGGTGCTTCTTGCGTCGGCCGCGCCGGCCGTCCCTGATGTTGTCATTGAACTCACGCCGAGTTTCCCCGCGCTGCCCAATCAAAACGTCCTGGTGCATGTAATAGCCGACAGCCTGGCGGATGTCGTCTCGCTGTCGCTGACCCTGAATGGCCAAGGCATCGCCCTCGATTCGGACGGCCGGGCCACGGTGAGATGGGGCGCGCCCGGGAAGGCAACTCTCATCGCCACCGCCATTGATGCCGACGGGTTCGTGGGCACGGCAACGCGTCAACTGAAGATTCGCGACGAGCAAGACACCACTGCCCCGGTCGTGTCATTTGCCGACAGCCTGCCGCAGTCGGTCCTCCGCTCGACCACGGCCATCATCGGGACGGTCAGCGATCTCAACATCGATTGGTGGCGTCTGGAGATCGCATCCAGCGCCTCGGGCAGTTTCTCTCTGCTTGCCTCCGGGGAGAGTCCGATCACCAATGGCGCCCTGGCCAGCATTGATCCATCGGAGCTGGCCAACGGCTTCTACACGCTTCGGCTCACTGCCCGCGATATCACCGGCCGGCAATCGCAAGCCAGCGTTTTGATCGAGGTCAACACGCCCACGAAGCCCGCCGCCTACGTGCGCACGGAAACCGAACTTGTTACAAGCCTGGGCGGCGTGCCGTTTGCGCTCGTGCGAATGTACAGCTCGCTGGATGCCGGCCGCACCGGCGCGTTCGGCAACGGCTGGTCGTATGGAAATCGCGATGTGCGCGTACAGACCAACGTCATGCCCACGGGCAGCGAGCAGTTTGGGCTGTTCGGTGCATTCGCCGTCGACACGCGCCTCTATCTGACGCTGCCGGGGACTGCAACGCGCGTCGGGTTCAGCTTCACGCCCACGGTTCAGGCCATCGCTGGGCGCACGTTCTATCGGCCCGCATGGACGGCGGACGTGGCCGACGGCTGGACGCTAAGTTCAGTAAGCACGCTGCTCGTCAAGAGCGGCGGGCGATTCTACGATGCCAGCACCGGCCAGCCCTACAACCCCCAGAGCGCGGCGTTCGACGGCCCGGACTACACGCTGACCGCGCCGGATGGAACGATCTGTCAGATCGATACGCTTCGCGGCGTGATTGAACAACAACTGCCGGCCGGCGGATGCCTGTTCTTCAGCGACAGCGGCGTCATCGGCAGCGTCGGACCAGCGATGCAGTTCACACGCGACAGCGCCGGGCGGATTGCCTCTGTGGCGGCCCCGGATGGCACCACGCTGGTGTACCAGTACGACGCCGAGGGCAACCTGGTGGCGGTGCGCAACCTGTTGGCCGGCGCCAGCGCACGTCATGGATATGACTCGGCCAATCGGCTCATCACCGCCATCTCCAACACCACGACCAGCCAGACGATTATCTACCGCCAGGGCACAGCGCCGCGAGTGAGTGCGATTCAGGCGGACCTTGGTGGGGCCACGCAGTTTGTCGACAACGTACATATGGGTTCTGTCAGTGCCGGCACCAGCCAGGTTTTCGCCTTCAGCATCCGCCAGAGCGAGATCAACGCCACCGCATTGCATCGCGTGATCGTCAGGGTGGAATTGGCCGCGACATCCGGCTCATCCTTCGATCCCGCCACTCCGTCCGTTGCCGGGCTCGCGCCGCTGGGCGTGAGGCATATGGAGGGCCAGGTGGTTGCGCTGTTCGGGATCGACAAGGAAGGGACCTATCAGCTTCTGATCGGAGCGAACACGGGCGGAGCATATGAGCTGCGCCTGAGCATTGCCGCGGATGTGGACCACAGCGGCGCGGTCGACGGCACTGACAGCGCCCTGATCGCCACCGGCAATCCGCTGTACGATGCCGACGGCGACGGCCTGACCAACAGCGCCGATGCGCAACTGCTGATGGCCAATTACGGCTTCATCGCCAACGCCGCGCCCACGGTCAACGCCAGCTTCCCGACTCAGCTCACCCACGTGGACCTGCTGACCGCCATCCAACTCGAGAACGTCGTGTCCGATCCCAACGGCGACCGCGTCTACTATCGCATTGTCGGCGCGACCAACGGCACTGCGCGACTCACGGTCGATGGTACAGGCCTGCTGTTCATGCCGGCCCTGGGCTACAGCGGCCCCGCCTCGGTCACGCTTCTTGCCGACGACGGTTTCAATGTCTCTGATCCGGCCGTGGTGCAGTTCCACGTGAGCGATGCGCCATTGCTTTCTCTGGATTTCAGCCAGCGCCGCCCGCTGATGGACCTCGGTCAGTCCGTCTCCCTCTTGATCATCGGCCAATTCGCCGACCAGGCTGATGTCGCCCTGCCCCTGGATTACGTCAACGCGCACATCCTGGACACTTCCGTCGCCACGCTGTCGAGCAGCGGCCTGATCACTGGGAACGCACTGGGGCACACAGTGCTGGTGGTCAGCCGCGGGGACATTATGGCAGCAACGGCCGTAGGCGTTGGTGTGCCTACAGATAACCGCGAGTTGGTGGCGCAGGTCTTCGGCATCGACGCCTATCCGGACGCGGTAACTCTCGCTTCCGGCGGCCAGCGCCAGATCGTCGTCAGCCTGGCGCAGATCCAGCAGATATTCATTTCCAACGCTGCCGACGGCACCCACTATTTCATCGGGGACCGCAGTGTCGTCATCGTGACCCCCGACGGCCTGATCCAGGCTGTCGGTGAGGGCCAGACGACCATCACCATCATCCACGGTTCGGCGGAGGAAACGATCACGGTCAAGGTCGAGCCGGCGAAGATCGGCCCGTACCCGGTGGACTCGGCTGGCGCCATCGTGCAAGGCCCCGAGGGCTTCCAGGTCAGCATCGGCCCCGGCCAGCTTTCCGACGCGGCTACGGTCAACATCACCAAGATCGAAGAGGCCGCGCTGCCGGTGCCGCTGCCGAATCAGTTCCAATACGCCGCTGCGTTTACGCTGGATGTTATCGGCGCAGACCTCAACGGCCCAGTGCAGATCGCTGCGCCGGTGGATACAAACATCGCCGCGCCGGGCGATAAGGTGTGGTTCTTCCAGGAGGTCGAGCTGCCCGATGAGAACGGCATCTTGCACAAGTACTGGGCGACGATGGACTTGGGCACGGTCGGCGCTGATGGCGTGGCGCGAACCACCTCGCCGCCGTTCCCCGGCCTCAGCCGCCGCGGCAATGTGCTGGTTGCCAGGGCATCGCAGCCCATCGGCATCATCCGCCTCAACGCCGAGGCCCTCAAGGGCATGATTTGGGCCAGCGCCGCCGCCTTCGGAGTCGTCTGCATGTTCGGCGCAACCGGCGGCGTGATCGGAACCAGCTTCGGTCTGGCCCTCGCCGGCACCATTCTGGCCACGGGCATGCTCCCCCTGGCGCTCCAGGCCGCGGACATCACCATGTGGCGGGCCTACGGCCGCAACGCCGTCGGCGCCACCATGACCGTCACTCCCCCGGCGGGCATCGCCGACGATATCGTCACCCTCACCGCCAGCATCCCTGCACTGCCCGCCCCGGGCGACGATCCCAACATCACCGCCGCCGACACCGTTGTCGATCCGGGCTCCGGTGAGATCATCCTCAACATCGCCGGCGATAACTTCATCGTCGCCGCCGCCGGCCAGACGCTCGCCGACACCCAGGTCGTTTTCACCATGAAGGACCGGCGGGTCATCGTCCCCGCTAGCGCATACCTGAGCGCCGCCGGGATCGGCACGACCGGCGGTGAGTTCTCGCTGCTGGTCCCACCCACAGTCCTGCTGGGACTGGCAAAGGTCACGGTTGAGCGACCCAATGTGGCCGCCTCCGATTCCACCGGCGGCTGGGACGCCAGCCAGCCGATCACCATCAAAAACAAGAACGGCTTCGGCTTCATCGGCAAGGTCATCGGCCCAGAAACCGCGGTCGAGGTCATCGACATCAACCGCACCAAGATCCCGCAGATCGACGACCAGACCCTCAGCGACGAGCTGGTCGTTAAGCGCGTCCCGCTGAACGGCGCCACGCCGTTCAAGACCGTTGCCATCGACGACCTCTCGCAGGTCTTCGTCGCCACCGACAGGGGCGTATACGTTATCGATGCCACCACGCTCCAGGTCTTTGACGTCGATCCAACCACGCCCGCGATCGACTATATCAAGATGCCCGACGGCAAGGGCGTGACCGCGCTGGCGGTCGATCCCAAGCACCGCTACCTCTATGCCGCCGGCTACGACGCAGTGTGGGTGATCGACCTTCTGCCCAGTTCCCCGCTGTTCCACAAGGTCGATGCCGCGCATTCGATGACCAGCATTGGTTCACCGATCGGGCTGATCAACGACATCGCGGTCGACCGCGACGGAAGGAAGCTCTATGTGCTTGCACCAGCAACGCGGCTGTTCGGCGGCACCACGGCCTGGTCGGCGGGTGGAAACGACCGTGGTTTCGTGTACGTTTTCAACGTCGACGAGGCCGACCGCCCGCAAACGGGCAAGCCGAATAGCCGCAAATGGCGTCAGACGATCGGCACCCTCAACGGCGGCGTCGAGCCCTTCGACATCGCCAACACCACCAGCGCCAACGAGATGGCCTTCTCCTCTCGCCTGGATATCCGCAACGGCTTCCATACCATCAAGGTCACCAACGATGATCCGCTGGCCTACTCGGCCGCCGTCGGCACCGTCTCGCTGCATCTGAACGAGACCGCCGAGAAGTACCAACTCGATATCCGCAACGCTACCGGCGTGGTGGTCACGCCCGACCGCCAGTGGGCCTTTGTGGGCGACTGGGCTGTGCCCTTGTCGCTGACTGCGAACAATTCGCTCTGGGCCGTCGAATACGAGGAGACCCATTTCTACGGCGCCAAGGTCGGCATCATCAACGATCCGTTCGGGGCCACCCCCACGCTCTACACGGTAACCATGCCTATCCCCCTGGGCTTCATCGAGGACCTGGCCCTCAGCTCCGACGGCCAGAAGCTCTATGTCAACTTCCGCGAGTTCGGCAACCTTGCGGTGTACGACGTCGAGGAGTTCAAGGCCGCCGCCAAGAAGATGTTCAACGGCAGCGCCGCCCATGAGCGAGAGAAGCGTCCGGTCGATCATCCGGATGTGGAGCGGTGGAGCACCGGGATTAACATCAATCTCGCCCCCATCGAGGTTGAGAAGCTGGATCGCGGCCTCTCACTCCAACCCAACGACCCGTTGCAGCTCATCGCCCCGCAAGGCAACCTCGATGTCCACGGCACCGCCGGGCCATTGGAGTTCCGTTGGGAAATCGACGTCGATCAGCTCGGCACCGCCGACTATCAGAGCTATCTCTATGTCAGCAGCCAGGATTCGGGCGATGGCCTCTGGCCGGATGATGTGCAGCGCGACCGCG
The DNA here is from genome assembly GCA_964570205.1 of uncultured Tepidisphaeraceae bacterium. Taxonomy (GTDB): domain Bacteria; phylum Planctomycetota; class Phycisphaerae; order Tepidisphaerales; family Tepidisphaeraceae; genus CAZMXI01. The sequence continues at coordinate 18,821 of CAZMXI010000061.1, forward strand.
GCGCGTTTAGCGCCGATACAAGCTGGACCGGCAACGATAGCAACCCCAACCGCATCTTCACCACCAAGGATGGGGCGGGGATGACCGCCGGCAAGGTGTACAGCGTAGACGAGAACGGCGTGCTCACACCCACCGGCGGCAGCGTTGCGCCCAACCAGGTGCTGATCAAGTTCGACGAGAAATGGCGCAAGTTCCTCACCGGCGGACAGAACTATTACTGGGGCGTCGAACTCGACGCCGGCAATTTCTCCGCCTGGGAATCAACCGCCTTCAAGGCCCTACCCATCCAGACCTGCAAGCCCTACAACGGCGTGACCATCCTCACCCACGGCTTCCAACTCGGCTTCAGCATCAACAACGACGCCTATCAGCAGCCGGCGCATTTCATGGAACTGGCCCGGCAGATCGCCGCAGCCGGCGGTGACGGCGTCGTCCTCTCCTACAACAAGCTGACCGGCAAATGGACCGATCTGGCGACGCACCTTGATGGCGCTGCGGCCCTCAAGTCCGGCCGGCCCGTCGTTCTGGTCTCCGATTGGAACAAAGAATCCGACATTAGCGACAGTGGGTTCGCCGAGGCCGCCGCCGACGCCATCTTCGCCTCATTGGCCGACCTCAACACCCAGACCGGTGGCGATCTGTTCGACTCGCCCCTGCACTTCATCGGCCACAGCCGCGGCACGGTAGTCAACAGCGAGATCATCCAGAGGATGGGGACGTATTTCCCGGACGTCAAGGACATCCAGATGACCACGCTCGATCCCCACGACTTCGATCAGAAGTCGCTGGACATCCCGGTTGGCAACACCATTTCCGGGGCGGCAACCATCCTCCAGGCGGTTTCCGGGCTGGCCACCCTGCTGGGCAACGTGCCCCTGGGCATCGCCCTGTACACTTGGGGAAACCGCCTCAGCTCGATCGTCTCGACGGCCGAAAAAGTCGGCCTGGCTATCTCCCCGATTCCCTATTCGGAATTCAAGGACCCCGACGTGAAAGTCTGGGAGAACATTGCCTTCGCCGACAACTACTACCAAACCACCGCTTTCAGCGACCCGCCGCCCACCACTGCGACCCCTAATGGCCGCTCCATAAGCGAGGCCGACATCAACCACTCCCTGAACGGTCTTGCCGGTTTCACCAAGGACGACTTCGACAACTTCATGTTAGGCGGCTTCGGCGGACCGCACAGTCGCGTCACCCACTGGTACGCAGGCACGGCGACGCTGGACATCCTGGAGTTCGCCGGCTCGCCTATCTTCCGCCGGGTGACCGACGAGGGCATCGCCCTGGAAGTCTTCGGCACGGCTACCCCCTGGGGTGATTTCAGTGCCGACCCGTGGTACTTCAGCAACGTCGCCACCATCACCGGCAGCGATGTCGCCAAACGCAGTATGATGCTGAACAGACTTCCCTCTGCCGGCATGGGCAGCGCCGTCGTCGGAGTCTGGGAAGGCGTCGCCAACGGCTGGTATTTCAGCAGCGCCGGCGGCGGTGAGGAATTCCGCCCCAAGAACACCGCCGCGCGCACCCCCGTCGCCACCGACAATACCGAGGTCTCCAAGCACACCGGTGATCCTGCCGTACCAGGCATCTTCAACGGCAACTTTGAGAACGGCACCCGCCAGTCCATCCTCTATCAGAAGATCCTCTCCGATTTCAAGGTTTCCGGCATATCCATTGGCGAGAAGATCGTACTGCCCGGCGACACCGGGCGCTTCCCGCTTTCCTTCGAGGTGCCCGGCTGGTCGTTCCAGGGCGGCAGTGGCTTTGCCATCAACGGCATCTCGATCCCCGGCCTCGTCTCGCTTGATCCGCTCGATCTCACCGGTCTGTTCGTCGTCGAGACCAACATCGGCACGCTGATGAAGAAGTTCTTGATCAAGGTCTGGGAACAGGCCGCCGACGCCATCATCAACCGTATGCTCAATGGCATCACCGGCCGGCCCACCAAGACCCCGCTTGATGCCGCGCCCGAGGATTTTGAAGCCGGAGGGGCGCTCGAACGATTTGGTGATTGGAACACTTACAGCCGCTGGTTCAGTCGATACTGGTCGGATGACTCCACCAACAAGCAGCGTGCCGACACCATCGACGCGTTCTCAAAAGGCTTGGACACGGCGATATCGACATGGATCGTGCCCCTCCTCGGCGATATCCCCCTCGGCATCGGCCAAACCGCGTCCGATCTCTTCAAGTGGCTGGAAATTGGCGGCTCCCAGCCCACGAGCATCCAGGCCCTCAAGGATTACATCAGCAAGGCCATCGAGGAGGTCCTCTTCGGCAAGCTGCTGGCCGAGTTTGCGCAGTCCGATTCCGCGTTGTTCATGGGCGGCGCCTCCATCCTCAAGACTGCGCTTAAGGAAGGTTTCGATCTGGCGACCATCGGCGCCCTCAGCGACATCTCTGACGAGATCATCAGTGCCTTGGTCAACCTCACGACCATCACCCACAACCGGTTCTATGTCCCCGACACCGCTGAGGAAGTCGCCTTCGACATCATCACCCCCGTCATTGCTTCCAACAACATCGGCATCGAAGTGATCCTCACCATCGACGGCCACGACGTCGTCGACGAGCGGGTGCCATTCAACGTCGGCTTCTTCCGGCGCGACACCTACCGCGTCGCCATCCCCAAATCCGCCCAGGGCAAGATGGCCACGCTCACCCTCAAGCACTATGGCATGGAGGATGTCGGCCTGATCGCCAGCATTCTCGACCCCGAACGGCCGGATGCGCTGCCCGACGACATCCTGGCCAATCTCAGCCAGCTCTTCCTCCTTGACAACGTCCGCTTCAACGGCCAGATCCGCAAGATGTCCGTGTCGCCAACCGTGACGCTCAAGGAAAGCGAGACGGCAACCATCACCGTTGAGGTGAAGCCAGCAGACCCGGCCAACCCCGGCACATTCTCCATCGACTGGGGCGACGAAACCACGCCCACCCCAATCTCGATCGCCGCAACCGGCGGAACCTACACCGCCACCCATGTCTACCAGGACAACGGTGATTACATCATCACTGCCAAGGTCAACGGCCAGCACCCTGAGACCAGCACCACCAACTATTCGGTCAAGAACAGCAACCCGATAGTGACCAACGCCACGCTGAGCCGAACGGTCGCCAATGCCGGCATGCATGAAGTCACGCTCAGTGGCGGCAGAATCACCGATCCGAGCCCGAAGGATGACACCTTCAAGGTATACGTTGACTGGGGCGACGGTACGCCGCTCGGCTCGCCGATCACCCTCGGTCCGGCGGACATGAAACCCGGAGGCGTCTGGTTCGTGCCCGATCTCAAGCACACCTACGCCGACGACGCCCGCAGCCACGCTCCGCAAGATAGCTACGCCGTCAAGCTCATCGTCCGCGATAAGGACTACTCGCCGTCCAGCGGCGTTGCCGGCCTGCTGGATGACACGGGCGAAGCCGTCCAGAGCTTCACCCTCGAAGTCGATAACGTCCCGCCGTTGCTCACGGTTCTGACTGCGCCGCCGGTAACCGTCAGCGTCGGCGACTTCGTCGATCTCACCGGCGCCTTCAAGTTCCGCGACCCCGAATGGGGCGCAACCGAAACCTGGACCTACAGCATCGACTGGGGCGACGGCCTGCTCACCAATTCAGGCTCACCCACTATCACGCAACCAGGCAGCAAGGGTGTCTTCACCGAGGGCGTCTTTGGCAAGGCCCGCCGCTACACCGAAGTGGGAACCAAGACCATCATCGTCACGATCAGCGATGATGACACCGGGCAGGCCACCCAGAGTTTCACGGTGAATGTCGTCGCGTCGCTCGACGTCAGCGGCACTCCCGTGCCTTCGTCTTCGCCCCAACTCACGGCCGATGCGGCGCGATTGCTGCTGGCTTCGGCCATTAGTCGTTGGACCGCCGCGGGCTTCTACGGGCAGGAGATGCACTCGCTCCAAGGCATCGATATCAGCATCGCCGATCTGGGCAAGGGACGGCTCGGCATGTTTACCGGCACGACGCTCGTGCTGGATGACGATGCCGCCGGCTTCGGCTGGTTCGTCGATCCAACGCCGAACGGCAACGAGGAGTTCTCCGCCGGATTGCAGCCCTGGCAACTTCACGCTTGGGCCGAGTCCGCTGCTACTGGGCGCATCGATCTCCTCACCGCCATGATGCACGAGCTGGGTCACGCCGCGGGGCTGCCCGATGTCGATCCGACGGTTGATCCCACTCGTCTAATGACAGGAATCCTTGAGGCGGGCACGCGCCTGCTGCCCTCCAGTCTTGACGTCGCCAGCGTTCTTGGCAATCCCGCCATCGTGCATTCGCTCGACGCCGCGGGCATCATCAACGGCAGTTTCAATGTCTCCGATCCCGCTCTCCCCAACTTCGGCTGGACCGCGCGCGGCGACGCCACTGTAGCCGGCGGTGTCGGCGTGCTCGGCGAAGACAGCTCGATATTGTCCAGCTTATCACAGTCTTTCATCCTCCCCGCCGACGCGCACACACTTTCGTTCACCGTGGTCCGCGCCAATCTCCACTCCAGCGACTGCAATCCGCCCGATGCCTTCGAGGTGGCCATGGTCGATGCCAAGACCGGGGCTGCGCTGCGCGGCATTTCATCCGGCCTGTCCAATACCGATGCCCTGCTCAACATCCAGGCCGATGGCAGGGTCTACTACTCACCGGCGGTTTGGACTCCAGGTCTGGTTGCCTCGGGCGAGATCGTACCACTCAACCAGGCGATGACCTTCACCATTGACATCTCCTCTCTGGCCGCCGGCACAGAGGCAGCGCTCTACTTCGATCTGCTGGGCTTCGGGGCGGCTGACAGCTCCGTCTCCATCGACAATGTGCGGATTGACGGCGGCCTTGAGGAAGGCCCGCAGTTGCAGTCGTTTACAGTAAACGACGGCGCTGAGCAGCGGTCGATGGTCACCAGCCTGACACTTCAATTCGATCGGTTGGTAAACCTGGCCAACAATGCCCTGACGCTGACTTCCGCTGCTGGTGAAGTCGCGTTCACGACCGCCAATCCCAGCGGCGACGGCCGCACCATCGTGCTGAGCTTCAGCGGCACTGCGATCATCGGCGCTTCGTTGCCCGATGAAAGCTATGCCCTCTCGGTTCATGCCGCGGGCGTGAGCGGAAGCACGGGGCTGCCCATGGTGGGCGGCGACCAAGTCTTCGCATTCCATCGCCTCTTCGGCGATAGCGATGGCGATGCCGATGTCGACATGGCAGACCACTTCGCCTTCCAGCAATCCTACTACAAGCCGGCGGATAGCGCCCATTTCCGGTGGTACTTCGACTATACGCAGGATTCCGACGTGGATGCGGCCGACCTGTTCCGGTTCAGCCAGCGCCTGAAGTCGGCCACGCCAGCGCCAGTCCTCACGGGCGTGGTTGTGAACGATGGCGAGGCCCAGCGATCAATGGTGAATCGCATCACCATCTCGACTGACAGTCCGGTCGCGGCCGAGGAGGGCGCCTTCGAGGTCATCGGGGCCGGCGGCCAAGCCAGTCCCGTGCAGGTGGCGGCAGCCGCCGACGGCAAGTCGTTCACGCTGACCTTTGCGGATCCTGCGATGATTGGCGGCTCTCTTCCGGAGGGAAGCTATCAGCTTATTGTCCATGCCGGCAGGCTGCACAACTTCGCGGGCACATGCTTGTCGGGCGGCGACCAAATACTTGCCCTGCATCGCCTGTTCGGCGACGGCGACGGTGATGGCGATGTGGATATGGCGGATGTGTTTCGCTTCCAGCAGTCCTACTACAAGGACTCGACAGATCCCGCATTCCGCTGGTACTTCGATTACGACGGCGATGACGATGTGGACGCTGCCGACCTGTTCCAGATTCATCGCCGCCTTGCCCCTCTGCCGGCCCGCAAGCTTGCTGCTCTAACGCGCAATAGCAGCCACGAGGCACGCGCTGTCAGGGCGCGAAGCGGCAACAGGGAAGCGGTCGGATGTCGAATGGTCAAGGCCTCTCTGGGCAGGCAGCGCGATGCGCGGTCGTGTGACGGTGACGTGGATGCCGCGACGCTGGTGCAGATACGCCGCGAATTTCGAAAGGTGTTCCGGCATTGATGGCCGAGAAGTGATGCTTACGGGAGATGGATATGAAGAACGCTTATGCGTGTACGTGTGGAGCAGTTGCGATGCTGTGTGGTCTGGCAACGGTGGCCGAGGGGGCTGTGATCTTCAGTTTCGCCACGGATCGCAGCAGTTACACCGTTGCTCCTGGAGGCAAGGTGGCCGTGGAGGTCTTTCTGGAGGAGCACGCTGAGCCTGGTGATGTCTCGCTCCTCGTTGGAGAAGGGGGCTTGTTTTCCGCGGGTCTGAAGCTGGTTCCGCTGTCCCCGATTCCGGAACAGGCCGTCACGGTGGACAGCGACTCCGACATCATGCCAAGCCCGGCATTCACTGGAGGTGCGCTGCCGGACCTCGCGCCGCTGACTCTGCTTCTAGCCGACGGTATCTTTGCTGAGCCGGGGCCGGCAGGCCAGGTCGTGGGTGATGGTATCCGCCGCGTGCACCTTGCCACCTTCAGGTTCACCGCCGGCGACATGCCCGGCCAATCGACGATTATTCAAGTGGCCGACTACGACGATTACGGAAAAAGCAGCGACACACTGACGTGGTGGGGCACCGAACTGGACAACCTGATTGCTCCCGCCACCTTTACGATCACGACGGTGGTTCCGGAGCCGGGCACGCTTCTGCCACTTCTCGCCGCAGTTGCTCTGCTCCGTCGCGGTGCGCGCCGAACGGGGCGATTGCCGTGGCATCGACGCTGAGCCTTCGGTGGCCGTTCACGAAGTTCGCGTGGGCGTGCTCGATGCGCCATCTGGCGAGGGACCAAGGATTGGGATCGAGCCGCAGGCGCTGACACAAGGCACGGCCGATTGCGCCCAGGGCCTTTCAGTTCTCGGACATGAATAGCCGATAGAGTTTGGGTCAAGGAGGACCACACGATGTCGGAGACATCCATCAGCCTGTTCGACTGCTTCTGCAACGTTCCCGATCCGCGCTCGCCGCTGGGAAAGCGTCATCCCCTGGAGGCCATCCTCACTCTCTGCTCGGTCGCAATGCTCTGCGGAGCCAGATCGCTTTATGCAATCGCGCAGTTCGGCCGCGACCGGGGCAGGAACTTTGCTGCAACCCTGGGCTTCACGCGTGAAGAAACGCTGTCATAGAGCGCCGAACTTCCCCCACCTGTGAGCGCTTCAAAACCCGCCATATT
>CAZMXI010000062.1:0-25041 GCA_964570205.1 uncultured Tepidisphaeraceae bacterium
CCCCGCCACCTTCAAGGGCGTACCGCTTTGCTCCTACGCGCTATTCTGGCGCCTTGATGGCCTCGTGCTGCCAAATCCACTGTCGCAGCTTCTCGATCGCATCAAGATTGCCTGGCGTTCGCTCGGCCCACTCGTGCATGTTGTAGCCAAAGGCACTTCCCGCAAGCTTGCCCACGGTCTGCATGACTTTCACCTTCACATCCTCGGCCGCCGGCTGCTGCCACATTTGCAGCAGCACCTCTCCAGCAACAGAGTCCTTTTGTTCGGCGAATGCCACCGCCGCCTCCAATCGCAACTCGATATCGTCGCCAGCCAATAGCGTCAGCAGGTTCGCTCGAACCGTCTGAAACTCGGCCGCTCCCAGCCTGCCAGCCATATGCGCGGCGGTAAGCCTGAGTCGCGCGTCCTTGTCCTCCAACAGTGCCTTGATACGGGGAGCCAGCGCACGATCCCGGCAGTCCTGGACCGCCATTGCCGCCCAACAGCGGATGTCGGCGTCATCCGCGTCTAGCAGTCGCACAATCGCTGGTTCTGCCTCCTTTCCCCAGAGCATGCCGTTGAGCAGCCCATAATGTCGCTTGATCGCGGCCGGGTTCTTCTCGACATCGGCAACAAGCGCTCCGGTCATGTCGGGGTCGTTCAGCCAGAGGATCGCCGAGCGTGCCTCGGCGGCAAACCTGCCGTCCGCAAGGTACATCGCCAGCAGGCGATGATTGAAATCCTCGAGCCGCATCGCGCGAATCGTCCCGCAGGCGCGACTGACGGCCAAGGCGCTGTCGCTTGCCAGGTCCTCGCTGATCAGCTTCTTCACGAGAGGCTTGTGTCGCTCCAACGTCTGAAGGCAGCGCACTCTGGCCGCCAGCGCTAAGATGATGCTGCCGTGGCAGTTGTGAATGGCGTCGGCCATCGTTTGTGGTGTCATCGCCGCGGCTGCGGCGTCGATTTGCAGGGCATACACTGCCTGGGCGCCGTCTTCGTCCGGCTGCAGAAACCCCGCTTGCTGGAAGAGATCGGCCGGGAAGGAACTGATGATGCCCTCCACCAAAGGGCTCATCAACTCCAACGCCACCTCACGATACAAGCGTGGAACCTCCGTCTGTCGCTGCCGCTCAGGCAACCTCGCAATTCCCTCTACGGCAATGAACCGCGCAATGATCCGCCGGGTCGATTCATCCCGGCGAGGGCCGCGGGGCGCATCCTGCGGTGCAGCGGGTTCGCGTTCGGGCGGCGATTCACCGCCCCGCGCTCCACCCGTCGCCAGAGCCAACGCCAGCGCTGCCGCAATCAGAAACCTACGCATGGGCACTCCTTGTCAGCCCACATTATCCACGATGGAGCCCCCAAGTGGAGGCGGCATCCTGGCCTGTTACCGTACGGTTACACAGCAAGAGCATGGCGGCGACGCCTGCGCCTGGAGCCTTGCCGGCGCAAAGGGGGTTTACGTTTGGCACGGTCCGTTGGGTCAGATTGGATCAACGAGTATCTTGGCCGCAGCCGTCGTGCCGAGCGTGACGGAAGCAGTGTCGGCAATGAGAGTGATCGCGTCTGCATTCGTATTGCGGTCCCTGATCGCGATCGTGGCCCCGGGTTTGAGGCCTGCCTGGTCGATGAATCGGAGAAAGGCCGGAGCCTGGTCAGCAATCCTGGCAATGCGCAATCTGACATTCGTCGGAGCGTCGATCAACGACTGCAGGCGCGGATGGGTGACGCAACCCTTAGAACTGGGAATGGGGTCGCCGTGGGGGTCAACGCTGGGATGATTCAGCAGGGCGTCGATGCGTTCCAGGACCCTGTCGGAGACCGCATGTTCGAGGCTTTCAGCCTCCTCGTGCACGTGCGACCAGTCCAAGCCGAGAATCTCAACCAGAAAGAGCTCGACCAGCCGGTGACGTCGCAACACTTGGAGAGCCAGTTGCTGGCCCTCGCGGGTCAGGCGCACCCCAAGGCGAGGTTCATAGTCAACAAGACCGGCGCCGTTGAGCGTCTTGACCATGGATGTGGCGGTGCCAGGAACCACGTCCATGGCCGCGGCCAGCTTTCCCATGGGCACGAGCCCCTCGGGCGCCGCCTGCTGCTCGGCGTAAATCTGCTTGATGTAATCCTCTATCGTGCTGCTGGGCATTTCACTCCAGGACAACCGGCACAGCAGTGCAAGACGCCTCGCGCAAGTGAACGCAAGCGTTTCGCAGTTGACATCCCGCAGGAATAGTACAATGATGATTTTGATTAGTCAAAATCGTGAGGATAATCCGATGACATGGTGGTTTCGAGCCATCTCAATAACAGCGATTGCGGGGCTGGCCGGGCTTTTCGCCGGCTGCGAACGTCCGGCCGAGGGCAAGGATCGCAAATACCCTCTGCGTACAGTGACCACCGTCGGGATGGTCAGCGATATCGTCCGTCACGTCGCCGGCGACAAGGCCACGGTGACGGGGCTGATGGGTGAGGGCGTCGATCCACACCTTTATAAGCCAACGCGCGACGACATCGCTGCAATGGCGGTGGCCGATGTGGTGATCTACAGCGGGCTGACCCTTGAAGGAAAGCTCGGGCAGGTGATCGAGAAGCTGGGCAAGCGGGGGAAACCGCTGTACGCAGTGGCCGAGGCCATTGATCCGTCGCTGCGATTGGAGTCATCACAGACGCAGGGACATCCCGACCCACACGTGTGGATGGACCCGATGCGCTGGGCCCAGGCGGTGGAGGCGGCAAGCAGGGCGATGCAGGAGGTGGACCCACCCAATGCCGATTACTACCGCTTGAACGCCGAAGCATACATAGCGGAACTGAAGAGTCTGGATGCCTATGCGCGGGCGGCAATCGAGACAGTGCCGCCCCGCAGCCGGGTGCTGATCACTGCGCACGATGCATTCAGCTACTTCGGACAGGCATACGGCCTGGAGGTGCGCGGGATCCAGGGGCTGAGCACAGAGTCAGAGGCGGGCCTGAAGGACATCCAGACGTTGGTGAATCTGATCGTGGCACGGGACGTGAAGGCTATCTTCATCGAGACCAGCGTGTCATCGAAGAACATCCGGGCGTTGATTGAAGGTGCGGGCGCGCGGGGCAGGCAGGTGAAGATCGGCGGCTTGCTGTATTCCGACGCGATGGGACCGCCGGGAACGTACCAAGGGACCTACATCGGCATGATCGACCACAACGTGACGACGATTGTGCGGGCGCTGGGCGGCGTGGCTCCTCGGCGCGGGATGAATGGAAGACTGGGCGGCTAATATCTCCCTCAAGCCAGTCGTGGAGAATTCCGTGGATCAGAATACGCTTAAGCTCGGAACGGACCAGGCAACGCATCTGCTGGAACATTCGCCGGAGGCGCCCCTGGCCATTCACGACATGACGGTGGCCTATCACCGCAAACCGGTGCTGTGGGATGTCGACCTGGATGTTCCCGAAGGACGGCTCATCGGCATCGTCGGCCCAAACGGTGCGGGCAAGAGCACGCTCATCAAAGCCGTCATGGATCTCGTGCCCAAAGCCTCGGGGCGGGTCATGGTCTACGGCAAGCCCTATCGCAAGCAGCGGCACCTGGTGGGTTATGTGCCGCAGCGTGAGAGCGTCGACTGGGATTTCCCGGTCAGCGCTCTGGATGTGGTCACGATGGGCCGGTACGGCCGGATCGGCTGGTGCCGGCCCGTCGGCAAGGCCGACCGCGAGGCTGCCCTGACAGCACTGGACCGCGTGGGCATGGCCGAGTTCGCCAGAAGGCAGATCAGCCAGCTCTCCGGCGGACAGCAGCAGCGGGTGTTCCTGGCGCGGGCACTGGTGCAGGATGCCAGGCTCTACATGATGGATGAGCCATTCGCGGCGGTTGACGCCGCCACCGAGCAGGCCATCGTGCGCATCCTCCACGACCTGCGGAGCCATGGACGGACGGTGCTTGTGGTGCACCACGACCTCCAGACCGTACCGGAGTATTTTGATCACGTGATTCTCCTGAACATGCGTGTGGTGGCACACGGCCCTGTCGCCGACGTTTTCACCCCGGACAATTTGCAGAAGACATACGGCGGACGCCTGACGCTGCTGGACGAGGCGGCCGAGGCGCTGAAGAGAGGCGGCGTGCGACGATGACCAACAGCGCGATGCGTATCGTGATCGCCACGGCCGCCCTGCTGGTCGCGATCATCGCGCAACCAGTGGCCGCGTCGGTTTCCGCTCCGGACGACTCGTCTGATCTTCCAGGCGCCCGGGAGATCTGGCAGGTGATGACGCTTCGAGACTACAACACGCGCGTGGTTGTGCTGGGAACGGCGGCCCTGGGGGCCGCGGCCGGGATGATCGGGACGTTCATGCTCCTGCGCCGACGTGCGCTGCTTGGCGATGCGCTCAGTCACGCGACATTGCCGGGCATCGCCGCCGCGTTCATTCTCATGGCCAGCCTGGGAAGCGATGGCAAAGACCTGGGCGGCCTGCTGTTGGGCGCCGCCGCGACAGGGCTGCTGGGTGTCGGCGCGATCGTGGCCATCCGCCATTACACCCGACTGAAGGAAGATGCCGCGATGGGCATCGTCCTCAGTGTGTTCTTCGGGCTGGGTGTGGCATTGCTCGGTGTAGTCCAGAAGATGGGCACAGGCAGCGCGGCCGGACTGGAATCGTTCATCTACGGCAAGACGGCATCGATGCTGGCCGCGGATGCGAAGGTCATCGGGCTGACGGCGTTGGCAGTGGCTGTCGCGTGCGCTCTGCTCTTCAAGGAGTTTACGCTGCTTTGCTTCGACCCGGCCTACGGTAGGACCGGTGGTTGGCCGGTCGTTCTGCTTGACCTGACGTTGATGACCTTCGTGACGGCGGTAACGGTGATCGGCCTGCAGGCGGTGGGCCTGATCCTGATCATCGCGATGCTGATCATTCCACCGGCGGCGGCTCGATTCTGGACTGAGCGTCTCTTCTGGATGCTGGCGTTGTCAGCTCTGATCGGAGCCCTGAGCGGCATGGTCGGCGCTGGCGTCAGCGCACTGACACCTCGCATGCCGGCCGGGGCCGTCATCGTCCTGACGGCGTCTTCGCTGTTCGGCGTCAGCCTCCTGCTGGGCACATCTCGGGGCGCTTTGCGGCGATGGGCGGAGCGGCGCGACTTGAATCGCAAAGTCGAACGGCAGAACCTCCTGCGTGCGGTTTATGAACTGGTTGAGGATGCGTCCGGCCAGCAGGTGGCGACGTCGGCCCTGATGCGCAAACGGGCCTGGAGCCAGCGGGAACTGGGTAGGCAAATCAGGCGAGCCGCGCATGAGGGTCTGCTCGCCGAACTGCCCGGCGGAACGGTGCGCCTTTCTGAGGAGGGCGCGGATGAAGCACGCCGGCTGGTCCGCAATCACCGCCTGTGGGAAATGTACCTGATTACCCACGCCGACGTGGCGGCCAGCCATGTGGACCGTGATGCCGATGCGATCGAGCACGTGCTGGGCCGCGAGATGATCGCCAGGCTTGAGCGGGCGCTGGAAGAGAAGCAGCAAGCCGCGGTGCCTGAAAGCCCGCACGCGATCGGCGGCTCATAGGACCGGAGGAGCACATATGCTCGCTGAATTTGTGTGGATCGGCTGGCTGGACGGGGGCATCGTGCTGGCGGCGGCGCTGTGCGCCATGTCCTGCGCGCTGCTCGGCAACTTCATGGTGCTGCGAAAGATGAGCATGATGGGCGACGCCCTGAGCCACGCCGTGTTGCCCGGCCTCGCGGCGGCATTCCTGCTGACCGGCAGCCGGGGCAGCGTCGTTATGCTGCTGGGCGCCGTCATTGTCGGTGTGCTCACCGCGATGCTCACCCAACTCATCCAGCAGCTTGGCCGGGTGGATGAAGGCGCTTCGATGGGCGTGGTCTTCACCTCGTTGTTTGCCCTTGGGTTGATCCTCATCCGCAGGGCCGCCGACCAGATTGACCTGGACCCCGGCTGCGTGCTCTACGGCGTATTGGAAGGCGTGCCGCTGGATACCATCATGATCGGATCGATCGAGATTCCGCGCGTCACCGCCGTCTTGTCCGCGATGCTCTTCGTGAACGTGCTTTTCGTGGGGGCTTTTTACAAGGAACTCAAGATCAGCTCGTTCGATCCGGGCCTGGCGACAACGCTGGGGATCGACGCCAACATCATGCATTACCTGCTCATGACGCTGGTCGCGGCGACGACTGTGGCATCGTTCGAAGCCGTGGGAAGCATCCTCGTGGTCGCGATGCTCATCGTGCCGCCGGCAGCCGCCCACCTGCTGAGCGACCGCCTCGGCGTCATGATACTCCTGAGCCTGGCCATCGCCGCCGCGTCGGCGTTTCTTGGCCACCTGTCGGCCATTGCCGTGCCATCATGGTTTGGCTACGGCAGCACAACCACCAGCGGCATGATGGCGGCTGTGGCTGGGTTCATCTTCCTGGGCGTTTTGCTTGGCTCGCCGCGTCATGGGGTGGTCAGCAAGCTGATACACCGGGCCATGCTGAGCCTGCGGATCATCTGCGAAGACATCCTCGGCCTGTTGTACAGGCTTGAAGAGAGGCATTCGGCGCAGACCGCGGTAGGGATCGCCCAGTTGCGACAGTCACTGATGGCCGGGCCCGTATTGGCCTGGATCGCTACGCGCCACCTGCAGCGTCAGGGCAAGCTGGAGGCCCAGGGCGCGGGGTATCGGTTGACGGATACCGGGCGAGATGACGCGCGGCTGCTTCTGCGATCGCACAGGCTATGGGAAACCTACCTCGTCGAGCAGGTTGACGTGCCCGCCGATCATACCCATGGGCCGGCCGAGCAGCTGGAACACGTGACCGGCCCGGCGATGCGGCAGAAACTGACCGAGACGACCGCGGGCCCGCAGCTGGATCCGCAAGGCAAGGCGATTCCCGGCGAACGGGAGTAATCCAGCTCGCCGGCACAGCACCCGGCATGGCGATAGGCCTTACCTCGAGACGGGCAGCGTCACTTCGCCCGTGGCGGCCCACTCAACGCCGCGGATGAGAATCGTCGCGGCGAGCGGGTTCACGGTCGCCGGCACGTCATGCCCCAGCAGCGTCACAAATGACCTGCCCTTGCCGACGGGAATCGTCCAGACCAGCGGTTCATGTTCGCCGGTGCCCTTGCCTTCCTTGCTGCTGAAGGCCGACGCGAGGATTGTCATGTTCTGCCCTGGACCGCGCTGGCCGTGGTACAGCTCATCCTTGACCTGCTTCCACTTCGCGGGCATGCCCTTCATGATCGGATGGTCGGCGATGCGCGTGACGACTTCGAACTCGTGCGCTGGCCCGTGTCCGCTGCCCGGCCCCTGGCCTCTCGGGGTGCGGACAACCGTGCCGTCATCGGTGAGCGTGATGCGGTCGCCGTAATTCGGCTGCCGCCACCCAAGGCCGATCCACTGGTTGAAGGCGGTCCAGTCCGACCATCCGAATACGGCCGCGTGATAGACCGCCAGCCCGCCACCGTTCTCCATGTACTTCTGGAGCGCGCGCCTGATTTCTTCGGGCCATGCCTGACCGGCGTAATTCAACAGGATGACGTCGTACTTCGAGAATTCCGGCCGGAACGCATCCCATCTCTCTTTGGGATCCCTGGCGGCCGGCGTGGTGACGACATCGACGGTGAAGCGACCGGTGTCGGTCAGCAGCTTCTTCACGGCCGGCGTCGTCTGCTGCCAGGCGTGATTGTGCTGGCCATCAATGATCAGCACGCCAAGCTTCTCTGCAGCGGATGCCGTTGAACCCAGGGCAGCCACCAGAACCACAACACAACCTGCACAGAGCGAGCGCATCAGTCCAGCCATGACGCTTCCTTTCGATTGGGATTTGCCGGAATGGTATCGGCCAGGGGGCCCGGGCGAAAGGTCAGCCAACAATCCAGAGAATAGAGAACATGAGCAGCCAGACGACATCAAGGAAGTGCCAGTACATGGCAGCGTACCGCACCGAGGTACACTGGAGAGATGAATCCACCACGCCGATTGCGGCAACGGACCTGCGAGCCAACACCACAATCCCTCCCCCGACGTGAAGTGCATGCAGCAGAATCAGGAAGAAGATCAGCCCATACAGCGCTGTTCCGGATGTTCTGCCGGCGTCATGTTCGCGCAGCAACGCCGCCAGGGCCGGAACCTGCACGGTCGCGAACCCCAAGGCAAGCACCAGCGTCGCCCAGATCAGGCTACGATATACGAACTTCCGCCCCGCTCGGAGGTTTGCCAGGGCGTAGTGGATCGTGAAGCTGCTCGCGAGGATCAGTCCGGTGCTTACCCAGAGCATCCTCGGTATTTGGATCTGGCCCAATGCCGGCGATCGGGCGCCCTGGATGCGGATGATGAGATACCCCAGCATGCCGGCGACAAAAAGCATGCTCAGCGCTGCAAGGAACAACCACATGCCGAACGTGCCGAGGCGCTCCGCGCTGACGGGCCCATTCACCATGTTGTCCGCTTCGTCGTCGAGCATGTGATCGTCCGTGACCGTGAATCCTCATTGCGACATCGATGCGGGCTGCTCGAAATCCTTCTGGTAGGCACTGGTGTCGCCGATCGCAGCGCCAATGAACAGGATGACAAAGCCCAGCGCGATGATCAACACCACTCCATGAAACGGATGATCATAACGCAGGTGCATGAAGTACATCGCCACCAGCCCGGCCTTCACCACGGCAATGCCCAGGGCAACCCAGATATTCAGCGCGCCCAAATTGACGTAGGTGACGGCAACCGTGATGAGGGTCAGCGCCATCAGCGCCACGAACACGGCGATGAGCACCGCCGGCGGCATGACATGCACGTGCTGCGCGGAATGACTGTCGTGGGTGGTCGTGCTCATGTCAGTGAATCAGATAAAGCAGGGGGAATAGGAAGATCCAGATCAGGTCCACCAGGTGCCAATAGAGGCCAACCAGGTCAACCGGAGCGAAATAGAGCGGCCCGAACTCGCCGCGGGCCGAACGGATGAGAATCCAGGTAATCAGGCCCATGCCAATCAGGACGTGCAGCCCGTGCAGGCCGGTCATGGCAAAGTAGACGCCGAAGAACGAGTACACGCGCTGGCGGTCTTGCTTGGCCAGATCCCCGTACTGAATCTCGTGCGCCGGGACACGCGCGCCGGCCAGCCCGCTCGGTCCCGCCGGCGGCGGCTTGATCCTGGGCTCATCCGGCGTTCCGGCATTGGGATCGGCTCGTTTGAGTGGCGCGGAAACCGCGGCCGGCGGCTGCAGAAGGGGAATCGCCGGCTGCGGCACGACGGCCTCCAGCCGGGACGGTCTGTCCGGACGATATATGTTGGCCGACCCGATGAAGATATGATGCCGCCACTTGGCGGCGTACTCGACCGCCTTGATCCCCATGAAACCCAGGCCCCCCGCCAGCGTGAGAGACAGGCAGAGCATCAGGCCCCTCTTCTTCCCGAGCTGCGCCAGCCGCACTGCCCAGGCCATGGAAAGGCTGCTGGCGATCAGCACCGCGGTGTTGATGGCGCCGAGGTTCTTGTCGAGATATGTATGTGCGTAGCGGAAGACATCCGGATGATTGTGCCGGTAGACCGCGTAGGCGCAAAACAGGCCGCCAAACATCAGAATTTCCGTCGCCAGGAACATCCACATGCCCAGCTTGCCGGACTGGTATTGCTGCTCCGGCGTCTCGAAATGATGCGCCAGATGCGGCGGATGCTCCGCGTGCCCGGTCGGCGCGACGGTCGGGTTGGTCGTGTGTTCGGTCATGGCGTTCACGTGCGGGCGCTGAGGGCGACGGATCTACGACTCCTTGGTGATCACGGGGAATCCGCGCACGGCGTTGGGATCATCGCTGGTCCAGCCGCCGATGTCCGGGTCGTACTCCCATTTGTCCAGGTCATACGGGTCATCCGCGACCGGCGTCTCGGAGAAGTTATCGTGTGGCGGCGGCGAGCTGCTGCGCCATTCCAGCGTGTTGGCGCCCCACGGATTGGCCGGCGCCGACCGGCCCCGCCACAGTGAGTGAATCCAGTTGAACAGCACCAGGAACAGCCCCAGCCCCATCACGAACGCGCCGACCGTCGATATCTGGTGGTGAATCGTGTACTTCTCAATGTACGTGGCGTATCGCCGCGGCATGCCCTGGCTGCCCGCCACGAACTGGATGAAGAACGTCAGGTTGAACCCGACGAAGACCATCACGGCGGCGATCCGCCCCCAACGCTCGCTGTACATCTTCCCGGTCATCTTCGGCCACCAGTAATACATCCCGCCCAGGAAGGCGAAGAGCGTGCTGCCCATCATCACATAATGGAAATGGGCGACGATGAAATAGGTGTCATGGAAGTGAATGTCCGTGGCCAATGACCCCAGGAACAATCCCGTCAGCCCGCCGATGGCGAACAGCAGCAGGAATCCCAGGACATAGAACATCGGCGTGAGCAGGCGGATCGATCCCTTGTACATGGTCGCCAGCCAGTTGAAGACCTTGATGGCCGACGGGATCGACACGCTGAACGTCAGCAGACTGAAGATCATGTTGCCGATGGTGGACTGGCCGCTGGTGAACATGTGATGCCCCCACACCAGGAAGCTCAGCAGTGCGATGGCGATCGATGAATAAGCGATGAACCGGTAGCCGAAGATGTGCTTTCGGCTGAATACGCTGACCAGTTCGGAGATGACCCCCATCGCCGGCAGGATCATGATGTAGACTGCCGGGTGTGAGTAGAACCAGAAGAAATGCTGATAGAGCACCGGGTCGCCGCCCAGTTCGGGATTGAAGATGCCCACACCCAGAACGCGCTCGGCCAGCAGCAGCAATAGCGTGATCCCCAGGACCGGCGTGGCGAGGATTTGGATCACGCTCGTGGCATAAAGGGCCCACAGCAACAGCGGCATCCTGAACCAGGTCATGCCGCGCGGCCGGAGCATATGGATGGTCGCGATGAAATTCACGCCCGTCAGAATCGAGCTGAACCCCATGATAAAGGCCCCCATCGTGGCCGGAACCACGCCGGTGAGCGTCTTGGCGGTGCTGTAAGGCGTGTAAAAAGTCCACCCCGTGTCCAGGCCGAATCCGCCCGGCAGTTTCACGCCGGTGGCGGCGTAGACCACGCCGCTGGCCAGAATGTAGAAAAAGAACATCCCGCCGATGGCGTAGAGGTGAAAGCTCAGCAGGTTCAGCCGCGGGAAAGCCACATCCTTCGCCCCAACCATCATCGGCAGGACGAAGTTCCCGATGATCGCGGGAATGGCGGGTATGATGAACATGAACACCATCACCGCCCCATGCAGGGTGAACATGTGGTTATAGAGTTCCCAGGTCCGGGCCGCGACGGCGGGATCGGCCGGATTGCCCATCGTGAGCGTGGGTGCAGGATTGAACAACTCCACCCGCACCAGCAGCGCAAAGATTCCACCCAGCAGGAAGCTCGCCAGCACCGCCACCATGTACATGATGGCGATGCGCTTGTGGTCTAGCGTGAACAGCCAGGACATCAGACCGCGCCGATGGGTGAGATAGCTGTCCGTCATGCGTTGCGGACCGAAGTTATGGATGAGGACGGACGACATCTGGACGAAGCTCCTACTGGTTGGCCGGTTGGGTCGCGGGCTGCGCGGCCGGGCGGGTTGCGGTCAGGCTCAGATCGCCCTTGTAGTGAGAGCTGAGCGACTTGAGGTAGATGATCAGCGCCATCACGTCCCGTTCCTTGAGCTGCTTCTCACTGAAACTCGGCATCGACGAATCGTATCCCGCCACGATGTGCTTCTGCGGCTCGCGGATCGATTCCCGAATGTAGTTCTCATCGGCGACCGCTGTTCCGCCGTCGGCAAACACCCGGCTGACGCCGTAAAGGTCCTTGAAACTCGGGCCGATGATCTGCGATCCGTCTACGGAGTGGCATTGATTGCAGCCCCGGCGCACGTAGAAGCCGGCGCCGGCCTGAAGCGGCGTCATCCGAACCTCCCAGTTCGAGGCCTCCTCCAGCCACTTCCGAAACTCGGTCGAATCATGAACGACCACCTTCGTGATCATTTCCGAGTGCTTCTGCCCGCAATATTCAGCGCAGAACAGATCGAATTCCCCCATCTGCGTTGCCTTGAACCACATCTTGTTGTACCGGCCTGGCACGGCGTCCCGCTTCACTCGGAAAGCGGGGACATACAGGCTGTGAATGACATCCTGGCTGGTCAGCACCAGACGCACGGGTGTATCAACGGGCACGTGCAGCACGTTGTCGACGTGGCCGTTGGGATAGGCGAATTCCCAAGCCCACATCTTGCCCGTGACGATGATCTCATAGGCATTGGGCGGCGGCACGGCCATCGTCAGATAGCTCCGGAACCCGAAGTAGAAGATGATGATGACCAGGATCGTGGGAATGATCGTCCACGTCAGCTCCAGGGCGGTGCTGTGGCTAGGCGAGGGCTGCGCCTGATGACCCTTGCGGTGCCGATACTTCCAGATGAACAGCACCAGCAGTCCGAGAATCAGGAAAAAGAAGAACACCGACAGCCAGAATATGAAGTAAAACAACCAATCGACACCGCCCGCATAGCTGCTGGCGCGCTGCGGCATCCAGAAGGACTTGTCCGACGAACTGGCGAGGATCGCATGCAGCATACTCGGGTCCTTCATGGAATGGCCGGCCTTCGAGCTTCCACTCGGGCCTTTTGCCGCTCACGCCGGAAGAGCCTCCAGGCGGTGAATCCCATCAGCACGATCGTAATCCCCGCACCAATCTGCATGAACGTGCGGGCGGCCACGACATACCTGCCGGCGTTGTGGTCATAGCTGAGCAGGCACGTCAGCAGAATCTTATCCATGGTCGAGCCCGTTCTTCCCGCCGACGCCTCTACCAGCGACAGCCGGAACGTCGTCGGTGGATAGGTGACCCCATACAGATACCGCGACACCTTGCCATCCGGCATCAGGACCATCAGGACGGCCGCGTGGGAATACTGATTGGCGCTGTCCATCCATTTGTAGTGAAAGCCAACCGCCTCGGTGAGCCTGCGGATGTTCTCCTCCTTGCCCACCAGCCAGTGCCAGCCGGCGGCGGCATCGGGTTGGCCGAGCTCATTGATGTAATTGGCCTTCTTGGCGGCGGCGAGCCGGTGCGTCTCGCTCGGGTCGAAGCTGACGCTGATCGCGGTGTAATCCCGCCCCATTTTCAGATCGACGGCCTTGGCCGCCAGCAACAATCCCCGCGACACTTTTCCACAGAGCATCGGGCATTCGTAATAGCCGATCTGCAGAATCACCGGCCGGCCTGATTCGAAGAATTTGCCCAGCGACACAGTTTCGCCCCGCTCGTCCATGAACGTCAGGTCCAGCGGAACCTGCGCCCCGAGCTGTTCGACGACACCCACACCATCCTCCATCGCGTCCGCAAACGGCTGAGTGGTTTGCGCAAGGGCCGTTGAAGCCAACAGCAGTCCCGCTACCCATGCCGCACCTGTCCATCGATTGACCATCGCACACCTCGCTCTACTTCGCTGGCACACCGGTCGGCCGAGTGACCGGCCGGGTCGTGGGCGGCAACTTCGGCAGTTTGCCCTGCGTCTGGACCATGATGCGCATCGCCTCATCGATCGGAATGGCGACGGCCTGCGTCTCCTTGTCCACAAGCCGATATCCGCTGATTCGCGCCCGCTGCTCGGCCTGCAACGTCGCCAGCGCAAAATGCGGCTGGTCCTCGTATTGGGCGATTTCTGCCTGCTCATGGCTTAGAAACCAAGCCTGTGCGCCAACCACGACCACCACCAACAGCATCGCCGAGACAATGCCGATCAGGATGATGTTCGTTGTGTTCAGTTCGTTCTTCGCAGCCACTTCAAACCTCAGATGTTCTGGAATTCTAGCGCCTCATCGAGTCGCGGGTCTCGAATCGGCCGGAGGTAGGCGCTGCCAAGCAACCGGACGAATGCCGCGAGGAAGAGGCCGCCCACGCCGATCAACGTCGATGCACCCATCGCGCATGATAACCACGACAGCCGGACGGACTCCGGCATGACCAGCCAGAACAGGTCCAGGCCGTGAAACGCCAGCAGCCAGGCGGCCCAGAAAGCCAGCAGCTTCTTGTTGCGCTTGACCCCTCGCGACAGCAGCCCGGCAAACGGAACCAGCAGGTGCCCGAACAGCAGCAGCAAGCACACCACCGACCATCCGTTCGGATGGGCAGTGCTCATGCCATGACGGACAAGCCACGCCGTCTCTTCGGGAATGTTCGCGTACCAGATCAGCATGTACTGGCTGAACGCGATATAGCCCCAGAAGAAGACGAACCCGAACAGGAACTTGCCCAGATCGTGATAGTGTTCCCGAGTGATGCTCTCGCGCAGAAAGCCCCGCGATTGCAGCACCACCGCCACAAGCGACACCGTCGCAAATGCGCCCACGGCCGCGCCCGAGAAGTAATACACCCCGAAGATCGTGCTGAACCAGTGCGGGTCCAGGCTCATCAGAAGGTCAAACGCCCCCAGCGTCACCGTCAGGGCGTAGACGACCAGCGCCGGCGCGCTCACGGTCTGCATGCGCGAGGTCAGCGCGGGGTCTCCGGTCGCATCCTGCTGGGTCGACTGCCGCCAATACCACCACCCCATCGCCGACCACGCCACCAGGTAAATCGCCAGCCGCGCTACGAAAAACGGCACATTCAGATAAGCGTGCTTCTCGTGCGTCAGGTGATCCACTTGCGGCTGCGCCCACCGGTACAGCGAGCCGTTGTTCATCAGCACCGATGCCAGAATTGGAATCGCCAGCACCGCCAGAACCGGCATTGTTGCCGCCAGCGCCTCGGCGATGCGCCGCACGCTCACACTCCACCCCGCGCGCGTCACATGCTGAAGCAGCACGAAGAACAGCCCACCCAGCGCCAGGCTCAGGAAGAATGTGTAGCTCACCAGGTACACGAAGAAGAACCGCCGCAGCGATGCCTTGTCCTCAATGAAACCCAGCGCCAGGCCGGCCGCCAATCCCACAATGCCGATGACGGCGGTCATCCGGGTCAACGAGGCAGCCCCGGCGCCCAGCCTCTGGGACTCCGGATATCCTTCAATTTGTCGTTCGGTCGCGGCCACGTGGCCTCCAGCTACTCCGCCAAAATCCGCCGTTCACTCGCGGGCAGCGCCTCAGCCGGCGCTCGCTGGCTGAATTGCAGCGCCCTGACATAAGCGACAATGGCCCAGCGGTCACTCACCGGAATCTGACCGCCGTGCGCCGGCATCAGCCGGATGCCGTTCGTGATCGTATTGAAAAGGTGCCCGTCCGGACGGTCCCGGACCTGCTGATCGTGAAGTTTCGAGGGGTTGATCGCCTCCCCCAATTCGCCGGCCCGGATCGTCACCGGCCCTTCGGCGTAGCCATCCAGCCCGTGGCAACTCGCGCAATAGATGCCGTATCTCTGCTGGCCGCGCCGCAACAGGGCAGCGTCCAGCCGCACCTGCGACGGCAATCCCGCATAAAACTCGGTCTCCAGTTTTCCCGAGCCTGCGTTAGACCGTTGAGTGAAACCGCGATAGTAGTGGTCATCCGCATCCAGACGACCTCGCGCCACCGTCCCGGCGATGCGCGGGCGCATGGCCCGGCCGTCCGCAAAGACACCGCTGGGCATCTGGGGACCGTACCTCGGCTGGGTCGCCATGTCCTGGAAGAAGTGAACCCTCGGCTTATCCGACACCTGAACCCTCGCCTTGGCGAAGAACACCAGAGGCAGAAAGCTCGCCACCACCAGGATCACCATCGTCCACGTCGCCCATCGGGGCAGGGGCACGCGAGAACTGCGCCCGGGACTGCGCGGAGTTGGATTGGCATTGTCGCTCATCGGTCAATCCTCCACGCGCTCAATGGCCGTGGCGCCCGCCGATATCAACAGGCTCGCGGCGGCGGTCTCGCTGAACGTCGGGTCCGAAGCAT
This sequence comes from uncultured Tepidisphaeraceae bacterium, assembly GCA_964570205.1. Lineage (GTDB taxonomy): Bacteria > Planctomycetota > Phycisphaerae > Tepidisphaerales > Tepidisphaeraceae > CAZMXI01. Next base: position 15,829 of record CAZMXI010000062.1, read on the forward strand.
CGATCATGACGAAGAAACGGTCATTGGTCACCCGGCGGAACCGCTGGCTCTTGAACAATGGGTGATAGAGCGTCGGCAGCCTGTTCAGGCCCAGCATCCCAAACACCGCCGTCAATGCCGACGCTAGGATGGTCATCTCAAAAACCACCGGCACAAATGCCGGCAGGCTGGCGTACGGCTTGCCGCTGATCAGGAACTTGTAGTCATAGGCGTTGGTGTACAACTGAAGCGCCAGCCCCGCCGCCAGCCCCGTCAATCCGGCCCCAAGCACGAGCCAAGGCAGGATGGTCGGCCGAATCCCCATCGCCGCATCGATCCCGTGGATCGGGAACGGGCTATGCACATCCCATCGCGTATACCCGGCGCCTCGCACCTTGCGCGCCGCGGCCATTACGCCGTCCACATCGCCAAACTCGGCCAGAAGGCCCACCAGCCTTGGTTCTTCGACCGGCGGATCATGCTGCTGGACTTGCATTGCCATAACGTGCTTCCCATTCAGGCCTGGCGCGGCGATGACCCATCGCCAGGATTGCCGCGTTCCGATTCGTCCGGCCAGTAATCGCTCTTCTTCTCATCGCCGGTGCTCTCGCCATGCCCGCCGCTGTGCGCATGCGCCTGCGGCATGACCGTCTTCACCTCCGCCATCGCCACCACCGGGCCGAACCGCAGGAACAGCAGAAACAGCGTGAAAAACAGTCCGAAGCTCCCGGCCAGCATGCCCAAGTCGACCCACGTCGGGCTGTACGCGCCCCACGAACTGGGCAGGAAATCCCGGGTCAACGATGTCACGATGATGACGAAACGCTCAAACCACATCCCGACGTTCACGCACATCGCCACCACCAGCAGCGCCCCCAGGTTCGTCCGCATCTTCTTCGACCACAGCAGTTGCGGCGCCACAACGTTGCAGAAGACCATCAGCCACGCCGACCACGCGTACGGCCCGGCGAAGCGGTTCAGGAACGCGAACCGCTCGTAATGAGACCCGCTGTACCAGGCCATGAACAGTTCGGTGCCGTACGCGTATCCCACGATCAGCCCGGTCGCCAGCAGCACCTTCGCCATGTTCTCCAGGTGCCGCCTCGTGATGATGTCCTGAAGCCCGAACCATGCGCGGGCGGGAATCACCAGCGTAATCACCATCGCGAAGCCGCCGAACACCGCGCCCGCGACGAAATACGGCGGAAACACCGTCGTGTGCCAGCCCGGCAACTGGCTCGTGGCGAAGTCGAAGCTGACCACCGAGTGCACCGACAGCACCAGCGGCGTCGCCAGGGCCGCCAGAAGCAGGTACGCCTTCTCAAACCGGTGCCAGTGCCGGCTCGATCCGTTCCATCCCAGCGCCAGCAGCCCGTAGACGATCTGCTTCACCTTGCTGGTGGCGCGATCCCTCAGGGTCGCCAGGTCGGGCAGCATGCCGACGTACCAGAACAGCGCCGAAACCGTCGCATACGTGCTGACGGCGAATACATCCCACAGCAGCGGAGATCGGAAGTTCGGCCACATGCCCATCTGGTTGGGCAGCGGGAACAGCCAGTAAGCCAGCCATGCCCGCCCCACGTGGATCGCAGGGAACATCCCGGCGCAAACCACCGCGAAGATCGTCATGGCCTCGGCGAACCGATTGATGCTCGTGCGCCAGTTCTGCCGCAGCAGGAAGAGGATGGCCGAGATGAGCGTTCCGGCATGCCCGATGCCCACCCAGAAGACGAAATTGACGATGTCGAATGCCCACGCATTGGGCTGGTTGTTTCCCCAGACGCCAACTCCCGTGGTGAACAGGAGGAATATGCATATCCCCAGCAACCCGAGCAGCGACAGCGAGACCGCCATCGCCACATACCAGGCCAGCGGCGTCTTGCGCTCGGCGATGCCGGCCACCGCCTCCGTAACCCGGCCGAAGTCCTTCCCGCCAAGAACCAGCGGCGCGCGATAGCGGGGATCATCGCTGGTGTTGTCGATGACCGCTTCGGGCGCATGGGCATTGGTCGGATTCGTGCTCATCGGCTCCTGTCGGGTCGACTCAAGCATGGCCGTTCGCCTGTTTTCGGTCGCTGTTCAGGGCAGCAGGATTGTCCCGCGGATTACGCAGTCGCGCCAGGTATTGGGTGCGTGGCCTGGTGTCCAGCTCATCCAGCACGCCATAGGCCCTTTGGCTGGCGTGAAGCTCGCGCACCTTCGCATCCTTGTCGTTCAGGTTGCCGAACACAATCGCCTGTGTCGGGCATGCCTGCTGACATGCCGTCACCACATCGCCGTCTTTGACCGGCTCATTGCGGTTCCGCTTCTCCGACTGCACCGCTCGGATCCGCTGCACGCAATAGGTGCACTTCTCCATCACCCCGCGCATCCGCACCGTCACCTCGGGGTTGAACATCATGCGCTTGATCTTGTCGATCGACTCAAGCTGCTGAGTGTCCGGAATGCCCAGCCATGGCTTGGCGCTGCCGCGGGGGTCCTTGCTGTGAAAATCAAAGTAGTTGAATCGCCGTACCTTGTACGGGCAGTTGTTCGAGCAATACCGCGTGCCGATGCAGCGGTTGTAAACCATCGTGTTCAACCCCTCGGTGTCATGCACTGTGGCCGCCACCGGGCACACCTGCTCGCAGGGCGCGGTCTCGCAATGCTGGCACATCATCGGCTGATGCACCACCTGCGGGTTCGGGTCGTCGGCCAAACCCTTGAAATACCGATCGATTCGAATCCAGTGCATCTCCCGGTTCATGCGAACCTGATCCTTGCCCACCACCGGGATGTTGTTCTCGGCCTGGCACGCCACCACGCATGCGTTGCATCCCACGCACGCCGTCATGTCGATCGACATGCCCCACGCATGCGGATCGTTGAACCGATGCGGCGGATCGAACAGCTTCAGACTGACGTTGCCGTGCTCATCTCGCCTCAGGGAGTGCGGGTCGGCCTTGTACTGGGCAAAGCTCGCCTCCCGAATGATCCGCCCGCTCGCACCCTTCTGCCCGATGCGCTCCTGCCTGCCCTCGAACCCAACCCGGTCGATGATGTGGTGATCCTGCGTCATCGCCAGGGCGTACGTTGCGCCCGTTGGCTTCACCTCAGCGCTGGTCGTGTGAAACGCCGCCGACGTGCGCAGGAGATACGTGTTGAATCCAACGCCCGTGCCCACGTTCCCCGAATGGGTCCGGCCATAACCCAGCGGCAGTCCGATCACGCCCGCCGGCTGCCCCGGCAGGACATACGCTGCGATCTCCAGTGTCCTGCCGGCCGCGGTGACTGCGATGACGTCGCCCGTCCGAACCCCCAAGGCACTCGCATCCTTCGTGCTGATGCACGCGGCGTTGTCCCACGTGAGTTTGGTCAAACCGTCGGGCAGTTCCTGCAACCATCCACTGTTCGCAAACCGCCCATCATAGACGGTGCCGCTCGGAACAAACCGAATCGTAAAGCCTGTTTCCTTCTCGCCCACAGGCCTTGTTCCAGGTACACCAGAAACCATCCAGTCGTCGCGAAGCGCAACTTCCACCGCCGACGCGGCGCTGCCCCCCAGCAAACCGTCATGCAGAACTCGACGGAACGCCGCCTCAAATTGGTCCTTCGGCAGCATGCTCTCGAATGTCCGCCGGACGATCTGCTCGCCGTTATTGATCGAATCCCCCGCCAGCATCCCCAGCACTTCGATGGTCGATTTCCCGCCAAACAGCGGCTCAATCAGGGGTTGCGCCACGCTGACCGTTCCATCCCACGCCCGGCCATCGCCCCAGCTCTCCAGGTAGTGCGCACGCGGAAGGTGCCAGCGACAGCAGTGCGATGTCTCATTCTCATAAAGACTTAGGTGAATCGCGGTGGGAACGCCCTTCAGCGCGCCCGCGAAATCGAGGTCTGCCGGCGCATCGTATGCCGGATTCCCGCCAAGAATCACCAGCGTATTCACCCTGCCCGTGCGAATGTCGGCCGTCAGGCCCACAATCGCATCGACATGGGGTAGCCGATCGCCGTCCGGCTCCCTCACGTAAGTCACCGTCTGCCCAATGGCTCCGATCTTGTCGTTGATCGCATGAACAAATGCATGCGCGCCCGGCGAAAGGTCATACCCCCCCGCCACCACCGATCTACCCGCGTGGCCGCTGATATCTGCAACCGCCGCTTCCACAAACGCCGTTTCATCGGCATCCAGCGCTGGCCTCGCAACGCCCTTGACGCCCAGTGCCGCCGCGAGCGCCCGCAACATCTCTTCCACACGCAACGGCCGCGCAGGGATCCGCACATCCGCCGCCGCCCCCGTGGTGCTGAATCCCGACTCGGCCAGGTACACCCGGCTCATCGAGCCATGGTCGGCCGATCGCCGCCCTGCCGCCCAATCCGCGGCATATCGCACGTGCGCAGGATGTACTCCGAGCACATCCGCATCGAAAAGCACCGTGACCGCGGCCCTGTCCAGATGAAGTTGCGGCCGAAGTGCCCGCCCAAACGCCAGTCTCGCCCCAGTCAGCTCGTTTTCCTGCGAAATGGGCTCATACTCGTGCCATTTCGCCTTCGGGAATGCCTTGAACAACCGTTGCCGCATGTCCGCAACGCTCGGGCCGTCACTGGCTTCCGACAACACGGCCAACCCTTCCCCCTCTCGAGCGCGTAACGGCCCGAAGTGCAGGTTGGCAAAATGGGCAAAATCATCCCATGTCGGTGTCGCCGCGTTCGGTCCACGCGCCCGATCCACCAGGCCGCGGCTGCGATCCGGATCGTACAGTTCCAGCACACTGGCTTGCGCATAAATGTCGGCCGCGCCGTAACGATCGGTGACCCGCGAAAACGGATGCGATGGATTGCCCTCGATCTTGATCGGCCGGCCATCGAAACTCGTCGCCAGCAGCGGCATGGCGATGCCACCTAGCTCCATGATCGTTGCGTACTGCTCCGGCGACCCTGGTACCTGCCCATCGCTTGAAGCATGCGGCGCAAGTTTCTCCTTGGGAGCCCTCCGGCATCCGCTCAGCGTCAGCCCCGCCAGCGCCATCGATGCCGCCATCAGTTTCATAAACCGTCGGCGCGACATCGCCCGGATGTCGTCAGGGCTGTAACCCGGAAACTCCGCCTCGACCAGCGCCCGAACCTGCGGGTCGTCGGCCAGTTGCTCCAGGCTTCGCCAATACTCAAGACCAGTGATTTGCGGCTTCATCGGTGACACGTTGAGCAGGCTGTCATGTAGGCCTCGTCGCGAATCCCATACTGTTGCTTCAGCTCCATCCCATGCTGCACCTGATCGCCGTCCGGCGGCTTCCAAGACATGTTGGTGACTTGGTCCACCGGGCGAAGGTGTTTCTCCGGCGCTCGATGGCAGTCCAGACACCACGACATGCTCAACGGCTCCACCTGACGGACTTCGTCCATCTGATCAACCCGACCGTGGCAGCTCACACAACCCACACCTTTGTTAACATGGGAACTGTGGTTAAAATAGGCATAGTCCGGCAGATCGTGCACCTTCACCCATTCGACCGGTCTGCCCGTCGCCGCGCTCTCGCGAATGGGCAGCAGCTTGTCGCTCTTGCTCTTGATGTTCGTGTGGCAATTCATGCAGACCTGGGTCGGCGGCACGGCCGCGAATGCCGCCTGGTCCACGGTGGTGTGGCAATACCGGCAATCCATGCCCAACTGACCGACATGCACCGCATGGCTATAGGGAACCGGCTGCTTGGGCTGATATCCAATCGCCGTCGTCTTCGCCGACCCGGCCAGACTGACAAAAGTGATCGCGTACAGAACTCCACCGGCACCCATCAGCACAATGGCCGGGAGAAGGTAGTTCGCCCACCTCGGGAATACGAATCCGTTTTGCCTTTGTGGGTCGGGCATAGCCGGGAAGCAGTGAGAGTTACCGTCTTCCGGCGTTATAGAGCGACCAAAGCGAACACGACAACGCCGAAATCGGCGTATTCTATCCCGTGCTAAATCCGTACGTCAAAGGGACCAATTAATTTGCGCCGTTCAAGAGCGCCCCCGTGCCGGCGATCGGCCTCAGCGCGACTTCGGTTTGTCCGGGGGCAGATCCAGCGAGACTGCGAGCGTAGACCCGAGCTTCGGCGGCACGATTCGCATGGGCGTCGAGCTGGTCTTGTGTCCGGCACGAGCCCGAATCCACAGGGCTTGCGGCCGCGTACCGATGAGTTGAAAGGTTCCATTTCCCCTGGCCGCCAGCAGGTCACATTCAAGAAACGCCTTTGCGTTCCGCGACCCTGCCACTTCCAGCCAAGGAGGCGTTGACAGCTCATCGGCGGGCGTTGTCAAGTCCACGCGGAGTGTCCACACCTGGCCAAGGTCCCAGTCGGCCTGCGCCGGTCTCAGTGCTGTGACCTGGACCGGTCGCGATCGGACCTCAACCGCATTGATGTGAAGGTTCAACTCGTACATCCCGGCCGGGAGGCAAGACAGTTCAAAGCGGCCATCGCTCTGAGTCTTGCCTCGCCCCCAGAACTCCTTCCCACGGGTCACGGAAACGTAGAGCCCACCTACCGGAATGCGGCCCGCGACGCGGGCGGTTCCCTGAACCGATCCGCTCGGAGCGTTGGGAATGCCTCCCACCTTGACGAACGGGTTTCCCAGCATGATGAGGCTGTAAGGGTATTGTCCACGAAGGTCGTAATAGTAGCGGTACGCGAAACCCATGTGAGGAGATATCCGCAACAGTTCCTCGTACGCTCCCATCGGGACTGCGTGCACAGCGCCTCCCTGGGGCATCGCGTGAGTTATCACAACCTGCGTGAGAGAACGGCCGTGGAGCAGCGCCTCGGCCGGCGTCAGTCCCGGGCTCGCGATGTTGCCGGCACTGCACCCATAGAGCTTCACGATGAGTGCACCCGGATAGGTGTTCATCGCCTCTTCGTTGGTCACGATATTGTGCGGTCCACAGCCCCCATGGGCCACGCCCGCATGCGCCGTGTAGAACAGGAAATCGGACGGCTTGGCCAATGAGTCGAAGTGATCAACACCGGAGAATCCCGCCATGAGCTGCGTGTTGCCGCGTGCGTTGGGGAGAATCGCCCCCGTGTTCGGATGAAGGCTGCGACCCTGAAGGTAGGCAATGGCCTTGCGGAGGAAACCGGCGATCGAGCCATCGATTCCCGGCGCGGGACGAATATACGACGTCCAAATGCACATCTCCTGACGCTGCTCCGGGGCGAGTTGGGATGGCGACTCAAAATACCGTGGCACAGCGCGCCCGTCTTCAGTCAGGAGCGGGAAAGACCCAACGAGCACAGCGCCGCCAATCCCCAACGTGCGATGCGCTTCCTGGAGATGCCATCGCACATCCTCCGGCCGGGCAAACGTGCGAGTCTGGACAATCGCCTTTACCGGAAACGTCCGCTCCACGCATTCGGCGTACGAGCGGACCAGTGCCTCGACCCCCCGATCCGGCGGAGCGCTCATTAGAAACAGCACCGATTCCCGCTCCGGGGGGCTGTACAGCCAGACGCCCATATTCGGCTGCGACGGCCAGCGATCGCACTGGATAGACAGGCGGTTGACCTCGGCGTCCCTGCACAAAGAGGCCACATCGACAAACCAGTTTCCATGAGATGCGGACTGCGACGCGATCCCGCCAGGACTCTTGGCGGACATCGCCAAGCGCAGGGGCCTGTCGTTGAGGCGAATCTGTCTGATGCCGGCGTTGGAAAAAGCGGGCGCATCATACGTGAGCCAGATGGCGCGGCCGCGCCAATGTTCAGGGACTCGGAACTCGCGTGAGAGCACAATCTTGCCCGTGCGAGGAGCCTGGTCGGGCCTGCTCGCAGCATTCAGATCGACATCTCCCGGGGATTTCGCGGTGTCGGCCTTTGCCTGCCACTTCCACCACTGTGTCAGCCTCAGTACAAGGGACTGATCCGCCCGCAGGACCGTGCCGGTCGCGAAGATCAGCAGCATCGACGCCAGCAGGTGGCGGGTGGACATGGCGATGCTCCTCTCGAGCGAGGCATGAAGGGACTGACTGTGAATGCAATTGTAACCCAGACAACGGCGAGGTGCCAAGAAGCCCATCGTGCCCTGTCGCGTACCCCGCACAACAATATTGAAAGCCCGCGACTTGAAAGCCGCTCGCCTTCGGGATAAGTTAATGGTCTTGGCCTGCCAAGGGCCTCCCGCGCTCCCTACGCTCTGGCCCATCCGCCGGGCGCGCTGGTTTGACGCGGGTCTTTGTTTTAATCTTTGAAGCTGTCGCTCGGCCAGCCGCGAATCACCCGGCTTAAACCGTTGTCGATGTTGGCTTTGTAACAGCTTCTCATTGGTGATTTAAGCCCCACGACCAGCCGTCGTCGCTTGGCAACGACTCGCGGGCCCGGGCTGCCGAGCTTCATCCGCTCGCTTAACACCCTCGGAGCTTCTCGTATGTCTCAGTCCCAAGCTGATCTCGTCAAAGCCCTCGTCGATGCGGGCGTTCACTTCGGTCATCGCGTCAGCCGCTGGAACCCGAAGATGGAACCCTACATCCACGGCAAGCGCAACATGATCCACATCATCGATGTGCGCGAAACCATTAAGGGCCTCCTCCGTGCACGAAAGCTCGTCCAGCAGACCGTCGCCTCCGGCAAGGACATCCTGTTCGTCGGCACCAAGCGACAGGCCAAGCACGCCGTCCAGGAAGAAGCCGCTCGTTGCGGTATGCACTACGTAACCCAACGCTGGCTCGGCGGCACACTCACCAACTTCCGCACCATCCGTTCCCGGCTCCAACGCCTCGAACAGCTCGAAAAACTCTGGGAAACCGGCCAGATCGAGACCTACTCCAAGAAGATGAAGGCCACCCTCGGCCGCGAAATGGCCAAGATCAAGAGCAATCTTGAGGGCATCCGCCGCATGGAACGCATGCCCGGCATCATGGTCCTCATCGACACACGCCGCGAACACATCGCCGTCAAGGAAGCACGCAAGCTCGGCGTCACCACCATCGCCATGATCGACACCGACTCCGACCCCGACCTCATCGACCTGCCCATCCCCGGCAACGATGACGCCATGCGGGCCATCGAACTCATCATGCACGAACTCGCCGACGCCATCATCGAAGGCAAGAACATGCGTCCCGAAAAGGCCGCCGGCGACGAGGCCCAGCCGCGCCGCCGTTCCTCCCGCGCCAGCTTCCGCGCTGAGGAGGCCGCTCGCGAAGAGCCCCCACACGCGGTTGAACCCCAGACGCCTCCCGCCGAGCCCCAGCAGCCCGCTGGCGAGGCAACCGCCGCCCCCACC
>CAZMXI010000063.1:0-2050 GCA_964570205.1 uncultured Tepidisphaeraceae bacterium
AAGCCTGACGCGGCGGGGAAGATGCTGCGCCGCAGCGCCATTAAGCAGGTGGCGTCGGGGCGGTTCGGCGTGACGATCGAGTACCTGGTGAACAGCGACGAGCTGCAGATCAAGATGGCACAGGGCGCCAAGCCGGGCGAGGGCGGACAGTTGCCGGGACACAAGGTCGATGAGAACATTGGTCGGGTGCGGCACACCACGCCGGGCGTGGGGCTGATCAGCCCCCCGCCGCACCACGACATTTACTCGATCGAGGACCTGGCGCAGCTTATCCACGACTTGAAGAATTCGCACCCCGCGTCTCGTGTGAGCGTGAAGCTGGTGAGCGAGGTGGGCGTGGGCACGGTGGCGGCGGGCGTGGCAAAGGCCAAGGCCGATCATATCCTCGTCTCCGGCCACGACGGCGGCACGGGCGCTTCGCCGCTGACGAGCATCAAGTACGCCGGGCTGCCGTGGGAATTGGGGATCGCCGAGACCCACCAGACGCTGGTCATCAACAACCTCCGGAGCCGCGTGGTTCTTCAGACGGACGGGCAGATCAAGACCGGGCGGGATGTGGCGATCGCGTTTCTGCTGGGGGCGGAAGAGTGCGGGTTCTCGACGGCACCGCTGATCGCCAGCGGTTGCGTCATGATGCGCGTGTGCCACCTGAACACCTGCCCGGTGGGCGTGGCGACGCAGGATCCGGAGCTTCGGAAGAAGTTCGCGGGGAAGCCCGAGCACGTGATCAACTTCATGTTCTACGTGGCCGAGGAGCTGCGTGAGATTATGGCGGAGCTGGGATTCCGGACGGTGAACGAAATGGTCGGACGGGTGGACATGCTGGAGTTCGGCGACGTAAGCGAGCACTGGAAGGCAACGTGCATCGACCTGTCGCCGGTGCTGTATAAGCCCGAGACAAAGGCGGGCGAGACGCTGTACTGCTCGCAGAAACAGGACCACGGCCTGGCCGCCGCCCTAGACAATAGCCTCATCGAGTTGGCTGCGCCGGCCATCGACCGGCTGGAGAAGGTGAGGCATGAGCTGCCCATTCAGAACGTCAACCGGACCGTCGGCACAACGCTGTCGGGGAAGATCGCCGAGAAGCACGGGCAGGAGGGGCTGCCGGACGACACGATCCACTTCAAGTTCACGGGATCGGCCGGGCAGAGTTTCGGGTGCTTCCTGGCGCACGGCGTAACGCTGGAACTGGAAGGCGACGCCAACGATTACCTGGGCAAGGGCCTGTCGGGCGGGAGGATTATCGTCTATCCGCCGAGACAGAGCGCGTTCAAGGCCGAGCAGAACATCATCGCGGGGAACGTGATCTGCTATGGCGGCATCGAGGGCGAGGTGTATGTCCGCGGGGTCGTCGGCGAGCGGTTCTGCGTGCGCAACTCGGGCGTTCACGCGGTGGTTGAGGGCGCGGGCGATCACGGTTGCGAATACATGACGGGCGGGCGAATCGTGGTGATCGGCCCGACCGGGCGAAACTTCGCCGCCGGCATGTCGGGCGGCATCGCATTCGTGTACGACGACAGCGGCCAGTTCCCCAGGCTCTGCAACAAGGACATGGTCGAGCTGGAGAAGCTGTCGGCTGAAGAGGAAGTGCACCTCGTCCATCAACTGCTGACCAACCACGCGAAGTACACCGACAGCCCCGTGGCCCGGCAGATTCTGGCGAATTGGGAACAGGAGAAGGAGTATTTCGTGCGGGTGATCCCGACTGATTACCGCCGCGTGCTGGAGAATCGCGCCGCCATCGAGGCCAAGGCCAAACTCCTCGCCCGGCGGCAGGCGTAACTCGAAACGCCAAGGCCCTGGCGTCGTGAAGGCGCTGGGCCGGCGTGGACTGTGTGACTAGCGTGATGTGAATGCAGAGGGACGCATGCATTAGTTGACTGGCCGCATGCGGCGACAACGCCTCTGTGCCTCCGTGGTGAGACGAAAAGCGAGTAGGACGACCATGGGTAAGCCGACTGGATTCAAGGAGATCGCCCGGGAAACGCCGAAGCGCCGGGATGTGAGCCTGCGCATCCTCGACTGGAACGAGGTGTACCTGGATTTCGAG
>CAZMXI010000063.1:2060-24797 GCA_964570205.1 uncultured Tepidisphaeraceae bacterium
GGTGCATGGACTGCGGGATTCCGTTCTGCAACAGCGGATGCCCGCTGGGGAACATCATTCCCGAGTGGAACGACCTGGTCTACAAGAACCGCTGGCGCGACGCGCTGGAGATGCTGTTCAAGACCAACAACTTCCCGGAGTTCACCGGCAGGGTCTGCCCCGCCCCGTGCGAGGAAGCGTGCGTGCTGGGCATCAATGAGAGGCCGGTTGCGATCAAGCTCATCGAGCAGAGCATCATCGAGCACGCCTTCAAGGAGGGCTGGGTGAAGCCGCAGCCCCCCGCCACTCGCACCGGGCAGAAGGTGGCGGTGGTGGGCTCCGGGCCGGCCGGCCTGGCGGCGGCGGCGCAGCTCAACCGCGCTGGACACCTCGTCACCGTCTACGAGCGGGCCGACCGTATCGGCGGGCTGCTCATGTACGGCATCCCCCAATTCAAGCTTGAGAAGCACGTGGTGGATCGCCGCGTGAAGCTGCTGGAGGCGGAAGGCGTCAAGTTCGTCACGAGCGCGAACATCGGCTTCAACGTCGGCATTGACGAATTGCGCCGCGATTTCGACGCCATCGTGCTCTGTGGCGGCGCCACCGCCGGCCGCGACCTGAAGGTGCCGGGGCGCGAGCTGGCCGGCATCCATTTCGCCATGGAATACCTGCCACAATGGAACAGGATCGCCCTGGGCGACAAGCTCCCGGCCGACCAGATCATCAACGCCAAGGACAAGCGCGTGATCATCATCGGCGGCGGCGACACCGGCGCTGACTGCCTCGGCACCGCCATCCGCCAGGGATGCAAGTCGGTGGCCCAGTTCGAGCTGCTGGCGAGGCCGCCGCAGGCGCGCACGGCCGACATGCCCTGGCCAACCTGGCCGATGATCTACCGCACCAGCACCGCCCACGAAGAAGCGGAGAAGCTGTTCGGGAAGGATATTCGCGATTACGCGATCAGCACCAAGAGCTTTTCGGGCATGGATGGCGTCGTGACGAAGCTTCACGGCATCCGCCTGGACTGGGCCAAGGGCCCGGATGGCCGGATGCAGATGAAGGAAGCGCCCGGCAGCGAATTCGAGCTGGATTGCGACCTGTGCTTCCTGGCGATGGGGTTCGTGTCGCCCGAGCACGAGGGGCCGATCAAGCAGCTCGGGCTGAAGACGGATGCGCGAGGGAATGTGGCTGTGGATGGCCGCTACATGACCAGCGTGCCGGGCGTCTTTTCGGCCGGCGACATGCGGCGCGGCCAGTCGCTCGTGGTCTGGGCCATCAGCGAAGGCCGCCAAGCAGCCCGCGGCGTGGACCAGTTCCTGATGGGCAGGAGCGACCTGCCGTATATCAAGCTGTTCTGATCGGTTGCGACGAGAAAGGCGCATGCGCCGGCCTGGGTGCTGCGGGAAGGCCTATGTGGCTCATTCAATGAGCCGCCCCACACAATTTTGGGTTGTTCACTCCGTGGACCAGAACCACATGGACAGCCGCTCGGGAGCAACCTCGTAATGCTTCTGATCGTCGGCGCCGACGCGAAAATCATCTTCCCGCGCGGCCAGCATCGACAGCGCCTTGTGCAGTTCGGCAAGTTTGGCATGGCCGACAGTCAGGAGTGGATGGGCTGAACTTCCCGCCCATTCCCAGAATCGCTCGGCCACCTTGCCCACAGGGAACCTCAGCGTGAACCGCGCTGGCCGCACGCTCGCGGAGTATCGTGGTGCAGGCGGAGTGTCTTGCGACGGCGGATTCACGACCATGGTCGCCTTCGCGCTCCATCGCGCACGCAGGATCCGCGCGACCAGATCCAACACCGACGCCAGCCCCTCGGCATCAGCAGTGAAATTCCACCCGGGAAAGTTGCGCATCTCCCGAGGATCGCGCCAAAGGAACACACACCCACGCTGCCGCCATGAATCAACGTCGGGATCGCTCATCTTGGTTCCTCGCAAGAAGGCGTACGGATGCACGATGGCGGAGACGAAACGGCAGCAGACGCCCATCAATGATCCCGATGGCTACTCTGTGGCCTCATCACCCCACCGTCGCCCAGCCCGGCGGGGGCAGGGCCACCTGCTCATCCTGCGCTGAGTGGGACACCGCCTGCGTGCTCTTGGAGAGCCAGACGAACATCTCCACGAAGTTCAGGCCAATCAGCTTCACCGGGGTGCGCACGGAGAGCTGCGCGAGCTTGACCATGTTGGCATTCTCAACGCCCACGGCGAAAAAGACCACTCGCTTGTTGGCCTCGTCATCCTGGATGCGATACGCGGCCTGCTGCACGAGTTCATCGGGCTCGCCCTGGGGCTCGCCGTCGGTGAGCAGAAAGACCCATGGGCGGTAGTACGCCACGCCATTGGAGCGGTACTGCTGCTTGCGGACCTGAACCATATCCAGGGCATGATGGACGGCCGATCCCATGTAGGTCAGACCATGGGCGGCCAGCGCGGGCGGATCGAACCGGTCGGCCGTGACAAAATCCTGCACCACCCGCACCTCGTTGTCGAATGTGACGATGGCCACTTCCACTCGGCGGGAGGCGAGGGGGTCCTTGATCAGGTCGTCCTTGAACGCGCGCAGGCCCTGGTTGAGCGCGCCGATGGGCGCACCCTGCATGGAGCCCGAGGTGTCCAGCAGCAGCACGCAGGGGCACCGCGGCTCGGGGTTCTCAGCGAACTCGACGGTTTCTTCGAGCCTGGGAATCTGCGACATGCTCAGGTCCTCTAATGCGCATTACCGGACGTGGAGCCCTCCGCCCCAGCACCCAACTATAAACCCGAAGCGTCGGCCCGGCCACCCGGCAGCGATTATCGGCGATTAGAAGAGCACGCGATCCGGTCAGTCTGCGGTATCGGGCTTGGCCAGCTCAGACCGTGGCGTAACCGTGATGCTCCGGGGGTACGTGGGGCATTCCTGCTCGCACGTGCCGCAGCCAACACAACCGGGATCCATGACTTGGACGCTTCCGGAAATGATCTGGATGGCTGCGCTGCCCAGAGGGCACTTGTCCACGCAAATACTGCATTCCTGGCCAATGGTGCGGAGGCAGCGGTCGTAATGCACGACCGCCCGCCCCATGTTGATATCCTGCTTATCGGTCGATTGGAGGGCTCCGGTGGGGCAACTGTGCATGCAGAGAAGCCCGTCGCACAGGGTGCACGCCTGTGACTCGGCCAGAATATACGGCGCCCCCCCGCCATCCTGCCCACTGTAGTCGATCTTGATGCACTGCACGGGACAGACGCGCACGCATTCGCCGCTGCGGCAGCACTGGCCCATGAACTGGTCTTCCGGCAGGGCCCCTGGAGGCCGAATCCAGTGTTTCTGCTCGGTGGCGCCGGGGTAGGTATATGGGGGATACTCGGTTGGCGTGGTGGTTGGATGAGGTTGTTCAAGCTCGTTAAACTGCTTGGCGGCCTCAGCCAGGGGCTCGGCGGCCTGCTGAATACGTTTTACCAGCTCAAGCAATCCCTGGCGGAAGAAGCTGCGGCGATTGATCGGGCGATCGTCCATGGGTGCAAAGTCCTGACTTCAGACAAGTTACGGCACATGCCCGCCGTGCAAATGATCCCCAGGGCATTGCCCGGCCCCCATTGCTACGGCTGCGGGCTCGGTTGTGTTGTAGCAGAATCGTCGCCAAGGTTCACGTCCACCCGATGCTCGGCGGCGTACTTTCGGCCGGTCAGGACATCGACAAAGCTGGCTTGGATAAGCACTTGTTGATGTCGCGGCTGCACCTGCCAGGGCAAGGTAACGACGAAAGCGTGCAGGAGTCCGAAATCCCGCCGTAACTGCTTGAGTTCAGCGGGGTCGATGGTTTTCCGGGCCAGTCGTCGGGGCGGGTCGCCGGTCAGGTCGAATGCCTCGATGGTGAGGTGGCCGGTGGCCTTGATGGGGTCGCCCTCTTCATCCAACGGGCTGACATAGACCTTGATGCCTTCGTCGCCCGGCTTGGTCGGGTCCAGGTCTACGGCTCCGCTGAACCGATTCAACTCGATGCCATGTGTTGTAAACATTGCGTCAAGCTTGGCTTGAGGCAGTGTAGGCACAGTGCCAACGCGGTCCTGAAGCGATTGAATCCGCAACCGGTCGGCATCGGCACGTGTTTGCAGATGGGCCAATCGCTCTTCGAGCTGCTGTTTGTCCTTACGTAGCTGGACATTGACGCGGTTAGGACCACAGCCACCGCCCGTCGAGACGGCCAGAAGCAGGATAGCGACCATCGCACGGGCGGAAGGCATGATCACTCCTTGTCGTCGCCGGCATCGTCGCGGTTAGCGCGGGCGACGCCCTCGGGCGCTCGTTCAATGAGCTTGTCCGCACAACCGTAGGCCACGGCCTCTTCGGCGAAGAGCCACTTGTTGCGGTCGAAGTCGCGATGAATCTGCTCGGGCGGCTTACCCGTGTACTGGCTCATCATCTTGTACAGGCGGTCGCGAAGCCGCAACATATGGGCTGCCTCGATGCCAAGATCGGTGGCAGGCCCCTGAAGAACGCCGCCAATCAGGGGCTGATGGAGCATGACCTGGGCGTTGGGCAGCACGAATCGCTTGCCCTTGGTTCCGGCCGACAGCAGACAAGCCCCCATGCTGGCGGCCATACCAATGCAGGTGGTCGCCACATCGCAGCGCAGAAATCGCATGGTGTCGATGATACCCAGCCCCGCGGAAACACTGCCGCCGGGGCTGTTTATGTACATCTGAATGTCGCTCTTCGGATCATCGTTACTCAGAAACAGGAGCTGAGCGACGATGGTGTTGGCCAGTTCGTCGGTGATGGCGCCACCGATCATGACGATACGGTCCTTGAGCAGGCGCGAGTAGATGTCGTAGGCGCGTTCGCCGCGGCCGGATTTCTCAATAACTATTGGAATCAATTGGTTTTGCATGTCTTGTCTACCGTTCCACAATTTGCAGCTCGTTGCCTTCGGGGTCACGGAAGCTGGCGACCTTGCCCCCGCCGACGGCCGTGCCGACTTCGGTGATGAACTTGACGCCAGACGCATTCAGCTTGGCACACGCCCCCTCGAAATCACTCACCCGCAGCGCCAGGTGGCGAAGACCCGGGCAGAATCGCGGCAGTGACGCAGGCTCCGGCCCATCGTCGCGAACCGGCATCAACTCGATCATCGCGCCCTCGCGCGTGTTGTCGCCATAGCCCACGATGACCGCCGGCGGCTCCTTGCCGTTGTCGGCGATGATCCGCATGCCCAGCACGCGACAGTACCAGGCGATCTGCCGGGTCACGTCGCGGCACGCGATGGCGGGATGGTCAATCGCGGTAAACATGGCGTCTGCCTGAAGCCGGAGGTTTCGGCCCGTCTCTGAGGAGGCCTGCGGTCGGCTTCCGCAGCTACTTCGGCTTGCTGGCATCGGAGGCGGCATCGGCCGCCGGGGCGTCCTCGCCGAGGACTTCGTCACAGATGCCGTAGGCCACCGAGCCTTTGGCGTCGAAGAACCGGTCTCGCTCGCTGTCCTCGCGGATGCGGTCATGCGACTGGCCGGTGCACTTGCTCATCACGTCGATGAGCGTTTCCTTCATCTTGAGGATCTCTTCCGCCTGAATCTCGATGTCGGCCGCCTGGCCATACACGCCACCGAAGGGCTGGTGGATCATGACGCGGGCGTTGGGCAGGATGAATCGCTTGCCTTTTTTGCCCGCCATGAAAACGATTGCCCCACCGCTCTCGGCACGTCCGATGCAGTAGGTGGCCACATCGCAGTTGAGCATCCGCATGATGTCATAGATGGCCAGGGTGTCTTCAACGTATCCGCCGGGACTGTTGATGTAGAGGTTGATGTCCTGGTCGCGTTTGACCGACTGGAGGTACAACAGGCGCATGTAGCAGTTGGCAGCGCTAGCGTGGTTGATCTCTCCGACGAGGAAGACGACCCGGTTTTCCAGGAGCATCTCGTCGATGGTCATCTCGCGATATCGCATGTAGCCCGACGGCCCGCCCGGGGCGCCAGGCATCGCAAGCGGCTGAGCCGTGGGCGACCCAGCGGGCCACGCCTGCGGCAACTGCTTGACAACGTCGGATGTGAATCCCCCCAGGTGCCTTGCTGCCCGCTCAACGGCATGCGGGTCCAGCCTCTTCAAGTTCGGTTCGTGCATGCTTCTCCAATCGTTCTTTTGCCGATACGCAAGCCGATGGTACGCGGGTGCGCCAAGACCGTCAATCGGCGCTGGGCCGCTGTCGAATCCTGCAGTTTCCCGGCAACCGGGCGCTGGCTTTCGGGGCAACTTCAGTATCGGACTTTAAGGCGGAGATATTGCATTTCCATGGCTTTGGGATTACATTTCCTCTCCCGCCGGTCCGATTAGGCGGGGTGCTTTTTGGGCCCGAGTCGGCCTATCATTGGCAACCGAACGCAAGGAACAGGTGAGTTATGGCACATAAAAAGGGCCAAGGCAGCACGCGAAACGGCCGCGACAGCAATCCCCAGTATCTGGGGGTGAAGATTTACGGTGGTCAGGCGATCCAGGCTGGCGCGATCATTCTGAAGCAGCGCGGGACAAAGTTTTTCCCGGGTTTCAACGTGGGTATCGGTGGCGATGACACGCTGTTTGCCTTGAGGGACGGGACTGTCGAGTTCCAGGGCCGCAAGGTGCACGTGCGTGAATTAACTGCCTGAATTAAGGCCACTTACAGCAATTGACCCTCGAGGCGACGGACGGGAATGGCAATGGCGTTCCCCTTCGTCGCCTTGTGTTTGGCGACCACCATGTTTGTTGACGAAGCGAAAATCCACGTGAAGGCTGGCGACGGCGGACCGGGATGCGTGGCGTTCCGCCGCGAGAAGTACATTCCCAAGGGCGGCCCGGCCGGCGGCGATGGCGGCGATGGCGGCAGCGTGCATTTTGAGGCCGACCCCAACAAGAACACCCTCCTGGACTTCACCGGCAGGCACAACTGGTACGCCGAGAAGGGCCAGAATGGGATGGGGAAGAAGATGGCGGGCGCCAGCGGGCGCGATCTGGTCATCCGGGTGCCGCCGGGCACACTGATTTTCGATGCCGATTTTGACATCCTTCTGGCCGACCTGGACCAGCCCGGCAAACGTGTGCTGATCTGCAAGGGCGGCAAGGGCGGTCTGGGCAACTGGCATTTCCGGTCACCGACGAACCAAGCCCCCCGCTATGCTCAGCCCGGCACGGAAGGCCAGCAGCGGAATCTGAAGTTGGAACTCAAGCTGATCGCGGACGTGGGACTGGTGGGAATGCCCAACGCCGGCAAGAGCACATTGCTGCGGGCCGTATCCGCGGCGCGGCCGAAAGTGGCGGATTACCCCTTTACGACGCTTGAGCCGCAGTTGGGGATCGTCGAATTGATCGGAGACCGGCGGATGGTTCTGGCGGACATTCCCGGCCTGATCGAGGGCGCTCACGAGGGGGCGGGACTCGGCGACGCCTTCCTGCGACACATCGAACGAACGAAAATCATCGTTCACGTGCTGGATCTGTTTCCGATGGACGGATCGAAGCCCGTTGAGAACTATCGCAAGATACGCGACGAACTGGAGGCATTCAGCTCCAAGCTGGCCGACAAGCGGGAAATCGTCGCGGCCAACAAGATGGACCTCGCACTTGAGGATCGGGCGCTGCGGCAATTGACGGAAGAAATGGCCGGCACGGAGGTGTTCCCTATCTCCGGCGTGAGCCGGCAAGGCGTGGAGGCGCTGCTGGAGCGGCTCTGGGATATTCTCAGGGAAATCGAGGGTGACGACGCAACCCAGCATCGGGCGATGCCGTACAACCTGCCGGCGAGCGAGTAGAAGTCATATCGCACCGTCCGGCGCCCTATCGTGCCCGACGCGCGGGGCGGGCCGGTCGCGGCGTTGTGGCTTTCGTCGCGTCGGCCGGTTGCGTTGTGGCCGGCTGGGTAGCAGCCGCCGCGGTTGCAGCGGTTTTCGCGGCAGCCTTCGCTGCCGCCGCCTCCTCTCGAGCGGCGCGGGCGGCCGCGGCCTTTTCTTCAGCAGCCTTAGCGCGAGCGGCTCGTTCCTCGACGGCCCTTGCGGTAGCAGCCGTTTGCGCCACGGTCTTGGCTGCCGCGGCCCTGGCGGAGCCCGCGATTGCATCGGCTGCCCGCGACTTCACGGCTGCGGTCGTTCTGGCAGTCACGGCGGCGGCGGTCGTCAGGACGGCGGCAGGCATCACCTGCGGCACAGGTGTCACCACGGGCGTGGGTGCGACAGGCGGCGATGGTATCCGCTGCACTGGGGCGGGGGACACATCCGGCGCGGGCCGGTTGACGGCCTCACGAGGATTGATCTGCCTGTCGAGCTGGCCACGGAGCAAGTCCAGAGGATCCCGCGAGGGGGTCGGATTTTCGGTGCCCGTCGCCCCGGGCTGCCGGGGCGTGCGGTCCTTGTCCTGGAGCTGGCGGTCCAACTGACCCTTGAGAATATCCAGCGGATTCACCTTCTGGATGTTCGACATGGCACTCTTCATGATGTCGAACTTGGGCGCCGCAATGGCGCCGCTGACCTGAACATCGATGGCGTTCAAGCTGGCCGGCAACCGCTGGTCCCGTAGAAGCGGAATCAGGTTCACCGGCACCTGCATGGTCATGTTGACGATCTGGAAATCTTTGAGGCGAATAGCGCCATTGGTGAATCGCAGCGTGTTCTTCCCGAAACTCAAAGGCAGATTGCTCTGGACCATGCCGCCTTTCACAGTGAATTCAGCCTGCGGAATCTCCAGGCCCGGGATGCTGCCATCCGCGTTGCGCTGCAGCTTCAACTGCGTGGCCAGCAGGTCCATCATGACTCCGCCCATCGAGGAATTGGTCAACGCCAGGGTGAAACGCGCCGTGCCACGGTCGTTCGCGGGCTGGTTGTACAGGCCCTCGCCCAGGGGCAGTTCGTTCATCTCGTGAACGACGAGATTCATGACGCCTCTCGCCTCGGTGACCTGGGCGAAGACGGGATGCATTGTGCTCAGCGTCTGGTTGATGAACTCCTTGTTGATCTCGACGTTCTCCATGACCTTGGTGTCCTTGGCCATGCTGACGCGCAGGAAGTCGCCGGTGAGGGCCAGCTTGGCGCCGTACAGGCTGAGGTACCCCTTGCTGAACGCAATGCGGCTGGCAGCGGCATCGGCGTACTTCGTCTGCACGACTCCCTTGGACAACTCGAACGGCACCGCGAACGGCTGCTCGGTTGACAGGCCCTGATAACTGATCTTCTCGACAGGCAGCCTGCCCACGACGACGACGTGCTCAAGCGGGCTGGGCGCGGTGGTCGGGAAGCTGCCACCTATGGTGAACCGCTCATTGCGAATCACGCCCTGGACGGCCAGCCCCTTGAGCTTCGCCTGTTGCTCGGCGGCCAGCAGCGGCCGCACCATGTCCAGCAGCACCGCTTCGTCGGCCTGGCGGATATCCACCGAGCCGTCGATGGTGCGCTGCGTGTCGTAGTTCTTCACGGTCAATTGGACTGCCGCATTCACCGCCTGGGTCTGCTGGGTGTTGATGGCGAGCTGCTGAATCTGGAGGATTCTGGCATTAGGATCCAGGGTGATGTCATTGGCGATCTGAATGCTCTTGTCCTGAAACCGGTCAGTCCCGGCGCCGAGGGCGAGTTCGGCGGCGCCCTGGCCCTTGACGATCACTTTCACGCCGTCCGTGCTGAGACGCTCGGTGAGGCTGAACTTGCCGGTGTAGATTCCCGGCTGGCCGCCCGACCATGCCGCCCACAGGCGATCCAGCCTGCTGATATCGCCGCCGAGGGCGAGGGTGCCGGACGCATCGATCTTTCCGTTCAGGTTCCTGTAGACAATCGGATCCTTCGCCTCGGCCACGATGTAGTCGAGCTGGGCGTTTAGGCGATTGATCTTGAGTTCGGTAAGACTGGTGTTGGCCGCAACGGTCAGCTCAATCAGGCCATTGTAGTCATCCAGAACGACGACCTGCTTCTCGCCGATAAGCCGGCTGATCCCGAGGCCCTGGGGTGTGATGCTCAGCGTCGCATCAATGGACTTGCCGTCGAACGAACCCTTGCCCTGGACCGTAGCAACGCCCGCGATGATTTTAGCCTGCTGGCCGGCAAGCGGCTGGAACAGCACCGGCATCTCCTTCTGCGCCTCGGCCAGCCTGACGGCAGCGCGGGCTATCTCGAACCTGGGCACGGACAACTGCGGCACCAGGACCACATCGCCGGTGGCCTGGGCGAAGAGGGTCGGCGTCGTCTGGTTGCCGGTCCATGCAGTAACGTTCCCGCCGCTGATTCCCTTGAGAAACACGTCCGCGCCGCGCATCAGTTTGCCCGTGGCGACTATCTCACCTCTGGCGATCTGAATGTCGCGGAACCGCACATTGTCCAATGTCGTGATCGCGATTCTGGCGTCAGCGGAGCCGTTGGCAACGGCGAGGTTGCCTTTGGAGGTGAAATCGACCCTGGCGGAGCCCTCCATCGGCAGCGCGCTCAAATCCACAAACAGGCCGAGGTCCTTTCGGGCGTCGGCCAGTTGCACCTGACCGCTGCCCTGGAGATTGCCGAGGTCAGGCCCCGTGGCGGCGATCTGGCCGAAGCCGCTGCCAAGCTTGAGGCTCAGATCGCGCAGGTCAGGAACCGGCCAGCCGCCGCCGAGGCTGGTGGCGTTGACGGACACCGTAATGTCCTTGGGCGCGACGCGTTCCTTGCCGCGATAACCGACGATGTTCGTCAGGTTGCCGGTCAGAACCAGGGGTATGCGATCAGGCTCCAGCGTGATGGTTCCTTCATGCGTCCACCGCGCCGTCTCCAGCCGGGTGTCCTGCGGAAGGGACACCAGGTGCGGAAGTTGTCGGGCAAAGGCGGCCAGGTCGAGATCGGCGATCGTGAAGACGGCGCCCTTGCTGCCGGGCGCCTTGCCGGCGGCCGCATTCCGCAGCGACTGCAGCGTGGCATCCACCGAGAAGGCAAGCGAACCCTGATCCATCGTGATGGTCAGCCGGCCGTTTTGCCCGGCGTCGACCATCGCAAGGCGCTGAGTCTTCGGGTCAAACCGGGTCGGTGGGATATCGATCGAGAAATTCTGCGACTTAAAGGCATCGCCCTTGAGCACCGGGCCGGCCACCAACAGGCCAGGGACCTGCACGCGGGACTTCTCGATGAGCACTGCATCATCCTGCCCACGGCTGAACGACAGGCTGCCCGTGGCAGCGCCCGCCAGTTGGGTCACGCCGACCGCATTGCCAATCAGGGGTGTCATCGCTGCCAGGTTGAACGACTGGAGATTGGCGGCTTCAGCGCCGCGCACCTGATCAAGGGCAAAGAGGTGGTTGTGGAAGAGCTTGACGTCGCCGCTGGCCAGCAAGCGCCCGCTGGACCCCTTGGGATCGCGCACCGCCAGGTCGATCTCGTTCTTGATCTGTGCATTAATGTCGGTGATGGTCGCCCGGATCGTGCTCGGATCAAGATACATTACCAGCCAGGTGTTATCGGGCTGCTCGCGCTGGATTGTCCCGCGCAGCTTCAGGTCGAACGTGCCCGTGACATCCGGAACCCTCAGCGGCTCTTCGGAGGGGGTGATTCCGAGCAGCCGATGGAAGTTGGTTTCACCATTGGCGTATTGCTTGAGGTCGATATTTGCCTGAACGGTCGTCTGGCCGAGCTGAAAGATGTTCCCGCGCGCGATGTCTGAGAAGGACAAGTCCGTCCTGATCTGGTCCGCTTGAAGAACCTGCGCGCCTTCATGAAAGATGCGCAGATCGTGAATCTCGATGCCGTTGTTCCAGGTGATCCTCCAGTCAGCGATCTGGACGGTGCCGTTGAGCTGGCTGTTCGCCACAGACACGGCGAGCCCCCGGCCGAAGGACGTGCTCGCCAGCATCGGCGTCAGCGCGATCAAACCCGCCAGGAGGACCAGCAGGACCAACAGAATCATGCCCCACTTCCGCAATCGGGACCGCCGCCTGGGTCTGGCCGGCGGCTGGGAATCCGCGGGGCGCTGAGATGGATCGGGGCGGTCTTGATTGGGATCGTTCGCATTGGCTGATGGGTTCTGATCTGTCATGGCGTACACCACATGTTGCCCTCTCGGGCGACGGCGGACCGGAAGAAACGTGCAATCGGCGGCTTCACGGCGAAAGGCGGGTCATTCCCGAGGTGTCAAGCAAGCCACCTCGCCGGACGGGTGGACCTGCCCCCGGCGGGGCAAACCCGCCTACAAAACCGCCTATTCCAAAAACCGGAAAGTCCTCCAGACGGACAAGCTGGGTCAGTCGAGGCGTCGTAGACACGGTCACATAGCGACGGTCGGCCGAGACCACGGGATAGACATCCCAGTCGATGCCGCTGGGAACCACGCCGATCACCGGCTGATACAACAGGACCTCACGGTTGAAATAATCCCACGGCCGAAGCTGCGCATAGGCGACCTCGGGCAAAGCAAGAAACAGCATTGCCAGGATGAGGGAGTCGCGAAATCGCATATACCACCTCCGGCCGTGAACATCTGTATTATATCGTGACGTGGAACCGTGGTCAGGCACTAATTGCCGAATTGGCCATTCTAAACCGGGCTGGAACCGGGGCTTTCGTCAGTCGCGCTTAAGCCTTCTTCGTTCCGGGCCGATCCATGCTATTGCGGAGAGGCCTTCTCCGTCGATCAGGAAGGATACTCATGAACAGCACATCGCAGCGCAAGGCGTTGATCAGCGGGATTACCGGACAGGATGGGTCCTATTTAGCGGAACTCCTGTTGAGCAAGGGATACATGGTGCATGGCATTGTTCGCCGCAGCAGCACCTTCAACACCGACCGCATCGAGCACCTGTATCGCGACCCGCACGACCCCGAGGCGAGGCTGTTCCTGCACTACGGCGATCTGGTGGACGGGACCGGCCTGCGCGAGATTCTGACCCGGGTGAAGCCTGACGAGGTCTATAACCTGGGCGCCCAATCACACGTGCGCGTCAGCTTCGACCAGCCGGTGTACACGATCCAGACCGATGCGCTGGGCACAATCAACTTCCTGGAAGCCATCCGCGACACCGGCCTGCCGACACGGTTCTACCAGGCATCCAGCAGCGAGATGTACGGCAAGGTGGTGGAAACGCCGCAGACGGAGACGACGCCGTTTTATCCGCGAAGCCCCTATGGGTGCGCGAAGGTATTCAGCTACTGGCAGACCATCAATTACCGTGAAGCGTACAAGATGTTCGCCTGCAACGGCATTCTCTTCAATCATGAAAGTCCGCGACGGGGCGAGACGTTCGTCACGCGCAAGATCACCCGCGCCGCCACGCGCATCGCCCTGGGGCTTCAGAAGAAGCTGTTCCTGGGCAACCTGGATGCGAAGCGCGACTGGGGATTCGCCGGCGACTACGTCGAGGCGATGTGGCGAATGCTCCAGCACGACACGCCGGATGATTACGTCGTGGCCACGGGCGAGACGCACAGCGTTCGCGAGTTCCTGGATGAGGTGTTTGGCCTGCTGAACCTTGACTGGCACGAACACGTGGAGGTGGATCCCCGCTACTTCCGCCCGACCGAGGTGGATTTGCTTCTGGGCGATGCGACCAAGGCCCGCGGGGAGCTGGGCTGGCAGCCGCGCGTCACGTTCAAGGAACTGGCGAAGATGATGGTTGAGGCGGACCTGGAGCTGGCCCGGCAGGAGCGAATTCTGGTCGATCATGGCAAGGCGGGCGCCAGCAGCGACCCTCGTGTGAACATGCGTATTCTTCGCGCCACTGCCTGAACAGGACAACCGATCATGGCCATCAGCAAGACCGACCGTATCCTGGTGACCGGAGGGGCGGGATTCCTTGGCAGCTTCGTCCTGGAGAAACTGCGGGCACGCGGCTACGAGGACGTGGTCGTAGTCCGGCGCCGCGAGTTCAACCTGACGCAGGAAGCGGACGTCGCCCGACTGTATGAGCAGATCAAGCCGGCAGTCGTAATGCACCTGGCGGCTGAAGTGGGCGGGATCGGGGCTAACCGCGAGAACCCGGGGCGGTTCTTTTACGCCAATATGGCGATGGGGCTGCACCTGATCGAAGGAGCCCGGCGCAGCGGGCTGAAGAAGTTCGTTCAGGTGGGGACGATCTGCGCCTATCCGAAATTCACGCCGGTGCCCTTCCGGGAGGAAGACCTCTGGAACGGCTATCCCGAGGAAACCAACGCACCCTATGGCGTGGCCAAGAAGGCGCTGCTGGTGATGTGTCAGGCCTATCGACAGCAGTATGGGCTGAACGCCGTTTACCTCCTGCCGGTCAATCTTTACGGCCCGCGTGACAATTTCGATCCCCGCAGCAGCCACGTGATTCCCGCTCTGGTCCGCAAGTGCATCGAAGCACGGGATCGGGGCGACGAGAAGATCGTCGCCTGGGGCACCGGATCCGCCAGCCGCGAGTTCCTCTATGTCGAGGATTGCGCGGAAGGGCTGGTCCTGGCGATGGAGCGATATGAATCGCCCGAGCCGATGAACCTCGGCAGCGGGCGTGAGATCACGATCCGCGATCTGACACATCTGGTTGCCCGGCTGAGCGGTTTCGCCGGCCACATTGAGTGGGACCCGAGCAAGCCCGACGGCCAGCCGCGCCGATGCCTGGATGTGAGTCGCGCGCGGTCGGAACTCGGGTTCACCACCGCCACGCCGCTGGAGGAGGGGCTCAGGCAGACGATCGAGTGGTATCAACTCCAGCGGTCTGCTTGATGGGCGGCGCTTATCGCGGATAATCCGGCCGCGACGGCAATCACCATGCACGTTCTGATTCTCAACCAGACCTTCTACCCCGAGGTGGCCGCCACCGCCCAGCACATGTGGGACTTGGCGCAGCACCTTGGCGCTCGGGGCCACCGCGTCACGGCGCTGGCCAGCCGGACGATCTACGGCACAGAACAACAGCATGCGACTGCCCGGGAGCGAGTGGGCAACATCGACATCCACCGCGTGATGGGCACTGCCTTTGGCAAGAAGCATCTGTTGGGGCGTATGAGCGATTTTCTGAGCTTCTATGCCGCCGCTTTCTACGAGCTGGGTCGGCTGCCGCGCCCCGATGTGATTCTGGCCCTGACCAGCCCGCCGATGATCGCCGCCCTGGGCATGCTGCGCAAGCAGTTCGACGCAGGTTTCGACGGCGGCCGGGTCCGGCTGGCATACCACGTGATGGACCTGTATCCCGATGCGGCCGAAGCCATGGGGGTGTTGCAGCGGGGCTCTGTAGCCGAACGCGCGATGGCCCGGCTGACTCAGCGCACTCTCAGCGCATCGGACGCGGTCATCGCATTGGGTCGCGACATGGCCGATTTGCTCGTCGATCGTTATCGCTGTCGCCGCGACCGACTGCATATCGTGCCACCCTGGTCGGATGGCGATTCATTGCGGCCCATCGCCAAGAAGGACAACCCCCTGGCACGGGACTGGGGCGTGGTCGACACATTCAACATCGTCTACTCGGGCAACCTGGGCATGGCCCACGATGTCGATACCATGGCCGGGGCGATGGAGGTCTTGGGCAACGATCCCGGCGTCCGGTGGCTGTTCATTGGCGGCGGGAACCGCTTTGGGCAATTGAGGGACCGCGCCGCCGCGGCAGGCTGGAAGCACGTCCGGTTCCTGCCCTATCAGGATCGCGAGGCACTGGCGATGTCGCTCGGGCTGGCGGATGTCCACCTGGTCAGCCAGTTGCCGGCGTTCAGCGGAATCGTGGTGCCCAGCAAGCTGTACGGCATCATGGCTGTCGGCCGGCCAAGCGTCATGATTGGTCCCGAAGCGGTGGAATGCTCTCGGGTGATTAGAGAGAACGACTGCGGCTTTGTGGTGCCCAACGGCGCGGTCGAGGAACTGGTGCTGCGGCTGCGTGAGCTCAAGCAAGACGCCAACCTGTGCCGAAGCATGGGACAACGTGCCCGCACGGCCTTTGAGGTGCAATATGACCGGCCCATCGCCTGCGGGCGCATCGAGCGGATTCTGACATCCGCCTGCTGAATCCGGCGGCGCATGCCCTGAGAACGCCATGACCGATCCACACATCGTCCATCGCATGCGAGTCGCGCTCGACGCCAACGCCGCCGCCTATCGGCGGGCCGTGCAGACCAGTGCGCCGGGCGACTGCTGGGATTTTGTCGTTCTTACTGCCGCCAACGAGAAGCAGGCCGAAGGCTATCGACAGGAACTTGCGCTTCGGCATCGCGCCGTGGGGCCAACCGGCGCGTTCTTTCCGGCGATTCAGAAGAGCGTCGTCGTGCCCGACCCGCCTGGCCGCCGCGCTGGCAGTGGCGGCGCTACGCTGGGCGTCATGAGGGCGCTGGTCGAGCAATTCGATGTCGGGCTCGATACGCTCTTGCGACGTCGCATCCTGCTGATCCACAGCGGCGGCGCAAGCCAGCGGCTGCCGGCCTACTCGCCCGTGGGCAAGATTTTCGCCCCCCTGCCGCTCCTGCGCCCCGATGGGCAGATTTCGACGCTGTTCGACCACCTTTACATCACGCTGGCGGGGCTGCCCGAGCGGCTCGGGCCTGGTATGTTGGTCGTCGCCGGCGATGTGTTCCTGCTGATGGACCACCGCCAGGTCAGCGCGCCGGCGGCGGGCGTAACGGCCTTGACCATGCGCGTCGATGCCGAGCTGGGCCTGGGTCATGGCGTGTTCGTCACCGATGGCCGCCGGCGAATCACCCGGACCCTCCAGAAAGTGTCGGTGGATGTGATGCGCCAGGCCGGTGCGACCGATGATCGCGCGCAAGTCCTGATCGACTCGGGCCTCCTGTTCTTCGACAGTCGGCAGACACAAGTGATGGCCGAGTTGGCCGGCGCCGGGGGCAGGTCCCAGGGCCTGCTGCGTCACAAGGCGCAGATCGACCTCTATGAGGACATGACCGGGGCTCTGGCCGGCGCAACCAGTAAGGCCGCCTACCTGACATCCGGCCATCGCGCCATCCGCAAGGCGCTGTGGGACAGGTTCCATGGGACGGCCTTCCAGGCGATGCAGCTCGAGGGTCAGTTCCTGCACCTGGGCACCACACGGCAGTTCCGCGACGCCATGGTCGGACTGAATCCTTCGCCTGCGGCGGAACTGTTCCAGCAGAACCTTCTCGCCGAGACCGATGCGCCGATTCCCGCGGACAGCCGCATCTACCACAGCGCCGTTCGAGGCTCGATCGGGCACAGCACGGTGATTGAACACAGCCTGCTCGCCAGCGCCCGCATTGGCGATGGCTGCATTGTCAGCCAGGCTTTTTCAGCCAAGACGCTGCGGCTTCCGGCTGACACTCTGCTATTCCAAGTGCCGCTGCGCGACAAGGGCGAGCTGCGATACGCACAAGTGATCTGCGGCGTGCACGATGACTTCAAAGGCAGTTTCAGCCAGCGCAAATGCTCGTTCTTCAATGCCCCAATTGGTGAATGGTTCGCGCGGCATGGTATCAAGCCGAAGGAGGTGTGGGGGGGCATCGCGGACGACCAGCGCACCCTCTGGAATGCCCGCCTTTTCCCAGGTGATCCCCATCGCGACCGGGCGCACCAGGCAACCTGGATGGCCGCAAACGTGAAGGCAGCCCCGAATGTGCTTAAGCGATGGCGCAGTACGCCACGATACTCGATGGCCATGCTTCTGGAGCAGGTGGATCCGGCCGCGCTGATCGAGCACCGCGAGACCGTCGCCGCGCATCTACAGGCCGGGCAGGTACTGGGAGCGCTGGAGGAGGGGCATGATCGGCCGGTTGAATCGCTTTTCGCGCATTACGCATCAGCGAGCGGATACCGGACGGCGATCGATCGGCTCGGCGTCTATGCCAAGGAAACACCCACGTCACCGGTGGTGGCGCTACGGCAGGCTCGCGCCCTGTGGACCACCGCCCAACTCCTGCAGCGTTCCGACTGCCCGCCCAGCGCCGAGTTGCTGGACTGGATTGACGCAAACATGCGGCTGGCCTTCGCCAAAGTCGCTGACGCCAGCGAGTTGGCCAGCCCGGAGATCGAGGTGGCGTCCAGGCGCGGCATTCGCATCCAGCCCGGCCTGCGTATCGAAGCCGCCTCGCCGGTTCGGCTGGATCTTTCCGGCGGCTGGAGCGACACGCCCCCCTACTGCTATGAACGCGGCGGGCACGTGATCAACGTCGCCATCAACCTCGACGGCCACCCACCCGTGCGCGCCATCGTCCGCGCCGTCCGGCAGCCGGTCCTGATCCTTGAAAGCCAGGACCTGGGCCGACATGTCGAGATTCGCGGGTCCGGCCAGCTTCGGCAGGGAGTTGACGTGCATGATCCGTTTGCGCTGCACAAGGTGGCCCTGGAAATGGCGGACCTCTTGCCCACTGGCGATTCTGACCTGAGCGCGCACCTGCGCAGGCTCGGCGGCGGCCTGATCGTTTCGACCGAGTCCCGCGTTCCCAAAGGCTCGGGCCTGGGCACCAGCAGCATCCTCGCGGCGACGCTGCTGGGCGCACTGCACGAGGCGGCCGGCCAGCCGGCTTCGCACGATGAGCTCATTCGCCAGACGCTCCTGCTTGAACAACGCCTGGGCACCGGCGGCGGCTGGCAGGATCAGGTCGGCGGGATCGTGGGCGGCGTCAAGTCCACCGTCACCCTGCCTGGATTGCCGCAGCAACCGGTCGTCGAGCGGCTCTCGCTCACTGATGCTCAGGTCGATGCTCTGCAAGAACAACTCGTCGTCTACTACTCAGGCCAACAGAGACTGGCCCGAGACATTCTCCGCCGTGTTATGGGACGCTGGCTGGCGCGCGAGCCGGCGGTCATCCATGTGCTGGAACAGCTCAAGGCATCCGCCGCCGCGCTGCGGACCTCGCTGCTCAAGGGCCAATGGCCGGCCGCCGCGCGCCATGTCGCCCGCTACTGGGAAATCAAGAAGCAGCTCTATCCGGGCAGCACGACCCCGGGCATCGACATCCTCTTTCTGGAATTGCGGGACCTCTACAGCGCGGCTGGGCTCGCAGGCGCCGGAGGCGGTGGCTTTGCCTACTTCCTTTGCAGGAATGGACGCCAGGCAGCGCGGCTGCGAGAAGGTCTGGCCAGCCAGGCCGGCCTTCCAGGGGCAATGGGCACGGTCTTCCAGAGCCAGATCAACCGCGCCGGGCTCACCATCTCTCGAAGCACTTCCCCGGTATAGCACAACGCCGCCCTCTTCGAGTACAACATGGCCCAATAACCGCAACGGAGTGTTCATGCGCAAGCTTATCGTGGTCAGCCTCGCCTTTTTCGCCCTCGCCTGCGACAAAGAGATCAAAGAAGTGCGAATTGACCCGGCGCCCGCCCTTCAGCCGCCGGCCGTCGTCATAGCGAATAGTGCGACCGAGTATCCCCCAGCGCCGCACGCGATAACAGGCCGATAACCTGTTCGTTGCCGCTGCCTCTGATTCATTTCTCCCAGCTTAACGCCGCGGAAGCAGTCGGGTTCTCTCCCTCCGGTGTTTTTGACTACCGATCTGTTGCTAGCGGGGTATAGTTCCATCCAGACAGGGCAGGGCGTGAGAGAGATGCGTTCCCCCCAAGACTGCCTGGTCAAGGAGAGATGAACATGCGACGGACACTCGCTATTTCGGCTATGGTTCTTGTTTGCGCCATTGCCGGATCCCGCGCGCAGGCGGACACCGTTGACACCGCGTACAGTCTCACGGTTTACGGAGACGGCGACACGCCCGTATTCTCGCTGCAGAACACCTCGTCCGATCTCAAGATCACCGGCATCGAGATTACGATCGGCAGCCCGAACCACGAGTTTGATCTGTCGTGGACGCTCTGGTCTTCGCCGTCGATTCAGGCGGTGCTGCTCCGCCCGGACGACAAGCAGGGCGATGTGACCTCCGACGCGGTCGAGTATCTGTTCGATGGGTTCATCCCCGGCGCCATGTTCATCTTCGAGACAGACATCGACCCACTCGTGAGCGGCGCATCCATCGACTATCGAACGATTTTGTTCAACAACGGATCGGCGCCCAACGCGTACATCACAGTGGAGTTCGAGAATGGGCTCTCGCTTGAGCAGATCATGCCGAACGCTCCGGCGAGCGCCCATCGCTTCATTCTCGACCAATCCTATACGACCGTGGCCCCCCTGCCATCGGCGGCAATGGGCGGGGCGGCGCTGATTGGCGCCCTGGGTGCTGTTCGCTGGGTGCGCCGCCGCAGGTGATGCACAAACACAATCAATTTGCGTACGAATGTTGTTCACCTCCCCTGAAAGCCCCTGTCCCCACACCAGGGGCTTTCGCTTTCCTGGGGCCGACGAGCTGTTTCAACCGCCCGCCTGAGCCTATGATGAGCCTGGCAGGGAACGATTGTGACAGGAAGGATCATCATTGCCGGCGGCAGCGGATTTCTTGGTCGGGCGTTGGCCACGGACCTTGCCGGCCGCGACAACGAAATCGTGATCCTCTCAAGATCGACCGAATCCGCCCTCGGGCCTGCACGCGGCGTCGTCTGGGATGGCCGTACGCTTGACGGCTGGACCACCGAGATCGACGGCGCCGACACGGTGGTCAATCTGGCCGGGCGAAACATCAACACTCGTTTCACACCGACACATCGCCGCGAGATTCTCCAGTCCAGGGTCGATGCAACACGCGTCATCGCTCGGGCGATTCAGCAATCCCCCCGCCCGCCGCGGCTGCTCATCCAGGCCAGCGCCATCGGTTACTATGGCGGCGACGGCGACGGTGAATGCGATGAATCGACGCCACCCGGCGACGATTTCCTTGCCAGAACCTGCATCCAGTGGGAACAAGCCCTGGCGGATGTGCCCACGCCTTTCACGCGCCGGGTGACTCTGCGGATTGGCTTCGTGCTCGACCGGGAGCAGGGCGGCCTGCCGGTGCTGGCGAGGCTGGGGCGATGGTTTCTCGGCGGGGCCGCCGGCTCAGGCCGGCAGGGCATGAGCTGGATTCATATTGCCGACCTGCTGGGGATACTTCGCTGGTGCATGAATTCCGAGGACCTTTCCGGCGTGCTCAACGCCACCGCACCTGAACCGGTTTCCAACGCCGAGTTCATGCGTGCACTGCGCCGGGCGCTGGGTCGGCCATGGTCGCCTCCCGCACCGTCATTGATGGTGCGATTGGGGGCCTATCTGATGGGCACCGACGCATCCCTGGCCCTCCAGGGTCGTCGCTGTCTTCCCAGGCGACTGCTGGAAGCCAGCTACCCCTTCCATTTCCAGACCTTGCAGGCCGCAATGCGCGATCTGCTGTGTCCCTGAGGCTCATTCACCCCTGATCCACTCATCCCGATGCTCACGTACGAACGCATCGTCGTTCAGATGCGGATACGCCGCATGAACGCGGTCAATCTCCTCCATCTGCCCCGGCGAGAGGCCCTCACGCTCATCCAGACACCAGGTGCCCTCCAGCAACCCCTGCCGCCTAAGCACCTCGTGCAATCCGGCGATGCATCCGGCAAAACCATGCGCTGCATCGAAGAACGCTGCGTTGGCATCCGTCACCTCAGCGCCCATCCGCAGCAGTTCAACGCCCACGATGTTCTGGCCGACCGCGTCGTGACACATCCGCAGCAACTGCGCCGCCTTGTGGGTCCAGACAGCCCAGTGCCCGAGCAGCCCACCGACCATCCGCAGCGTCACCGGCCCGGCGGCGCACGCAAACCCAAAAGGCGTCACCAGATCGCCTACGATGTGATCATCGTTTCCGGTGTACAACGCCACATCATGACGCCCGGAATCCGCGACCGCTCGCATCACCTCCAGCGTCTGGTAGCGATTGAACGGAGCGATCTTGATCCCGATCACCCGCGGGATGTCCATCAACCGCCTCCAGAACGAATAACTCAGCACCCGACCGCCCACCGCCGGCTGAAGGTAGAATCCCATGAGGGGGATCACCTCCGCCACCCGCTGGCAATGCCCAATCAGTTCTTCATCATCGGTGCGTTCCATCGCCGCCAGGCTGAGCAGTCCCACGTGATAGCCCAGCCCTTTCGCGCGCTCAGCCTCCGACACCGCCTGATGTGTCCGACCGCATACGCCCGCGATGCGCACCAGGGGCTCCTTGCGGCCACGGTCCGCTCGGTCCATCTCCTCCCGGCCCAGTTCCAACAGAGGCGCGAAAAGCCCGATCTCAGTGTTGCGAATGGCAAATTGCGTCGTATGCACGCCCAGGGCAATGCCGCCCGCGCCCGCCGCGAAATAGTACCGCCAGAGCCCCCTTTGACGCCGCTCGTCAAGTCTTCTGCGGGCATTCAGGGCAAGCGGGCTGGCCGGGATGACGATGCCCCGACCCAGAGTCCGCCGCACTGCTGACCAGCCTATTTCACTATTCATGGCGACCCCGCTTTCTCCCGGGATGCCGCTGGCGCCCCGGGGTTGAACAGGATTTGTCAGAACTTTCCGTCGCGCGACTCGAAATGCGTAGGTTTGTTGTACACCGGTTGTCCCCTTTTGATCCAGTCCGCAATCCACCGGATAACCTGTTGAATGGGGACCTGCGGATACCCAAACAGCCGATGCCCCGATTGGCCGTTGCTCAGCAACGCATTCTCCGATTCTTTTCCCGTAAACTGGACATCCTTCTCCAGCAGCTTC
The DNA here is from genome assembly GCA_964570205.1 of uncultured Tepidisphaeraceae bacterium. GTDB lineage: Bacteria > Planctomycetota > Phycisphaerae > Tepidisphaerales > Tepidisphaeraceae > CAZMXI01. Next base: position 24,508 of record CAZMXI010000063.1, read on the forward strand.
CCAAATTGCTCGGCCAGTCGCCGGACACTCAGCATTTCCGGTCCCGCCACATTGACCACCAGCGGCGGGCTGCTGACGTGGTCGAAACATTGGATCGCCATCGCGCTGGCGTCTCCCTGCCAGATCGCGTTCACGGCCCCCATCGTCAGATCGATCGCCTCTCCCGCCCACACCCTCCGCGCCAGGTCCAACAGCACGCCGTACCGCATCTCGACCGCATAGTTCAACCGTATGATCGCCATCGATGTGGCCATGCTTCGACCAAAGTGCTCCAGAATCCGCTCGCGGCC
>CAZMXI010000064.1:0-24593 GCA_964570205.1 uncultured Tepidisphaeraceae bacterium
CGGGTTGTGTCACCCATGTCCCCGGTCCGCGCCACCTATGTCCCCGGTCTATACATTTCGAGTTTCTTGGGGGCAATGTGTGGCGATTCAGGACCTGACAGGGACGAAATGGTGAAGTTGTGTGGTCTTGCGGGGGTCGGTTTGGAATGGGGTGCGCGGGGCGATAGGATGGGGCGGACGGAGATCAACATGAAAAGCCTGATCGCGTGGGTGTTGGCGATGGTGGGTGTTGCGGGCATGGCGTGGGCACAGGAAAGCGGGCCGGTGACGCGGCCGGCAACGCAGCCGGCGGTGGGGCCGATGGGCCTGATGGGGACGGTGGCGAAGGTGGAGGGCAAGACCCTGATCGTGACGCCGATGAAGGGATTGGGGGACAAGGATGTGGCCCTGCCGACCGATGAGCGAACGACGTTCATGGTGGACTACGAGTCGGGGAAGCTGGAGGATGTGAAGCCGGACATGGCGGCGCAGGTCCGGGTGATTCGCGGCACGCGCGGCCGGCCCGATCGGATGATCGTCACGGCCACCTCGCAGGCGCTGGTGGGGCAGGTCAGGCAGGTGGAGGGGAAGAAGGTGGTGATTTTCGGCCGGGTGGACCGCTCGTGGCGGAACATGGAAGCGGCGGTGGAAGAGCGGGATGGGCGGATGAGCATGCGGTTCACGTTGAAGGGCCGGCCGGAAGAACCGAAGGAATGTACCGTCGAGACGGATGAGTGGACGAAGGTTCTGATCATGGGCACCCCCCGAGAGCCCGGCCGGGACGGCACGCTGGAGGACTTGAAGCCCGATACGATCGTGCACGTCATCCCCGATACCGGGACAGCGAAGAAGATCATCATCGGGCTGGGAACGGTCGGGGGGCCGATGTTGATGAGGCCGGGGATGGGGAGGTGAGAGACCTCGTTACTTCTCACTCCCCTTTCTCGCTCAGTCGCGGAGACACCGGTTTGTTCGAAACGGGCATCAAAGTGATGTGCCATTTGGCTTCGCCGGCAGTTCCTGAAGGGTATAGCAATTCTATGGACGACACGAATTCCCCCGGCGTCGAGCAGATGCTCGAACAGCAGCACGTCGAGCGCTACAAGCAACAGGTGCGGGATATCTGGCGCAGACTCATCCGTGTACACTCGAACCTTGAGGTCATGCGGCGTGTCGAGTCCTATGGGCTGAACGAAATCCTCGATCCGAACGGGCTCGGGTTCTGGCAAGAACTCCTTGAGAACTACGGTGACATGGTCATCCTGATCCTCACCACGCTCGTCGTTGACCAGGGGTCGGACACGGTTGACCTGCGGAGGTTCGCCAATCGCGTGGGCCGCTCGCTTAAGCCAGAGTACCGGGAGGCGTATTGGAAGCAGTTGAATGACGCCAGCTTTGAGCCAGAGCATGAGGCCGTGAAGAGCAAGATCCAACACATCCGCAATCGCCACATTGCCCACGTCATCTGGAATGCCGATGAACCCGGCGAGCGGAGCAAACGCCCGACTGTGAGCTACAAGGAGATCACCGCGCTAGTCGAGCGCGTGCGGAAGCAGTTCGAGATTGTCTCGCTAACCCACCAGTACATCATCGAACTCGATGGGTATGGAAAGCGCCTCGACGGCAGCAACGAGCGCGCTTACATCGATGACCTGCTCGACCAGGCTGCGCGGGGTTCGGCCGTTGTGTGTTGTCCCGAGCAGCATAGGGAACACTGGCCAGAGCGAAAGCAGCACATGAAGCCTGAGCACTTGGAGCGGCTCACGCGCTGGCGGACCAAGCTGGGCATGTCGCCGCCGTAGGACTGCTTGCGCAGTAGTGTTGACATGCCACGGGCGGGGATTGTTTGCTCACGGGCGGGGCGCCCGTGCCACTGTTTCTGATACTAATGCTATGTATAGTCGGCCAGGCGGCTGATGAGGCGGTGGGCGCTGTCTTCCATGCCGCCGGGGCGGTTTCGTTTCAACCAGAGCCGGCGGTGTTCGCCGATGATCCCCGCCATCTCGGCCGTCAGGGCGATGGGGGACTCGGCGCTCGGGTCCGGCTTCCACAGGCCGCGGCGGCAGGCGTGGCGGAGCATGGCCGCGGCGTTGCGGAATTCATCGCGGATCAGGGCGGCGTCGGGGCGGTCCATGCGGGCATCATCCAGCGGGGCGATGACGGATTCGATCGCCTCGCGGGCGGCCATCCACTGGGCAGCATCAATGCCGTCAAACTCCTTTTCCCGCTCCGGCCCGGCCAATAGCCGCCAGAACAGGTAGGTGGCGTTGGGCCGGTGCTTATCAATCGCCTGATGGACATTGCCCAGGGCGTATGCCAGCCGGCCCATGACGCCCGCGCGGTCGCGAAAGATGTGGGCATCGAGAGCGGCGGGGATATCCAGGTCGCGGCTGGCGGCCAAGCTCCACGAATAGGCCGCCCCGGCCGTGAAACCGAGATAGCTGATCGGAAGGTACTGAAGGTGGCCGCAGTCGCCCCAGTCGGTGTTGAGATAGCCGATGGCGCCGTGTTTCAGGCCGTTTTCGGCCGCGCTGCGGAGGTTTGCCAGGGCGTTGTCGGTTCGGCCGGTGATGCTCAACCAGGATGATGTGCCCGGGCAGACATAGAAGGGGATGTTGGATTGGGCGAAAAGGGCGCCATCGCGGTCGAAGGGGTGGTTGGCTTCATAACCCCACTCCAGGGCGATGACATTCTCGGGCAATTCGGGGATCAATTCGGGCTTGTGGAGGATGATATCGCCCCAGAACTGCATCGTCCGGCCACGCTGCTGGATGAGGTTGTGGATCTGGAGGAGGAAATCGAGGTAGATGCGCTCGCGGCCGAGCCGCTGGACCTGCGGTTGGCTGCGGCCCTGGCCGATGTCGTAGGTTTCATCGCAGCCGACGTTGAACAGAGGGCTGGAGAAATGGGGCAGGAGCTGGTCATAAAGGTCGGTCAGCAGATCCAGCGCACGCGGGTCGGTGGGGCAGAGGCTGAAGGGGCCATCGCGCCGGCCCCAGGGGGATTGATAGCCATCGGGGGCCTCGGCCAGGTGGATGTACTGGGGGTGCCTGAGCCATCGCTCCATGTGGCCGAAGGAGTTCTGATTGGGGACGAGCTGGATGAAGCGCTCGCGGCAATAGGCATCAAGCTGGAGGATCTGCTCGGGCGTGATGGGGCTGGAGCGAGCGTGGACAACTTCGTGGCCGCGATAGGCGAAGGTGTGCTCGGTGTAGAGCTGGAGCTGGTTGATTTTCAGCCCGGCCAGTTCATCCACCAGGGCGAACAAGGTGTCCATCGTGGGGACTTTGTCGCGGCTGATGTCGAGCATGACGCCGCGCTGGGGGAAGTCGGGGTGGTCATGGATGTCGAGCGCGGGCAGGCGGCTTGGATACAGGCGCAGGAGCTGGGCGAGGGTCTGGGCGGCGTAGAAAGCGCCGGCGGGATCGGCCGCCGCGATGGAGATGCCGGCGGGGGCGATGGAAAGGCGATAACCCTGTGGAGGCTGTAGGTTGGTGTCGATAGCGATGGTGGCGGCGATGCCCTCGGCCGGGCCGCCGGAGCCGGCGATGATCGGCCATTTGAGCGTGGTGGACTGGCGCAGGGCGTGCTGGATGACCTGGGCGGCGGCAAGAAGGCCGGCCGACTGGATGCGGATGAACTGGCCAGCGCGTGGGATGAAGACGCCTTCGCCAAAGGCAAGGCGTTGCGGCATGGGGACGAGCAGGGGCGGTTGCATGGCGGCTCGGGTCAGGCGGTAAACAGGTCGGGGGGGACGCGGGCAAGGTCGGGGGCGGTGAAATCAGCGCCGGAGGAGCGGAGGGTCGGGGCGTCGAAGCTGGTGGTCAGGCCGAGGCAGCGGCAGCCGGCGGCCTTGCCGGCCTGGATGCCGTTGGGGGCATCCTCGACGACGATGCAGTGGACGGGAGGCACATGAAGGGCCGCGGCGGCGGCCAGGAAGATCTCCGGATGGGGTTTTTTCTTCTCGACGTCGGACCCGGTGATGATGGCGTCGAAACGGGAGGGGTGCAGGCCGATCTGGGCGAGGTTGCCATCAACCTTGATGCGGTCGGCCGAGCTGGCCACGGCAAGCTTCAGGCCGCGCTGTCGGCAGGAGTCTATGAATGCAACCGCGCCGGGCAGAGGATCGAGCCGGCCCTTGATGATGTCGAGGTAGATCGCGTAGGTGAGGGATTTATCTTCGGGCATCTTAAGCGTGATGCCGTGTTTCTCGGCCACACCGCCCAGATAACGGTTTTCGCCAGCGCCGACGAACGGCAGGAAGTCATCGGGGTGAACCGTGGCGCTATAGCGCTGGGCGAACATGCGGCAGGCAGCCTCGCAGATGAAGCGTTCGGAGTCACAGAGGACCCCATCCATGTCGAAGATGATGGCGCGGATGTCAATCCGGGGCATGGCGGCGTAGTGTAGACGGGCGGCGGGGGGAAGCAACACAGGCGTCTACCGCTTGCGACGGGGAGGGGCCAGGTCGGTGTGCTTGGCAGGGCTGCCTTTGGCGCGGCGGACGGGGTAGCGGCGGGCCGTCTTGCGGAGCTTGCGCTCGAACGCTTCGGCGAGGTCGATGCCCAGGCAATCGCCGAGCAGAAGAAGGCTGTGGACGCAATCGCCGATCTCATCGGCAATCTCATTCCGCTTGGCGAGCACGGTGGCGTCGAGGTCCTCGCCGTGGCGCCATTGCATGATTTCGAGCAGCTCGGTCGCCTCGACGACGAGGGAAATGGCGAGTTCCTTGGAGGTGTGGAACTGCTTCCAGTCGCGCTGGTCGCGAAAGCGAACGGCAAGGCGCGTGAGCCTTTGGAGCTGAGTCATGGGCGCCATTGTGCGAAAGGAAGGGCGGCGTTGCCAGTTCATGGCGAAGAAACAGAAACGGGGCCCGATGGAAATCGAGCCCCGAACCGTGATCGGCCTCTCATGCTGGATCAGCTAGTTCTTTGCCTTCTCCGTCTTTTCCGCCTTTTCTACCTTCTTGGCAGCACGCTCCGGCTTGGGCTGGCCTTCCTTGGCGGGTTGGTTGACCTTGCCCTTGGCCTTGCCGACGACGATCTGCCTGGCGATGCCGCCCTCGTCATAGGCCGCCTGGGCCTTCTGGCCGATGGCCAGCTTGCCAAAGTCGCATCCTTCGCCGTCAACCATGATCTTCGTCTTGGTTTCGACGGTTACCTTCTTCTCGGCCGCGACCTTGCCTTCTTTTTTCTGAACGATCGTGACGGTCTTGGCGTCCTTGTCGATCGCGGTGATTTCACCGTTGATCTTCTGGACTTTGGGGGCCTTCTGCCTTTCCTTCTGAGCGCCAAGAGCCACCGAAGCCAGAAGCCCGACCGCCATGCAAGCAACCAGAAGCCTCATCGCACCATCTCCTTGCCGCGCGGGGCGGCATTACTGTCTCGCCGAAGCCGGCCCGAACACCGCGGTTCGAGCCCGGCGTCATGATCAGAAGTCCGTCTGACGCATCTACATACCTGCGGGCGAAACGGACGTTGATGGACCCCGAGTCCTGCCCGCCATCAGGGGGGCGGTTCCAAACAAATACTGCAACTGTAAGTGACAACGGCCGACTATCGGATTACGTTCAGGAGACCTATGAAAACCGATCTCGTAACCTCCGCCGCATCTGAGGCTTCCGGAATGGCCGGCCCGCCGCTGCTGTCGCTGGAGTTGGTGCGGGTGCAGTTTGACAAGCTGGTGGCGGTGCGGGATGTGAATCTGTCGCTCGGTTCGGGAATGCTGCTGGGCCTGATCGGACCCAACGGCGCTGGCAAGACGACGCTGCTGCGCGCCATCGCCGGCTTGCAGCCGCTGGCGCGGGGGCTGATTCACGTGCTGGGGCACCGCGTGCACCCTGGCGCGGTGGATGCGATGGGGTTCATCGGCTTCACGCCGGACACGCCATGGGCCTATGAAGAGCTGACGGTGGCGAAGTTCCTCCGCTTCATCGCCTTTGGCTATGGCCTCCAGGGCAGCGAGGTGGATGAGCGGATCGACTTCTGGCTGGAGAAGGTCTGGCTGACGGAGAAGAAGGGCCAGAAGGTCAAGGCCTTGTCGAGAGGCATGCGGCAGCGGCTGGGCATCGCGCGGACGCTGCTGCCCAACCCCGCCCTGATCCTGCTGGATGAGCCGGCGGCGGGCCTGGACCCGGCGGGGCGGGTGCAGTTCCGGCAGCTTCTGTGCAACCTGCGCGACCAGGGCAAGACGCTGATCGTGTCATCGCACATCCTGGCCGACATGGAGGAATACTGCACGCACATCGCCATGATGTCGGCGGGGAACATCCTGAAGTTCGGCACGGTGGCCGAGGTGGCGGGGATGGCGCACGGCGACCGCTGCCGTTACACGATTCAACTGGCGCATCCGGTGGCGGGGCTGGGGCGGATGCTGAAGGCGATCGCTGGGGTGGCCGATGCGATCGTGGACAACGAGCGGGTGACGCTGGAGTTCGACACCGGCAAGGACCAGGCGGCCGCGCTGCTGGCGGAACTGGTGAACCAGAAGGTGCCCGTGTCTTCTTTCAGCGCCAACGCGGCGGACCTTGAAGAGGCGTATCTGCGGGCGGGCATCAAGCAGGTGGATTGACGGGCGAATAAGAGGCCGGCGGCCGGGCCCGCCGGAGAATCATGACTTCATTGTCGATCGGCTGGGCGCAATTTCAGCTTCGCGGCGGGTGGAAGAACCTGCTGTTGACGTCGGGGTGCTACCTGGCGGCGCTGGCGATGCTCATCTATTTCCCGGTGCGGTACGAGCCGCGGGCGGCGACACGAATTCTCCAGAGCATGATGTACGTCGTGCTGTTGTTCCAGGCGATCATGCTGCTGATCCTGGGTCCGATGACCCTGGGCGCGGCAATCCGGCAGGACCTGGCCGGGGGCATGATCGAGTCGCATCGGCTGATGCCGGTGCGCTCGGGCTGCGCGGTGGCTGGGTATCTGTTCGGCAGCACGTTCCAGGCGATCACGCTGGCGGCCATCAACTTCCTGGTGGGTTTGTCGATAGCCAACGGGGCGGGGGTGGCCTACGAACGGTGGGTGATCATCAACGTGTCGATGGGGATCCTGGCACTGTGGGTCTGGTCGATCGTGGCGTGCCTGAGTTTCCAGTGGAAGGGCGCGGCCGTGGTCTCGATGGTGGTGCTGCTGATTGTCAGTCTGACCGGGTCGAACTGGCTGGGGGCGCTGCCGGGGCTGAAGGTGCTGACCGGGCCGTTGCAGGTCACGGAGTACCTGGGGCGGGCCAGCGCGGAAGTGACGACCGAACGCCTGCTGGCGGTGGCGGCGCAGTTGGCGGTGGCGGCGATCTTCTGCGTGGGGGCCATGCGGAGGTACCGCCGGCCGGACCGCCCGGCTTTGGGCGTGGCGCCGGCGCTGCTGTTGCTGGGCGTGTGGGTGGCGATTTCTTACTTCGGAGCAGAGTACTGGCATGGCCTGCCGTACGTGGACCGCTGGCACGAATTGGCGCCCCTGCGGGTGTATTTCATCACCACGATGCTCGTGGGGCTGCTGCTGGCGCTGGTGCCGCTGGCGAACGCGGCCAAGGCGACGATCGAGTGGCGGATGCACAAGGACCTGGACGACCCGGCGCTGGGGCGCCGGCCGATGCCGCCGCTGTTGGTGGTGCTGCTGTGCGCCGGCGTGCTGATGTTCCTGACATTCCCGGCGTACATCCAGTATTCAAGCCTGGGCGGGAGGTTGGACGAGAAGGAGGCGGTGATTCGTACGGCGGCGGTGCTGGTGTTCTTCCTGGGGGCCGTCAGCTACCTCTTGCGGGTTCTGTACCGGCTGCGGCTGAAGTCGGCCTTTTTTTCGGGATTGTTCATTGTGCTGATCTGGGTGGGTCCGTTCCTGGTCGATTACGTGCGTCACAGCCTGTTGCCGGAAAACTCGAAGGAAGAGAGCCTGACCCAGATATGCACGATCAGCCCCGTGGGAGCGCTGATCCATATCTGGAACGGCGAGATTCCCACAACACTGGGCATCGCCGCACAGGGTGTCCTCGCCGCAACCTTCGCGGCGGTGTATTACCAACTGGCGATAAGGCGGGGGGCCGACGAATCCCGCTGACCTATCGCTCCGCCGGCTTGCGCTCGAACAGCCACACCCAGCCGTGCTGCTCATACTCCCGCGGCAGCTTGTTGCGCAGCGCCTGCATCTGCTGCATGAGTTCCATGAACTCCTTCTGGACCGCTTCGCGCTCCTGCGTTGTCAACTCAGTACCTCGCGAGTTGAAGTACTTCTGGGCGGCCTTGTCATACCGCGGCTGCAATTCCTTGATCTGCGCCCGGGCTTTCTCGTGTTCCGCCTTCTGCTCCGCGGTCGGCTCCGGCAGATCGGGTTTCTGGACGGCAAGGTCGCCCAGCAGCAGGTCCGGCCGGCCGTCGCCGTTCCAGTCGGCCACGCAGATCTTCGCTCGGCTGCCGCGCCTCGCCTCGGCCGGCGCGCCCGGGCCATAGACCGCCGGCGCTGCCTTGGGCACCAGCACCCGCCCGGCGGCGAACATCGGCAGTTTCGTCTGCTGATCGATTTCGCCGGTGTTGCGATAAAGCGTGACGCTTCCATCGCCCGCGCCGACCAGCAGGTCGGGCTTGCCATCGCCATCCCAGTCGGCGATGCACGGACCGGCCTGCGCGCCCACCTGGATCGGCTTGCCGCCGGCGGCGATCTGCTGATCCTTCCCGAACGCCCATGCCTTGGTGGTGCCTTCATTGGGCACGAAATGCACGCCGCCCCTGATGGTGCCGACAATCAGATCCAGCGCGCCGTCTTTGTTCAGGTCAACGACGCATACGGCCGAGGCTGTACCGGTTATGCCGCCCTGTTGGCCCGGCTTGAACTCGATCCACTCGCCTTCATAGACGATGTATTGTTTGCCTTCCTTCCGCTCGAACTCGGCATCGCCGGCAATCAGCAGTTCGCGATCGTCGTTGCGCTGAATGCCGCCGCCAATGTTGATCGATTTGCCGGCCTTGTCTTGCAGCTTGATACGCCCATCGAACTGGCCGCGCCCAAGGCCCTTGAAGTAGAAGATCTCGCCCGGCCAGGAGCCCGAGACCACGTCGTTGATCCCATCGCCATCGAGGTCCACAACCTGTGGACCAAACCCCACGCATCAGCCAGCGGGGATGCGCCCGTTGTCAGCGCCATCCTTGAATAGCTGCCCCGCGGCCAGCTTCGGGGCGGCCGCCGTGCCCTCGTTGCGGTAGATCCAGAGCTTGCCCTCGCCAAACTGCCCCACGAGCAGGTCCGGCACGCCATCGCCGTCGAAGTCGGCGACGAGCGGGGCGGCGTGGCCGATGGCCGTGTCGATCGGCTTGCCGGCCGCCTCGATGCGAACCGGAGGGCTGAGCTCTGGGTCCAGCCCCACCAGGTCGGTCTGCGCGCCCGCGCCGCCCGCGGCCTGCCCACCCGCCATCGCCGCCAGAAGAACGCTCTTGAACATTCAAGGCCTCCGCCAGATTGCAGGAATGTGCTCAGTATACCGACAGGCGAGCGAGGAGCCAGACAACGCTGATGCAATGGGCGAGATCTTCAGCCAACCGCCCTTCCTGACCGCACTTGCGTCATGGGAACAGCAACCCCTGCACCTCACGCCTTGCCGCCTCGGATAAACATGGAAATTGGCGAAGAAGAGCCGCGGCCGATAGATTCCCCAATTCTGATGGCTCGATCTTATGGAGCCCGCCGCCGTATACGCGTCCCTCTCCGCGCAGTTCGTGGCCGGTGATTTCCGAGAGAGCCGCCTGCACGTTGGCGGCCGCAGAGGGATTGTGGCTAAGCAACTGCCGAAGTGATCCGGTGGGATAGAGCATCAGATACAGATTCGTGGCGATAGCCTGCGACCGGTTCCAGATGAAGCGAAACGGGCGCGCCTGCTCAGCGCCACGGCCCATATAGGTGCAGAGGAATGGCGCGGGCTCGCGCTGTTCCTGCTTGTACCACGGAGTGCGCTTGCCCACGAGATAGCCCCTTCTGACGCCGAGCGTCTCGGCGGTCTGCAGATACTCCCAAAGGGCGGGATGGCGAGCCTGGACGATGTGCTCGGGCAGGCCACAATCGATTAAGCAGAGCTGGGGGTCGATCAGGGGGTATCCATCGTCGTCGGGCTCGATCACCGTCGCCTTGAGATGTCGTGGGCTGGGGAGGATCGGGCGCAGGCAGCGCGCGGGAAGCCGCCAACGCTTCGCGTCAGCCCGCTCCAGGACAAAAAACTTGTTGCCACCGGTCGCGATGCCGCGCTGGATGCGGAAGAAGTCGGCGAGGTTCGGGCCACCGTCACCGCAGGAAATGCGACGGTCGTTCTTCGCGTGGCCGGGATAGACAGTCCATTTGCGCGAGGTGCGCAATCGCTCAAGCGACACGCGCTCGATGGCATGGGGCTTGGCGAGCGAACCGCCGAGCGTGAATTGGGGCTCGTGGTCGGGCGGCGGAACTGCTTTGCGAAAGACCAGCACGACCGACGACACGAGCGCATCGTCGAACTGAACGTCATCGGGGTGGAAGCGATGGGCGCGGATGAGCGTCACACGATCTGCAAGGTAGCGCCTCAGGACAGCGCCGTAGTTGACATCCATGAACTCGGAGGGGATCAGCCAGGCGGCGTAGCCCCCGTCCGCCATCCATGCCGTGGCGAGCAGGAGAAAATAGACGTAAAGGCCAGCCAGGCCATTCACTTCTACGCCGGCCATCGCTTTCACGAGGCTTTGCAGCTCTTGCTTCTCTTCGCGACACAGGTGGTGGTGGCGAACGTAGGGCGGATTGGCGAGGATCAGGTTAGGCGAAGGTGGGCGCGAGTTGCCGGCGACCAGCCGGGAGAAATCCCCTTCCATGACCAAAAGGCCAGACGCCGCCCATAGATCCCTGGCCGCGCGGCAGAAGGCGGGATCAAGCTCGATGCCGATCGCGCTGCTGATCCGGCCAGACCCGAAGACCTTCAATGCGGCGGAGAAGAAACTGCCCGAGCCCACGGCAGGGTCGGCGAAGTGTATGCCGCCCTCACGGTTGCCCATGATCGAGTCGACGAATCGAGCGATCTCGACGGCCAGATTGTGTGGCGTCGCGAACTGCCCGAGGCGATTGCGGTCTGCCATCGACCTGGCCGAATCGATTGCATTCTGAATCGATTGGCGGCGCAGCTCCATCGGGTTGTTGCCGTGCGCAATCATTCCTGTCATATGCCCAGTGCCGCAAGGTCCTCGATCCGATGCTCCCAAACCCAGTCGATGCCCTCGGCGGCCTCGTATCCCAGGTAGTCGCTCCCGAAGTACCCGCAGAGGAAGAGGACGAACACCACGTTCTGACCGTATGTCGCCTGGAGCTGGTGGATCTTCGTCGCTTCTTCCTTACGCCGCTTGTTCGTGTTCGTGAAGTCGCCTGCCGACTTGGCTTCAATGAGCACGGGCAACCGATCCTGGCGCAGCGTCTTCGGCTGGATGACGACATCGACCGGGATATTCACTTTCACCACTTGGCCGACAGGCAGGTTCATCCGAAAGCCGTAGGTGCCCGCGGCCATTTCGGCCAGCGGCTTGCCGGCGGGATGGGTTTGCCTTCGATATCCGCGTGCCTCGAGATACTGGCCAATCAGTGCAAGCTGCCGCTGTTCCTGGGCATTGCGGACGATGGGATTGGCGACGGCGCTGCACAAGCGGTCGGCCACGATCGTAGATGCTCGGTCTCGCTCATGCTCGCTCGGGATCGTGTTCGCGTCGAGCCATGGAAAGATATCCCGATCCAGCAGCTTGCCGAGTACACCGCAGACGGCGGTCAAGTGGCCGAGAAGCACGTCTTCCTTCATGCGCGAGGCCAGCTTCCCCACTTCCATCCTGCCAATGAGCCCTTTGTTTGCGCCTGCCAGGCCGATCAGCCGGTCCACTGCGAGTGGTGGAGCAGCGCACATGCGGAGCGTGGGGAGCGCGCCGGGGTTGGCCCTGAGTGCGTCTGGATTGAGGTTGCGCAGGTCGCCAGTCGCGATCAGTGCCGCTTTGACGTCTTCGGTGGCCTTGGCGCGAGTGGAGCGGAAAGCTTGGGGCGCGAACTGGACGAACCACTGATTGAATTGGTCCACGGAGGCCGCGATGTCGGCCTTCCAGAGATGCGGCTTGTCGGCGTTCACCTTTCGCAACGCGGCGAATCTACCACAAATCCACTGTAGCGTGAATCCTGGCGAGCTCGTGGATTGGGGTTAGTTGGCCGGGGTGATTGATCTGTGGCGGCGGTTGGATATGCTGTGCGGGCAAGGAGCAACCTATGAAACAAACCGGTCTATTGACGCTGTTGGCGGTGTGCGGCGGGGTTGTGCTTTTTTCCTCGGCATCGTGTTCGGAACAGAAGAAAAACAACCAGGCGGGATCACTCATGCCCATCCAGAAGAGCGAATTCGGCAAGACCAAGGACGGCCAGACCGTCGAGCTGTACACGCTCACCAACGACAACGGCCTGGTCGCCAAGATAATGACCTACGGGGCGACGTTGACCGAACTGCACGTGCCAGACCGCGATGGCAAGCTGGCGAACATCGTGCTGGGGTTCGACAACTTCGCGCAGTATGAGGCGGGGCACCCGTTCTTCGGTTCCACGATCGGCCGCTACGGCAACCGCATCGACCGCGGCAGGTTCACCCTCAACGGCCGAGAGTATTCGCTGCCGATCAACAACGATCCCAACCACCTGCACGGCGGACCGAACGGCTTCGACAAGCGCATCTGGAAGGCTCGCCCCGCGGCATCGTCGGCCGGCCCGGCTGTGGAATTCACGTATATCGCCAAGGATGGCGAGGAAGGCTATCCGGGCAACCTGACGGCGGTGGTGACTTACACCCTGACTGACAAGAACGAGCTGCGCATCGACTATCGCGCTGTCAGCGACAAGGCGACGCCGGTGAACCTGACGAACCACACATACTTCAACTTGGCCGGCTCGGGTAAGGGGACGATCCTGGATCACGTGCTGATGCTGAACGCGCCACAGCACACGGTGACGGCCGAGAACCTGATCCCGACGGGCGAGATCGCCCCCGTGGCGGGCACTTACCTCGATTTCACCAAACCGATGAAGATCGGCTCGCGGATTTCCCAGACGAAGTTCGACGGCTACGACAACAACTTCGTCCTGGCCAAGTCCAAGCCGGATGCGTTGACGCTGGCGGCCAGGGTCCAGGAGCCGACCAGCGGCCGGGTCATGGAGATCCACACCACCGAGCCGGGAATCCAGTTCTACACCGGCAACTACGTCAAGGATATCAAGGGCATCGGCGGAACCTACGACAAGCACAGCGGGTTCTGCCTCGAGACCCAGCATTATCCCGATTCGCCGAACAAGCCGACCTTTCCCAATACGATCCTGAAGCCCGGCGAAACCTATAAGACGACGACGATTCACCGGTTCTCTGCGAAGTGAACGGCTCGTCATGGCTCGGGCCCCGCCGGGCGACTGGTGCGATAGCACATCCCCGGCGGGTGGCGTATGATGGCCGCTTTGGGGCACCGGCCATGCTCGATCGGCTCTCTCGACGACTGCTGACGGTTCTGCAATTGACGCGGATGGCGCTGGTCTTCACCGCCATCTCGAATACGCTGGCCGCGCATTTGATCGCTGTCCGCAGTTCGGTGAACAGCCAGGCCGAGGTTCTCGCTCTTCTGGACTGGCGTCAACTGGCGGCGCTGGCAATGGTATCGATAGGTCTATATGGGTTCGGGATGTCGCTGAACGACATCATCGATCGTCGGCGCGACCGCCAGTTTGCCGCACATCGGCCGTTGCCATCGGGACGGATTCGGCTCTTATCCGCACACGTTGTCTGCTTCGGGCTGATTGCCATGGCATCGGCGGCGGGTTGGATTTATGCCAGCTTCCCCGCGCCGGGCTGGCGAAGCCTGGTACCGCTTGCCGTGACGGCAGTGCTGATCACCGCGTACGATTTCGCCGGCAAGTACCTTGTGGCAGTGGGTTTGCTGACGCTCGGGCTGATCCGGTTTTTCCATGCCCTGATCCCTGCGCCGGATATGGTGCTGCTTTGGCACCCGCTGCTGCTGTTTACTCATGTGGCGGTGCTCAGTACCGTGGCCTACCACTGGGAGCAGAAGCGGCCAGCGCTGACACCAGTCCACTGGTGGGGGGTGTTTGGGGGCGTCGCACTATTAGATGTGGCGCTGGTGCTCGTGGAATGGCGGAAGTGGTCCCATGGTCTGGGCGATGCCCTGTGGCTGAAACAGGCATTGGTGATCCCCTTTGCATTGATGGTTGGTTATGCGGCCATAGGGTGGATGATCTGGCACAGAAGCGCTGGGCCGCGGCAGGCGGGGCAGACACTCATGCTGACCGGGCTGTTGTGGCTGATCCTGTATGATGCGGCTCTTGTGGGTATATATGTTGGGCCTGCTTACGCGGGTTTCGTCGCACTTCTTCTGCCGCTCTCTTATCTGTCGGTCCAAGTGATGAGGTGGTGGGCGAGCATCATCCTGTTGTCGCAAGCGCCAGCCTATGAACGGGCCCGACATCCATCCAACAGGGGGTTCGGAGAGAACCGCGACTGACATAACCTGTTCATTAGCAAATATTTGCGTGAAATTTGCTGAGGCCGCCGTTGGACCGTGCATGGCGTGCGTTAAAATTCCTGCACCGGTTCTTTGCAATATACGTTACTTGCGGTAGAATTTACGCATCTTACCTAGCCCTCCGGCGCCCCGTCGCACGCCCTCCAGCGGCGGGGTGCTCTTTTTTTGAGGCTGGCCCTCGGGGGATGCCGCTCTAACACGGTTTGGGTTACAGGAATTACGGCTGGTCCGCTGCGCTGCGGGATACACTTGGGTGCGTCGGCTGGTAGAATCGTCCCCGGCTTATCCCGAAAGAGGAGGCAATTTGGCTCATATTCGGCTCACCGCGGCAGTCGTCCTGTTGTTTTCGAGCATCGTCTCGCCCGAATGGGCAGGAGCGGAAGTCGTTGGTGGATATGCCATAGTGGTATCGAAGGCCACGCAGTCCGATCCGGCATGGAAGCAGGTGGTTGATGCGCTGGTGGCCAAGCACGGGGGGCGAGTCGTCATATACGATGATGGGGTGCAAGGCAGCCTGGATGTCCTGCAAAGACTGCACCCGAAATACACGTGCTTTGTTGCAACGCCGGCGGAGGCCGGGCGGCAGTTCGTTGCCGACGTTCATCGGCTGACTCGTCGGTACGACGATGATCCATATGTCGATACGTTCTGGGGCATCCTGACGGGGTTCGACGCGGCCAATGCGCTCAAGATCGCCAGGCACGCCGAGCCGCTGGTGGTGCGGAAAGTCGCCAGCGGCACAGAAGTGGCCATGGAGATGTGCGAGGAGGGGTTGTGGTACTGCGAACTGGTGCAGGGTCGGATGGTTCGCAAGGCAAAAGGGCAGGCGGCCAAGGAGGAAAAGGGTCCGGCCGATTCGACCAAGGCCCTGGTTGAATCATTGAACGATTACCGGCCCGACCTGTTCGTGACATCCGGCCACGCCACCGAGCGCGACTGGCAGATCGGATTTAGATATCGTAATGGGTCGTTCCGTTCGGCGGCCGGGAAGATGCGCGGCGTCGATACGCAGGGACAGAGCTACCCGATCGATTCTCCCAATCCCAAGGTCTACCTGCCGATCGGCAACTGCCTGATGGGGCACATCGATGGTCCGGATGCGATGGCGCTGGCGTGGATGAACTCGGCGGGGGTGCACCAGATGGTCGCCTATACAGTGCCGACGTGGTACGGATATCCGGGGTGGGGGATGCTGGACTACTTCGTCGAGCAACCCGGGCGGTACACGCTGGCGGAGGCGTTCACCGCCAGCGAGCACGCGCTGATGCATCGATTGGGGGAGTGCTTTCCCGAGCTGATAAAGCAGATGCCAGCGCCGGGGCGGGTGGTTCGGCCAATGGGCGAGCTGACGGCGGCCGCCAAACGCGAGAAGCTGAGCGCCCAGGACGGGGCGGGCCTGCTGCACGACCGCGATGTGGTGGTGTTCTACGGAGATCCGGCGTGGGCAGCGCGCATGGCGGATGGCCCGGTGGCGTGGGAGCAGACGCTGAAGGTGGCGGGGGATGAATACACTCTGGAGATTCGCCCGCGGCTGGGCGAGAAGAGCTTTGCGCCGATCAACACCAACGGCACGCAGCGGGGCGGGCGGCCGATGGTGCAGTTTCTGCCGCACCGGATTGCCGATGCGAAGGTGATCGAGGGATCGGAGCTGAATCCGGTGGTGGCGGATGATTTTGTGCTGGTGCCGAACCCGATGCAGTGTGACCCGGGCAAGGTATACCGGGTGAGATTCACCGCGCAGCGGGCGAAGTGATGGCTGACGACTGGCGAATGGATTTGCCCGCGGCGCGCCGCTCGCTACCATTTGCGGCCATGCAATGGCTTTTATATGGATCGATGACCAGCGCGGTGGCGGATGCCCTCGTCCGGCATGGGCACAAGGTGCATCAGGCGGATGAGTTGAAGCTTGAGGCCGGGACCGCGCTGCCGGACATCCTCGAAGCGGCCGAGGTGAAACAGTGGGACATCCTGACGACGGACAAGGAGATGGCGGCAGCGCCGTTTGAGCACCAGCGGCCGTTTAACCGGACGATGGTGTTCCTGCAGTTGGAAGGTCAGGATGTGGAGCAGGATGACGCGGTGGATCGGCTGTTCGAGCGATACAAGCGCCTGAGCCCGCGGCGGCTTTACACGGTGACAGGCAGCCGGGTGAAGATCCGGCAGTTGCCCGGCACCGCTTAGAAGCGCTTGATTCCGGCCGGCCTTTGCCTTATCACGCAGAGGGAATCACGTCGGACGTGATATCGGCAGATGAACGCTGGCCATTGACCAATCACCACCACTATGTCGCTTCTAGTCACCGGCTCGATCGGGCTTGATACGGTTGAAACGCCCTTTGGCAGGCACGAGAACATCCTGGGCGGCTCGGCGATCTACTTCTCGTACGCCGCTTCGTTCTTCACGGCGGTGCGGCTGGTGGGGGCGGTGGGGGAGGATTGCCCGCGGGATTTCTTCAAGGTGTTTGACGGCCGGGATGTGGACCTGGCCGGCCTGGAGGTGCGCAAGGGCTCGAAGACCTTCCGCTGGCACGGCTCGTACGTGACGGACATGAACGAGGCGGTGACGGTGAAGGTGGATCTGAACGTGCTGGCGGAGCAGGCGCCGAAGATCCCGGCCGGCTTCCGCGACTCGCGGTACGTTTTCCTGGCCAATACCCATCCGGTGCTTCAGCAGCAGATGATCGAGAGCCTGGGCGGGCCGAAGTTGATCGTGGCCGACACGATGAACCTGTGGATCCAGACCGAGCGGCAGGAATTGTGCAAACTGTTGAAGCGCATCCACGGGCTGGTGCTGAACGATGGCGAAGCGCGGCTGTTGACGGAGAAGAAGAACCTGGTGTCGGCAGCGCGGGAGGTGTTGAAGATGGGGCCGAAGTTCGTGGTGATCAAGAAGGGTGAGCACGGGTGCCTGATGTGCTCGCAGAACGACCTGTTTACCCTGCCGGCGTATCCGACGGAGCAGGTGGTGGACCCAACCGGCGCGGGCGACAGCTTCGCCGGCGGGATGATGGGCTATCTGGCGACGCAGGGGTCGTTCTCGCCGGCGACGATCAAGCGGGCGCTGGCCTTCGGGACGGTGGTGGCCAGCTTCACGATCGGCGACTTTTCGCTGGAAGGCCTGAAGCGCATCGGCCGGGAGGAGATCGACGAGCGGTGGAACCTGTATAAGCAGGCGATGAGTTTCTGAGGCCTTGCTGACCACGGAACCGCGGAGCTTGCGACGAAGCTGCATCCTGCCATCAACAGGCGCGTGAGGTAGTTCATCAGGATGCCGGGCGACGCGCCGGGATCAGGTTTCTGGGTCAGTCAGGCGAGCCAGCACTGTGGCATCCCGGCCGCGACGAAGGCGGGAATCGTCGTGATGCCGATGAACCGGAGCAGCCATCTTCTCCCTGATTCGGCGGTCACCGTGTTGCGCGGATGGCCCCTATTCTCCATAGGGGGCCTTTGGGCATGTCGCGAGTGTAATCCAGGGGCCAGGGCCTTCAACGACCGGATCGGATCCGTAGTCGGCTGTCACCAGCCGTCGAAAGTGACGCCATGCTCGGTCCTGGCGTGGGCGGTGCAAGCAACGGCCCATGGGGCTGGCCGGTAATGCCGGTGAAGGAGCTCATCAGACATGAACAGCAGGCTCATCGGCGCGGCGGGAGTGTTGTGGCTTGTCGGCGTGTCGCTGGCGAGCGATCCGCAGCTCAAAACGACGCATCCGTTCTATCCGGGTGAGCTGAGCTGCTCGTCGTTCGAGCGCCTGGCCGCCACGCAGGCCGAGGTGTATCAGCGCATCACCGGGCGATCGGTTCTGATGGATGAAGACAAGGCGCTGGCCGCGTGGTACTGGCGCAACCTGCACTATGCCCACGGCGAAGAAGGCAAGGGCGACTGCTTCGATGCGGGGTTCGGCAAGGGCGAGGGAAATCGCGACTACTGGCACGGCCTGTTCGCCCACGGGTTCGGCCTGTGCGGCACAACGCACGCGCAGTGGACTGCCGAGCTGAATTACCTGCTGGGGCATTGCCGCTCACGCGTGACGGGCGTGACCGGGCACAACAGCTTCGAGGTATACCTGACGGGCGGGGCGTATGGGGCGGGGCGGTGGGCGCTATTGGATCACGATGTCTCGACGGTCATCTTCTCGGCCGACGGGGCGAGGTTGCTTTCGATCCCCGAGGCGATGGCGGACCTGAAAACGTTGAAGAATC
Organism: uncultured Tepidisphaeraceae bacterium; assembly: GCA_964570205.1. Classification (GTDB taxonomy): domain Bacteria; phylum Planctomycetota; class Phycisphaerae; order Tepidisphaerales; family Tepidisphaeraceae; genus CAZMXI01. The sequence goes on from CAZMXI010000064.1 coordinate 18,717, forward strand.
CAGCGTACAAGACCGAGCGGCAGCGGGGCTGGCGCGTGGCCGGACTGCACGATGAGGATGCGGCGGCGTACACGACCTTCGCATCGGCCGAGTACCTGTCGGGCTATGCCGGGCCGCCGCCGCTGGTGAACCTTCGGCCGGGCGAGAAGTTTCGTCGATACCTCAACCCCGGCCTGGACGATGGCAGGACGTTCGTCTTCTGGGGCTTGAATTACAAGGCTGGCGGCATTCCCGGACCCGAGCGCAGCCGGGCCTGGGTGAACCAGCCCGAGAACATGTACAAGTCCACCAAAGGCACCGGCTGGAAGGCCGGGCAGGTGCGATATGCCAACGCGGTGTACACCTACGCCCCCAACTTCGCCGATGGTTCCTACAAACAGGGCGTGATCGATGAAAGCGACCAGCAGGTCATATTCGAGTTCTACACGCCTTATGTCATCGCCGCCACGCCTGCCAACGACAAGCCGTGGGGTATCTACGACGTCGGCGGCAAGAACGGCCTGGTGATCGAGGGCGAGGTCGCGTGCCCGGTGTCAATCTCCACCGACCAGGGCAGACGCTGGCAGCAGGCCGGGATGTTGGCGCCCGGCAAGCCCCTGGATGCGACGGATCTGGTGAAGGGGCACCAGCAGTATCTCCTGCGCCTGGGAGCCGGAGCTGATGCGCTGAAGGGTGCGAAGCTGAGTTGGCGCACGGTCTGCCAGTGCAACGTCGCGATCATTCCGCGGCTGCACGATGGGATCAACACGATCAGCTACGAGGCTTCGGGCCACGGCATCATCTCGGCCGGGCCGAACAAGGACCAGGCCGAAGCACATGTGGTCGATGGCCGGATGGGCGGCAACACGGTGACGCTGGAGCTGAAGACCCCGCGCGGCGAGAAGGCAGCGCGGCTGTACGCGGCGAGCTGGAATGCCTCGGGCAATCCGCCGGGGGCGACGAAGTTCCGCATCGAGTACTCCGTCGATGACGGGAAGGCTTGGCGGCCGGTGGTGAAGGACTGGCAGATCATCCGTCGATCGCCCGAGCCGGCCGATTTCTGGAGCCAGAGCTTCTGCTACGGCGATGTGGCGCTGGATGGCGCGGCCGGCCCGGTCCGGGTGCGCTTCGCCAACGATGGCGGCAAGACCTATCGCAAGGTGGAAGCGCATCTGGTGTATCAGGTGCGGAGGCCTTCGCCGGTGGATGTGACATTCGCCTGGAGGAATTCCCCTGCCGGCCCGGTGAAGACGGCGACGCGCGCCTACACGGCAACACGGGATGATGCGTGGAAGATTGATGCCGGATCGACCGTCCAGACGCTTTGGGTGGAGATGAACGGCCGATAGGCATTGCCCCGGGCCGCCATCCGGCACACAATCCATTCATGAAGAACCTGCGCGCGGCTGCCGTTCAGTTTGAGCATGCCTCGGGCGACAAGCGGGCGAATCTCGCGAAGGTCGAGGCGTTTGCGCACCAGGCGAAGCGCGGCGGCGTCGAGTTGCTGGTCTTCCCCGAATGCTGCATCACGGGGTACTGGTTCCTGCGCAGGCTTAGCCGGCAGGAGCTGGCGGATCTGGCCGAGACGGTGGCCGATGGGCCAAGCTGCCGCCGCCTGATGGAATTGGCCGGCGACCTGAAGATGACGATCGGCGCGGGCCTGGTCGAGCGCGACGTCGATGGGCTGATGTACAACACCTACATCGTGGCGATGCCGGATGGGCGATGGCGGCGACACCGCAAGATCCAGGCGTTTGAGAGCGAATTCATCACGGCCGGCGGCGAGTTCACCGTGTTCGACACGCCCCAGGGTTGCCGCGCGGGCGTGCTGATCTGCTACGACAACAACATCATCGAGAATGTGCGCATCACCGCGCTGCAAGGCGCCCGGGTCCTCATCGCGCCGCACCAGACCGGCGGGTGCGACTCGGCCAGCCCGCACGGGATGAAGCCGGTGGACCGGGCGATCTGGGCCAACCGGCATCACGACCCCGAGTCGGCCCGGGCCGAGTTGCTGGGTCCCAAGGGCCGCGGCTGGCTGATGCGCTGGCTGCCATCGCGGGCGCACGACAATGGGCTTTTCCTGATCTTCGCCAACGGCATCGGGGCCGATGATGATGAAATCCGCACGGGCGGCGCAATGATTCTGGACCCTTACGGGCGGATTATCGTCGAGAGCGCGAGCCTGGGGGATGACATGGTGTCGGCCGACCTCGATGCGCGGCTTCTGGACCGGTGCACCGGGCGGCGGTGGATGCAAGCGCGGCGGCCGGAACTGTACGGGCCATTAACGATCCCGACGGGCAACGAGCGCGACACCCGCGCTGTGCGTTTTGGCCGGGAGTGAAGCGCGAAGGTCGGCCTGCATGCCGCGCAGGGTGCGGTCGATCAGCTCGACGATCTGCTTGCCCTTGAGGTTGCCGACATCGAGCGGCGGGCCATACATGACCCGCACGTGGCCGCGCCGGGGGAAGCGGGCGCGCCTGGGCCAGGCATCCCACGCGCCAACCACCACCGCGGGGATCACCGGCACGCCCGCCCGGCGGACGATCATGGCGATGCCCGGCTGGATCGCGCCGATCTCGCCGTCGGCCGAGCGCGTGCCCTCGGGGAAGATCGTCAGGATGTCGCCGGCCTCAAGCCGGCGCAGCGCCTCCTTGATCGCGCCAATATCCGACTCGCCCCGCCGCACGGGGAACGAATTCAGCCCGTTAATGAGCCAGGCGAACAGGGGTTTCTCGAACAGCGTCGAACGCGCCATGAAGCTGATCATGCGCGGCAGGTTGACGCCGAGGACGACCGGGTCGAGAAAGCTCTCGTGGTTTGAGATCAGCAGCGCGCCCCCCGAGCGCGGCACGTTGCGGCGGCCGTAGACCTTCAGGTCGAACATCAGTGTGGTGAAGAACCGGCAGAACGACCGGCCGGCCTTCCACAGCATGGTCATGTGCTTCTGTCGCTGGATCACCTGGCCCCCGCGGCATGGGCGTGGCCGACCAGCAGGTCGATCACCTGGTCCTGAGTCATGTGCGTGGTGTCGATGACCATCGCCCCGTTCGGCACGGATAAAGGCCCGGTGGCGCGGGTGGAGTCTCGGCGGTCGCGCTCGAGGATGTCCTTGAGGAGCTGGTCGACATCCACGGCCTCGCCGCGCTGCCGCAACTGGTTGGCGCGGCGGCGGGCACGCTCCTGAGGGGTGGCGTCGAGATAGAACTTCAACGCGGCATCGGCAAAGACGACGCTCCCCTGGTCGCGGCCCTCGGTGACGAGGTTGCGGCGTTTCCGGCCGATCTCCTGCTGCTGCTTGACCATCAATTCCCGCACGGCCGGCACGACCGCTGCCTGCGACGCCGCCTGCGTCGGTCCCGCGCCGCGGATGAGATGGTCCACCTTCTCGCCGTTGAGCAGCACGCCCGGGGGCCGGGTGGCCCAGTCGAACTCGATCCGGCATCGCCTCGCCACGTACGCGATTTCGCGGTGATCGTCCATGCTGATCTGGCGGCGGATGGCCTCCAGGCCGATGGCGCGATACATCGCCCCCGTGTCCAGAAAATCAAAACCCAGCCGTTCGGCCACAATGCGCGAGACCGTCGATTTGCCCGTGCCCGCGGGCCCGTCGATCGTGATAATCATGTCTCTTCCTCAGGTCGTTCATGTCCGCTTGCCCATTCGTACTTCATTTCTTCGCGGCCCAGATGAAACCCCGTCGCATCAGCGTCAGGACGGGCTCGGCCTCCAGCACTGCCGTTGTATGGCCTAGGGAGTTGTAAAACACCCTGCCTTGTCCGTAAAGCTTCGTCCAGATCACGGGCATGTCGATCGGGCCGTTGCCCACGTGTGGACCGTCGGCCACTGGAAACCGCGTCGTCGCCAGCACGCGCAGGGTGGGGTCCACGTGCATGTAATACTGCTCGGTGGTCACCTCAAAATCGGCAATGCTCTTCGTGATCGGGCTGCGGTTCTTTCTGTTGATATTGATCATATGGCGGACGCCATCATTGCCAGGATGGGCCACCCATTGGCCGCCGGTCATGAACTGCCACTCGGTGGCGTCACGAAAGGCATCGCACATGCCTCCGTGGCAGCCGGCGATGCCCGCGCCGGCTCGCACGGCCGAGCAAACGCCCTCGATCTGCGGCTGGCTTATGCTGCCCATCGTCCAGACCGGGACGATCAGGCTGAGTCGGCCCAGCTTCGCGGCATCGGTGAAGACATCCAGCGATCTGGACACCTCGACCTCAAAGCCAACTTCCTTCATAATGCGGTCGAACAGGTCGGCCACCTGCTCGGGCTGGTGGCCATCCCAGCCGCCCCAGACGATCAGCGCCTTGTGGGGCATAACTCATCTCCCGACAGCACCCGCGCAGGATGAGTGTATGAAAATCGCGGGGAAATGAAAATGCGGACCAACGCCGCCTGAACTCGGCGGGCGGCACATCCCCGGAGCAGACCCATCGCCGAATCACTCAATGCCCGGCCAGCGGATTGCCTCGGAAGTCAAACTCCTGCTTCATCGGCTTGCGGTCCTGATCGGTGAACTGCACCTCGTAGTGCACGGTGCCGTCCGGGTAGGTCTCTGTTTCGACGGCGGTGATCATCACGCCGGGATGGTGCTTCTCGAAGCCGGCCCTGACGGTGGGGGGCAGGACGTCGGCCGGTGATGGCCCGGCCACCTCCTTCTGATCTTGCCCGCAGCCGGCCAGCGCAACCGTCAACCCGATCATAAAAACGGCAAGTGCCCGCGTGACCATTCATACTCCTTCAGTGACAGCGCGACAGCCCCTGCGCCTGACGCCATCACGATAGACGGGCGGAAGGAGCTTGTCCACACGGATGGCGGCGGCTACCCGCGATCAGCCACATTCACCAGGCACCGCAGGCAGCCGAAATGGCGGAAAACCTGCGTGCAGTCGATCCGGCGCACCTCGTGGCCCAGGCCTTGCCAGATCCGCTCGGCCGCATCGTTCATCCCGCCGGCTCCATCATACACCGGCATATAGACGATGCGATGGCCGGCGCGCACATCGATCAGGACGTTCAGGTACGTCAGCCAGGTGCGGCCATCCATGGCCGGAACGGTGGGCATCCTGATGACGCGATATCCGGCGTCGGCGGCCTGCCGTGCCACGCTGTCGAACTTCGCCTGCGTTTCGGTGGAGAAATCCGGCCCGCCGGGCAGGTCGGGCCAGGCGTGCGATCGCCCCAGTGATGGATCGCCCACCAGCACCGTGCCATCGCCGGCGGCCATCATGAACATGCCCGCGTGATGCTCCGGGGCATCATCCAGGAGGATGATGGGCCGGCCGGCCAGCGCTGCGAGCCTCTGGCGGAGCTCGGCGAGGTCGGCCACGGTCTGCTGCACGTTGCGCCTGATCACGTTGGGGGCGATGAAGACGGCCCGGTCGTCGGCGACGAAATCGCCGCCGTCGAAATAGATCGCCTGCCGCTGCCATCCGACGCCCGGGATGGTTCGCGAAAGCAGTTCGCCCACGCGCTGGTCGCCCGCACGGGCCGGCCAGAGGTCGGCGCCGGCCTCGCCGCGCGGGCAGGCCAACGTCGTCGTGCCCGCCTCATCACGCAGGGCAACCCACCGGTCGCGCGACCAAGCCGTGACCGGACCAGCGCTGAAGACCGGAACCACGCGGCAGGCAGGCAGGCCGATCCGGCCCATCATTTCATCGAATGCCGCCTGGTCAGGGCAGACGGCGTACACGGTTGTTTCTGCTGGCAGCGCAGGCAGGAACTGGCGGTAGATGTCGGCCGCATAATCAGCGCTGGCGGCATACTGGATGACCAGCACCCGCATCGCCCCTTCGCAGTCGGGCAGGATCGACCGCGGTGGCGAGACAATTACGGCCCGCCAGGCCACCGAGATCAAACCCGCCGCAACCGCCAGGCCCA
>CAZMXI010000065.1:0-24456 GCA_964570205.1 uncultured Tepidisphaeraceae bacterium
AGTGTCACCCATGTCCCCGGTCCAGCGCCACCTATGTCCCCGGTCTATACACGAAATCACGCTTGACTGAGACCTAACATAAAGCTAATATATGCGCCGCCGATGCGTTGATCGGCCGTTGAATCAGAAGGGGGAAACCGTGCCCACTTTGTCCCTCGCGCTCCGCACGATCGGCCTGCTCCGCACGCCAGCGCCGGCAAGCACGTCCAATCCCACACTACCCCGCCGCTGGGGCCACGATCTGCCGCTCATACAACTGCTGGTAGGTCGGGCAGGTCGCAAGGAGATGTTCGTGAGACCCCATCGCCACGATCTGGCCGCGGTCCATGATGACGATCACGTCGGCCGACAGGATCGTGCTGAACCGGTGCGCGATCACGAACGTCGTCCGCTCGTGCATCAGGCTCTGAATGGCCTGCTGGATCAAGTGTTCGCTTTCCGCATCCACCTGGCTGGTCGCCTCATCCAGGATCAGGATCGGCGTCTTCCGCAGGATCGCCCGGGCGATGCACAGCCGCTGCTTCTGCCCCCCCGAAAGCTGCGCCCCATGCTCGCCCAGCAGGGTGTCGTATCCGTCGGCCTTTTCCATGATGAACTCATGGGCAAAGGCGCGCTTGGCGGCATCGACGATGTCCTCCCGATTCGCCAGGGGCATGGCATAGGCGATGTTCTGCGCAATCGTGCCCGGGAAGATCACCGAGTCCTGCGTCACGATCCCGATCTGCCGCCGCAACGACCGCAGCGTCACATCGCGCACATCCACGCCGTCGATCGTGATCCGTCCCTGCTGCGGCTCGTAGAACCGCGGCAGCAGCGCCAGCAGCGTCGTCTTGCCGCTGCCGTTGCGCCCCACCACCGCCACCGACTGCCCCTTCGCAACCGTCAGGTTCACGTCCGAAATGGCCGGGTTCGCCCCGCCCGGATACGTGAACGTCAGGCCCTCAAATCGAATCTCGCGCTGCACCCCGGTGATCGGCTTGTGCGATCGCTGTGCCGGCGCTGCCGCGCCACCCCTGAGCATGCTCCGCGGCCGCTCGGTGCCCATATCCATGATCTCAAACAGCCGCCCCGCCGCCGCGTTGGCCCGCTGCAGCAGGTTGTTGATCTTGCTCACCTTCCGCAGCGATTCGCCGATCCCCATCAGGCACGCCATCACCAGGAAGAACGTGCTGGTCTCGATGCTTTTGTTCAGCACCAGGTACGAAGCCCACAGCACGATGATGCACACCACCGCCAGCGTCAGCAGTTCCAGCACGGGCGTATTGAACGCCTCGATCCGCGCGATGCGAAGCTGCTCGCGCACCAGCCCGCGCATGATCTGCTTGAACCGCCGCCGCTCATGCCGCTCCGCCCCGGCCGCCTTCACCACACGGATGCCCGCCAGCGAGCTCTCGATCTGCCCCAGCATGATCGACGAATTCTGAAGCGCCGCCCGCGTCGCCCGGCGGATCTTCTTGCCGAACTTGCGGATCAGGATGAACATCACCGGCCCGAAGAAGATGATGAACAGCGTCAACTGCCACGAGATGAAGATCGCCAGCCCCAGCGCCATGACCGCCTTCAGCGTCTCCTGCACGCTCTTGCCCAGGAGCTGCTTCATCCCATCCTGCAAGCCCGTGGCATCCTGCGTGATCCGGCTGGTGACGTCGCTCGTGCCCTTCACCCCGAAGAACCCCAGCGGCAGGTGCAACGCGTGGTCATACACGTGCCGCCGCAGGTCGGTCGTCGCCAGCGTCGCCGCCTTTTCCGACAGGTATTCCTGGAAGAACCGCACGATGTTCCCGAACACCGCCACCCCCATCAACACCGCCAGCACCGCCGCGATCGCCTTAAGGCGGTCGCGCGGCAGCACCGCCGCCGCCGTGCGCAGCAACTCATAATGCCTCGCCACCGGCACCAGTTCCAGGCGCGCGGGGCGGTCGTTGACCACCACGTCGATCGTCCGCACGGCCGGGTCCGACAGCGTTTCCAGAACCCTGGGAGCGGCCAAGCTGTCCTTTCCTCCATCCCGCAGCCACAGCGCATCGGCGATCTTCAGGCCCTGTGTCGAAGCCGCGCCGCCCGGGTCCATTTTGACCAGCCGCACCGCCTCCGCATCTTCCGCAAGTCTCACATCCAGCCGACTTTCCACGATTTTACGGTTGACGTAGTCCTGCATCGTGTCGCCGCCGATCAGCACCTGCATGATCGGCAGCATCGTCCCCAGCCCGCTCGTAAACGCCGCCCCCACCACAAAGGCGCAGACGATGGAGATCACCACCAGTTTGCGATGAGGACCCAGATACCGGCAGGAACGCCAGAACGCGGCCTTGCTCTTCCTGTTTTTCTTCTTGGTTTCCAAGGGCGACGAATATATCGGCCAATCCGGTCCCTGTCGATTCGCCCGACCGTGCGTTCAGCGGCTCACTTTGACGGTAACGCCCGTGGCCTTCTGCAGCGTCCCCGGAAGCTGCATCAACACCTTCCCATCGGGCAGCCGCACGGCCTTCTCCACCAGCCGCCCCTCCATCGTCGCCAGGACTGTCCCCGGCGGCAGACCTGTGATCTCCATAACCGGATTCGCCACTTTCTCCGTCCGCGGCGTCAGGGTGAATTCCAGCCGCGGGCCCGATGCGAGGACCAGGTATGTGCCCCTCTTCTCGTCGTAGCCATCGTTGTTCAGGTCGCCGGAACTGTTGCGCTCCAGCCTGCCCAGTTCCGGCGGCACTGCAATCTCCGCTGGCGTCAGATGTTGCCGGTTGAGCACCTGCAAATCGCCGCCGTCGGCCAGCATGCGGAACTGGCCATCCTGGAAATCCCGCCCATCGGAATACGTCGTCCGCTGGTTCTTGCTCCGCATCGACCCAAATCGAACCCTGACCGGGTTGGCCTCCAGCAACCGCCACCCCGCGCTCGACGCCTCCGGCGTCGGCAGCTCATAGCCGAATCCGTCGCCCTCAACGATAAAGCGAAAGCCGGCCTCAGTTATTCTAAAGCCCTGCACCTCAAGCAGTTGTGTCTTATTATTGATCTCAACAACATCGTCCATCAGAACCGGTGCCGCAAGCCCCCCGGCAAACTCGAACCGCAGCACGCCGACGCTGTCGCCGTCGCGGGCCAGTCCATATGTATCCAGCAGCACCGGCGTCCATCGCCCCGCCGGGAGTCGCACGGTGTAACTCGCACAAGCCTGCCCGCCAACCAGGTAAGCAATGGTCATCCGCTGCGGCTGGCGGGTATGGAAATAGGCGCCCAGGAGCGTCCACGGGCCTGGAAATGGCCGGCCACCGTGCAGCGACGACAGCTTGACATCCGCAACTCGAGTTCCCGCAGTCAGTTCCATGCTGCGAATGCCCGTGTGCGCCGTCGTCGAGCTGACGGCCGCCTGGCCGCCCTGTGCATCGACAAAGATGCTGTCGGCGTCGCGTTCAAAGCTCAGGAGGGTGAAGAAGGGATAGCTGCTGAGCTGGGCTTCGGTGCGCAACATTTGCAAGCCCACCGGCTCAACACCGCTCGGGACCGGCTCGGCCAGCCGGCCGCCGCATCCCGCCGCCGACAACCCAAGGAGAACAACCGCGATGCATCGATTCAACATGACATGCCCCGTCACCAACCACAACACAAGACGCGTAAGGACAGGGATTAGACTCATCGCGAGCGGGATGTGCAACACCAGCCGGAACAAGTCAGTGGCTGGGTGGCGAATCGGCTTTCCCGGCAACCGCATAAGGCGAATCGGCGAACTGCCGGGCGAGGATTGTGGCTTGGCGGCGGACTTCCGCGAGGTTCAGGTGCCGTCCGGGACACGCAGTTGCCTTGGTTTCCCGGTGTCCCATGACCTGGTCAGCGGGAATGTTGCAGGCATTCATCAGGTAGCCAACCAGTTTCGCCAGCGACGCAGTCTGGGCGGGCGTCGGGCGCTCAAGCTCGAAATTGCCGACCAGGCAAATGCCGATGCCGAAGTCGTTGTAGCGTCCATCTGCGGTCTTGGCATGGGCGCCGTGCTTTTGCTTGCTCCAGCGCGAGCCCACCTCGACCTGCCCATCGCCGCTGAGCGTCCCGTTACCAATGACGAAATGATAACCCAGTTCATCCCAGCCCTTGGCGCGGTGGTCGCGGTCAAACTTGGCGGCCGAACCCGCCGGGGTGGCGCTGTGGTGAACGATAATGTACTTCCAGCCATTGGATGGTGCGACGGGCAGCCAGTCGCTGGGTACATCCGCCCGGCCGGCTCTGGGAACAGGCGGCATGGGCAAGGGTTGAACCATCGGCCCGTTTTGCGCACCGGCGGAGACCGACGGCCCATTCAGATTCGGCGAGGGCACCGTGCCGATCATCGGGCGCTGACAGCCGATCACACAAACGACCCCAAACAACGAGAGGAGCAGCGACCTGGCCATCCTTGGCCTCCTTGTGGGGTTGCGCATCCCACGCAACTTGCCCATGTTGTATACCGCACCCGCTCCAAAATCCAGCCGCTGAGCGCTCTATTAATAGGCCTGGGCGAACAGGACCTGAGTGGAGGTCTCCTCGCCGGTGTAGATGCACTTGCCCGCAGCGCCGGGCTGATCGAAGGGGATGCAGCGCACTGTCGCCTTGGTTTCTTCCTTGATCTTGGCCTCGTTGGCCTTGTCGGGCTTGAAGTAACACCGCACAAGGCCGCCCTGCTCGGCAAGGATTCTCTTCATCTCATCGTAGCTGGACGCGGTGCGCGTGTTGTCATCGCGGAACTTGCGGGCTTTGTCGAGCATCGCCTGGTGGACTTCCTCCAGTTTGCCGCACAGCCAGGCAGGATTGGCGTCGGCCAGGGGCGTGACGGCCTTGGAGCGGTCCAGCCGCTTCTTGAGCACGAACGCGCTGGAATCGACATCACGCGGACCGACCTCGATTCGGAACGGCACGCCGCGCTGTTCCCAGTGATACTGCTTGTCGCCGGGGCGGGCATCGCGCCAATCAACGAGAATGCGCTGGTGCGAGATCGGGTCGAAGAAATAGCTGTCGATCTCGCCGCCCTGCCGCTTGCCGGCGGCCGCCACCTCGTTCTCGCCAACGAGCGCCGTCATGAGCCTGTCGATGAATGAGCGCACCTTCTGCTTCTCGGCATCGCCCTTGAAGATGGGCACGATCACGGCGACCGTGGGCGCCACGCGGGGCGGAAGGACCACGCCCTCATCATCCGAGTGGGCCATGATCATCGCGCCGATCAGGCGCGTGCTGACGCCCCAGCTCGTCGTCCACGCGTATTCCTGTTGCTGATTGCGGCCAAGGAACTTGATCTCGAAAGCCTTGGCGAAGTTCTGGCCGAGGAAGTGGCTCGTGCCGCACTGCAGGGCTCTGCCATCCTGCATCAGGCCCTCGATGGCGTAGGTGGTCACCGCGCCGGGGAACTTCTCGGCATCGGTCTTGGCGCCCTTGATGACCGGGATGGCCAGCGTCTGCTCGACGAAGTCAGCGTAGACGCCCAGCATCCGATGCGTCTCTTCCTTGGCCTGCTCGGCGGTTTCGTGGGCGGTGTGCCCTTCCTGCCAGAGGAACTCGGCCGTGCGCAGAAACAGCCGGGTGCGCATTTCCCAGCGCATGACGTTGCACCACTGGTTGATCAGCAGCGGCAGGTCGCGATAGCTCTGGACCCACTGGCTGTACATGTGGCCGATGACGGTCTCGCTGGTCGGCCGGATAATCAGCGGCTCTTCGAGGGGCGAAGCGGGCTTGAGCCCGCCTTCGGGGCTTTGTTCCAGCCGCGAGTGGGTGACGATGGCGCATTCCATCGCGAAGCCCTCGACGTGCTCGGCCTCTTTGGTCAGGAAGCTCTGCGGGATCAGCAAGGGGAAATAGGCGTTGACGTGGCCGGTGTCCTTGAAGCGGCGATCCAGGTCCGACTGGATGGCTTCCCAGATGGCGAAGCCCTCCGGCCGGATTACCATGCACCCGCGGACGGGCGAATAATCGGCCAGTTGCGCAGCCTTGATGACGTCAACATACCACTGGGCGTAGTCTTCGGAACGGGGTTTGATGTTCTTGGCCATGAGTTCGATGTCTATCGTTTCCTGAAGAACTGGCGGTAGTCGCGCGCACCATGAATGACGCGCACGACCAGGACGCCTTCACGTATCGCCTTGAAGAGAATGAGTAGTTGCCAAACGGCGAGCTGCGCATGCCGGCCCGCAGTTCGCTCCGGTCAGTTCCGCTGCCAGGGAATTCCGCGAGCCTGCACAGGATCTCATCGAGGTCGTCCGCCCACTTCAAGGCGGCCTCTATGCTGTCGCGGGCGATCCAGAGCGCAATACCGCGAATGTCCTTTTCGGCCGTGGCGGTCTTGCGCACGCGAAGGCTCATGACGCTTTTCGGCCTCGCTTGCGAATCAGCTCTTTCAGTTCCTCCACGTTCCAGTCGCAGACGCGCCCAGCCTCGATATCCCGCAAGCCCAAGTCAATTTCGCGGCGCAGGTCATCCTGGGCCTGGGGCAGCGCCCGCTCAACATTGCGCAGCACGTGCAGCGATTCTATCAATACTTCCTCGGGGCTGGCGTATTCGCCGCTGGCCACCTTGTCCCGGACATACCGCTCGAGTTCGACAGGCAACTGTATCTGCATGAGCGTTTCTCAAGCGTGAGTATAGCACAGATCAATGCGGCATCGGGAACCTGTTGCAGAACTCGGCCACTTCCCTGCGGATGCCGGCCAGGGCATCGGCGTTGGCCCGGCTGTTGACCGCCCGGTCGATGAAATCAGCCACCACCTGCACATCGGTCTCCTTCAACCCGCGCGTCGTGATCGCGGGAGTGCCCAGGCGGATGCCGCTGGTGACGCGCGGCGGGCGAGGGTCATTGGGCACGCCGTTCATGTTGGCAATCATGCCAGCCTTCTCCAGGGCCAGCGCCGCCTCAGCGCCCGTCAGATTCGCATCTTTGGCCCGCAGGTCCACCAGCATCAGGTGGTTGTCGGTTCCGCCGCTGACGAGGCGATACCCCTTGGCCACCAGTGCGTCGGCCAGCGCCCTGGCGTTCTTCACCACCTGCTGGCAGTAGGCTTTGTAGGCCGGCTGGAGATCTTCGTGGAAGGCCACCGCCTTGGCCGCGATGATGTGCATCAACGGGCCACCCTGGCTGCCGGGGAAGACCGAGCGATTGATCGCCTTGTTCAGTTCCTCATCGTTGGTCAGGATCAGCCCGCCGCGCGGGCCGCGCAGTGTCTTGTGGGTGGTCGTGGTGACGACGTGGGCGTGGGGGAACGGCGAGGGATGCACACCGGTCGCCACCAAACCGGCGATATGGGCGATGTCGGCCATTAGCAGCGCGCCCACCTCGTCCGCAATTTCGCGGAATCTGGCGAAATCGATGATTCGCGGATAAGCGCTGTATCCGCAGAGGATCATCCTGGGCTTCAGCTCAAGCGCCTTGGCGCGGACGCTGTCGAAGTCGACGGTTTCGGTCTTGGGGTCCAGCTCATAGTGGGCGGCCTTGAAGAAGACGGCCGACGTGTTCAGCTTCATCCCGTGCGACAGGTGCCCGCCCGACGCCAGATTCAGGCTGATGAACTGGTCGCCCGGCTTCATCATCGCCATGAACGCGGCCAGATTGGCGTTGGCGCCGCTGTGGGGCTGGACGTTGGCGAACCTGCAGCCGAAGAGCTGCCTGGCCCGCTCGATGGCGAGGCTCTCGACCTGATCATAGAAGCCGCAGCCCTGGTAATAGCGGGCGTTGGGATAACCTTCGGCGTACTTGTTGGTCAGGATCGAGCCGGCGGCCTCGCGAACGGCCGGGGACACGTGGTTTTCGCTGGCGATCAGCTCCAGCGTGGTACGTTGCCGCTGGTCTTCCTGTTCAATCAACGCCGCAATCTCGGGATCGGTTTGCTTCAGGTTCATCGTTTGGCTTCCGGTAAAGAAGGCGGAATTGTAGCGATGAGGCATCGCGAGGGCCAGCCGAACAGCGCCCTACTCGAGCAGCACCACGGCGTGGCAGGCAATGGCTTCGCCCCGGCCGATGGCGTCACAGCCTTCGTTCGTACCGGCCTTGATGTTGACCGGCGCCCCAGTGAGCTGCGCCAGGCGGTCGCGCATGGCGGCCTTATAAGGGCTGAGCTTGGGCTTCTCGGCCAGGATCGTCAGGTCGATGTTGACGATCCTCATGTGGCTGGATCGCACCTGTTCGAGCGTCTCGTTGAGGAAGATGGCCGAATCCGCACCCTTATAGGCGGGATTGGTGTTGGGGAACCGCTCGCCGATATCGCCGAGGCCCAGCGCTCCCAGCAGGGCATCGACGATGGCATGGATCACCACATCACCATCTGAATGGGCGATGACAGAGTGCTTCGTCGAGACGGTAACGCCGCCGAGAACAAGCTTCCCGCCGCCCTGGAGTCGATGGATGTCGTATCCGTGCCCGATTCGCATTGTCTTGTCCGGATGCTGGTCACGCATCGGCCAGGTCGTATTCCTTGATCTTCCGATAGAGCGTGCGCTCGCCGATGCCGAGCAGCTTGGCAGCCTGCTCGCGGTTGCCGCCGGTCATCTTCAGGGTGTTGCGGATGAGTTCCTTCTCGGCCTGCTCGATGCTGATGCCCACGAGGTTGTCCATGCCGCCTGCCAGTTCGCGGGCGGGACGGATGTCATCGGGCATGCTGTCCAGACCGAGCCTGGGACCGTGAGAGAGGATGACCATGTTCTCGATGACCGTGCGCAGCTCGCGGACGTTCCCGGGCCAGTTATGGCTCATCAGCACTTTCTGCGCTTCGGGGGTGACGGCGTCAATCTCCTTGCCGTGGCGCGAGGCGGCCTGGCTGACGAAGTAATGGATCAGGAGCGGGATGTCCTCCCGGCGCTCGCGAAGCGGAGGAATGTGGATCGTCACTCCCTTGATCCGGAAGTACAGATCCTGGCGGAACTGCTTGTCGGCCACCATCTCATCGAGATTGCGGTTGGTGGCGCTGATGAAGCGGACATCGATCTGGATAGGGTCGTTGGAGCCCAGGCGGATGACTTCTCCGTTTTCCAGGACGCGGAGCAGCTTGGCCTGCATGGTGGCGGGCATGTCTCCGATTTCATCCATGAACAGCGTACCGCCGTCGGCGTGCTCAAAGCGCCCGGCGCGTTCCTGGCGAGCGTCGGTGTAAGCGCCGCGAACATGACCGAACAGCTCATCCTCCATGATGCTCTCGGTCATGGCGGCACAGTTCATGGCCACGAAGCGGTTTTTGCGCCGCCGGCTGGACTGGTGGATGGCGTGGGCGAAGAGTTCCTTGCCGGTGCCGCTCTCGCCGGTGATGAGCACGGGGATGTCGCTGGGCGACACCTGCCGGGCGGTCTGGATCGCGCGGCGAATCGAAGGCGAGTTGCCCACGATGGCCTCGAAGCCCTGCTGATCGGCAAGGCGGTCCTGGAGAACCTGGTTCTGCTTCTGAAGCGCCGCCCGCTCGGCGGCGCGGTTCACCTGGGTGCGGAAGTACTCCAGGTCGAGTGGCTTCTCAATGTAGTCATAGGCGCCTTCGGAAATCGCCTGTTTGCAGGTCGGGATGTCGGCATGCGCCGTGACCAGCAGCACGGGCGGAGGCGGATTCAGGCGGTTGGCCACGCGCAGGACCTCCAATCCATCCCGCCGGCCATCCATCATCAGGTCGGTCACGATGACGTCGTACAGCTTGCGGTCCATCCGTGCGACGGCCTCGGCGAGGTTGTACGCCAGGTCGCAGCGGTGCCCCAGGCGCTCCAGGGCGTCGCACATGACCTGCGCGTGGTCTTTCTCGTCGTCAACAACCAGAATCGTGGACTTGTGAATCTGCGAGTCGGGCATAGGTCGGCTTCTTGGCGCTCCTGTCCTGGCATTCTCCGGATACCGGCGGGTATTGTAGAGCGGCGGGCGCGCAATTGAAAATCAGTCGAGCGGAAGGCGCAGTGAGAAATCGGAGCCCTTGCCCGGCTCGCTGGTGACATGGACAGAGCCGCCGTGCTCCTCAGCAATGCGCCGGGTCATCGCCAGCCCGAGTCCGGTGCCGCTCTTCTTCGTGGAGTAGTAGGCGTTGAAAATGCGGCCAACCGCGTCCGGGGGGATGCCGGTTCCGGTGTCGATGACGTCGATGAGGGCCTGCCGACCGGCGACGGAGACGGCCAGGATCAGGTCGCCGCCATTGGGCATCGCCTGCAGCCCGTTGAGCATCAGGTTCAGGACGGCCTGCTTCACGAGCCGCTCATCGGCAGGGACCACGATCTCCTCGGGCAATCGGTGGAGGCGAAGCTGGACGCGATTGAGCTGCGCCTGGGGCAGGAAGAAATCCACCAGATCCTCGCAGAGGCGATTCAACTCCACCGGCTTGCGATCCAGTTCGATCTTGCCGGCGTATCGCAGGAAATCATCGAGGATCTCCCGCAGGCGGCCGGTTTCGCGCTCGGCGATGCGCAGACGATTGGCCAACCGACTGTACGCGGGGTTCTCGGGTTCCAGATCCTCCTGAAGGAGCTGCAGGTTAAGCTGAACGGTCGAGAGGGGGTTCTTGATCTCGTGGGCCAGTCCTCCCGTCAGGGTGCCCAACTCGGCAAGGCGTTCGGCCTGGATGGCCCGCTGCTGGAGGCGGATAATCCGCCGGCGCAGCAGGACCAGGGCGACGATGGACAGCGCCGTCGCGCCCAGGAGACCGGCCAGAAAGCCCCAGAGCCACGGATTCATCGCGGCAAGTGATACAGCAAACCCGACGTGGGGTCGAGCAGGCGGCAGGCGCCGCCGGCCAGCCCGGTTGGCCCGCCGCTTTCACGGAAAGCGGGGCAGACTCGGTCCGCAAGCCCTGGCCCGCACCATGGTTTCACCCATCTGCTGCGAATCAGTGGCCCTGTTCACGGATCATACTGTGCTGAGTAGAAACGGCTTCGAGGGTATGTTTCGTACAGGCGCTGGGGGACGTCACCGCCGCGAGCGGATTGGGCCGATCAGGCCGAGACGATCGGGGCGGTGACCCGGCGGACGTGCTTGGCATGCAGGCCTTTGCCGCCCTGAAGCTGGTCGTACTCGACCCTGTCCCCATCCTTGAGAATGCGGAACCCCTCGCCCTCGATGGCCGAGTAGTGGACGAAGACATCTCTGCCATCGGGATTGACAATGAAGCCAAACCCCTTCTTTGCATCGAACCACTTGACGGTGCCCGTCATGGGGCCTCCCACTGAGCTAGACCAGGCCGGAGTTGATTTGTAATGTATATCATGCTGCGCAAGCAATTCAACAAGAAAAACCTGGCGTCAGCGGCTATTTGACGAGAGAGGGATCACCCACAAGGGCACAGGAAGGCATTTCCCGCGGATCACCGGGCTCGACGCGCAGGAGCAACATCTTGATGCCCGCCACATGCAGGGTCGCGGCCGAAGGACTGTCCATGGACGTCTTCGGGCCCGAACTCCACAGTTCCTTGCCGTCGCCCAGGACCCGCATTCGGATGGAACTGGTCGGCAGAACGCCGTCGGGCACCCCGATGCTGAACGACAGCATGCGGTATTCGCCGTTCAGGGCGTACGAGAGTTCCGTCCCGGCGGCGATGGCGATGCTCCGGTCCGGCGACGCTCCGGCCAAGGCGACGGGCTCACCGGTGAGGGAGCCATCGACACACCAGGTTTCGGAGGAAGCGGCCGGCTGGAGGTCGGCCAGGGACCGCCGCCGGGATGGACCGGCATGGATCTCCACCACATCGCGAAGATGCGCCGTGATCGGCTCCAGGGGGGGACAGGCGATCGTCAGGCGATCCTGGTCAATCTTCAGGTCATCGGTCAACAGCATGGAGCCGTCGGCAAGGCGAATCTCGAACCTTCCGGCCGGCGCGGGATCGCCCAGCAGTATGCAAGGGACTTTCCAGGTTTCGATCTTCTGCAACCCGAGCAGGATGGAGTTGACGACAAGCCTGCCGTTCTCAATCCCGCGGATTTCGCCCTGCAGCAGTTCGCCGGTGTTCAGGAGCGCCCCTTTCCGCCCGGGGCGGATCGAGCCAAGCTGTTGCGGCGTCAGGGCCGACATGTGTATTCGCGAAATGTCCGCCAGAGAGATGATGTACTCGCGGCCGCGCGAGAGCTTCGCGGCGGCGGTGCTGATCTGATGAACCGAGCCGGTCACGAGCGAGCCGTTCCGCAGGACGACGCCGCGGGCGGTGGCGTTGCCGGCCTCGATCAGCTTGCCGTCGCCGCTGCTCAGGAGAATGTTGTCAAAGCCGACGGCGCAGATCATGGCCGGATTCGCCGAGGAAACCGCCATGCCCGCCAGCACCTGCGGCGGCATGTTGACATCAGCGCTGCCGACCTGGTCCCAGCCTCGGCCGTCGGACGAACTGTACGCGGTCAGCTTCGCGCCGTTTCGGGCGAGTTTCAGCCAGACCGGCGCGGCGAGTTCCCTGCGGCCCGACAACACCGATCGCTGGCCGACCACAGTGCGGTGAAGCAAGTGCACGCCGCCGTCAGCCTGCACCACCGCCATCGCGTACGGGGACGCGGCGTCGGCCGTGGCTCGGATCATCAATCCGGCCTTGGCGCGTGGGCTGCCACGCTGGATGGAGGCGACGCGGGCCAGAATCTGCCCATCGCCGCTGAGCGGCATGTGCATGAAATAGAACTCGTCGGCGTTGTCGCCGATGTCGCGGCCGGAGCCGCGGAGGGTCAGCATGCTTCCGGCGGGTTTCCATCCACCCGCCAGGCGCGCCTGGCCGATGTCTCGGGCAATCCAGCGTCCCGCGGCGCCAGCCTCGTCAAAGATGCCGATGACCCGAAACCGCGCCGAGTGAATCTCATCCAGCCGCAGGCGAACCGGAGAGCCGGTGCGGGGCGTCAGGATAAGATGATCCGTCGCCGCCAGCTTCGCTTCGCCATCGAGAATCCTGCCGTCCAGCGTGCGAACGACCACGCCGCCGGCGATGGCCGGCCACAGCAGGATCAACAGGCACGTGCGAAGCAGTCGCATAGGGGACAAACGCGGGTTTCGACTATCTTTGGTACAGGGGCAGATAGTGGTACGGCATGCAGAGGATGGTCGTGTAGACGGCGGTGCAGTAAAGGGGGCCGATGCCCCGGCCACCATCAAATCGCGGCTCCCAGTAGGCGATTTCGCCTTCGCGCCGGACGATCTTGAGCAAGGTCTCCCTGGTCTGGGCATACCATCTTTCCCATGTGTCGCCGCCGATCATGTACTGCGCGGGCGCGGCATAGAAGTGGCCATAGGTGAACCACTGGCGGTCGCGCTCGGCGTTTTTGAACAGGTACTGCGAGCCCCTGGCGACCCGGGGGTCTTCATACTGGCCGCACACCTGAAGCGAGTAGATGGCCGCCGCCGTCCGGGCAAAGCCGGGCTGCTGCCCTGGCTGATAGCAGAAGCCGCCCGACGGCTCGTTGTAGCACCGCCGGACATACTGCACCGCCCGGTCAATGGTCTGCTGCGGAACATCCAGGCCCGAGTTCTTGGCCGCCCGCAGCGCCACAACCTGCAACACCGTCACGGAAATGTCCGAATCGCTGGAGTTGGTCGGCGAGTAGCGCCAGCCACCCTCCTTGTTCTGGCAGTCGACGATCAGCTTGATGGCGCGCTCGAGGTTGGGCTTGATGCGCGCGTCTTTCGTCTGTCCGTACGCTTCCGCCAGGGCGATGCTGGCAATGCCGTGGCCGTACATGTTGGTGTTGTTGTATTGAATGAAACCGTTTGGCTTGACCGCGGCCAGCAGGAAGCTCACGCCCCGCGCCACCTGATTGCCATATTCACCCTCGTCGGGCAGGTGCCCGGCGGCCATGAAGGCTATCACCACATAGCCGGTCATGGCGACCTCGTGGCGCTCGCCATCGCCGCTTACCCACGAGCCGTTGCCGGTCTGCTTGGATGCCAGCCATTTCAGCGCGCCGCGGATGATCGCCTCGGTGGCCGGGTCTACCTTCACTCGTTCCTGCCCTAATCCGGCGCCGCCTTTAGCGGGCGGTTCATTGGCCGCCATCGCACATGATGGAAACAGCAACGCCAGGATCAGGACCATCGCCTTCGACTTCATCGTGTCGCTCATTTCCAGGCCCGGAGGCCGCCGCTATTCGTCATCCTCTGCCAGGTTGCGGAGGTACTGCTCGATCATGGGGCCGTATTCCTCGGGGTACTTGTCGTTCTGCGACTGGATAATCGCCTGGCGATCGCGGGCCGGCAGGGCCATGAAGTTGCTGGAGCCTCGGATGTCAGCCCTGGCGCCGCCATTTTGTACGTTGGTGTTGCTGCCCGTGCGATTGCCTGAGCCGCCACGAGCATTCTGCTCATTGGCCATGCCCTGGCCCTGTGCCTGCCCCTGGCCTTGGCCTTGGCCCTGACCTTGGCCCTGACCCTGCCCTTGGGCTTGGCCTTGTCCCTGGCCCTGGCCCTGCTGCTCACTCTGCCCTTTGCCTTGGCCCTGGCCCTGGGCCATCTGGCTGCCCAGACCCGCCTGTGCCAACTGCAATGCCGCAGCGGCCTGCGAGAGCGCCGTCTGCGCTGCTGCGGCATTCTCTGCTGCCGCAGCCTGGTTGCCGGCCTGGGCCTCGGCCGAAGCATCCGACAGCGCGCCCGCAGCCTGCTGTAGAGCCGCCGCGGCCCCAGCCGGCATCGTGCCCTGCGTCCCGGCGGCCATCTCGCCGGCCTGTTTCGAGGTCTGCCCAAATCCCTGCGCCGCCTGATTCATATTCGGCTGAGTGCCGGCCATCATGGCCTCGACCGCCTTCTTGATCTCTTCCTGTTTCCCGGCCAGTTGAGGCAGCGTTTGGCCCGCTTGTGCCGGCTGCTGCTCACCCTGATCCCCCTGCTGTGAAGGCTGTTGACCAGATTGCTGCGCAGGTTGCTTTTCCCCCTGTTGTGCGGGCTGCGGTTCGCCTTTTTGCGCGGGCGGCTGACCACCTTGCGGGGCAGGCTGTTGCTCGCCCCGATCCCCCTGCTGCGATTCGGCCTGGGCCGCTTCCATTCCCGCCTGCGCTTCGTTCATCGCCTGCGCCGCCTCGGCAAGTTCCCCTGCCTCCAGTTTCGCGGCGGCCTGGTCCGCGGCCTTCTGGGCCTGGTTAACCTTCGGCGAGTTATTCTGCTGCGCCATCTGCTTCAAATCGGCGGCCACTTCCTTCTGCTGCTGGACCAGGTCCTTGAGCGGATCAGCCTGCATCGTGTCGGCCGCCGCCTGCGTATCCTGCTTCATCTGCTCGATCTGCGCCAGCGCCGAATCCAAGCCGGCCACCTCCGGCATGATCCCAAGCTGTTTCTGAAGCTCCTCAATGCGCTTGTCCAGGATTTCCTTGGCCTTATACAGATTGTCCAGCGCTTCGCGCTGTGGGGGCTGAGCGTTCTTAAGCTGTTGGGCGCTGAGCTTCCCTGCGGCGTCATCCATGCTCTTCTTGGCCCCCTCCAGCGGAGCGGCCGCCTCCTGCTCGGAATCAAGCAGTTCCTGCTTCACCTGGGCGGTGTCTTTCGCAAGTTGATTCTGCTCGCCGGCGAGCTGCTTCGGATCCGCCGGAGCGGCGTTGGGCACAACCTCGCCCTCGGCCAGCATGAAGTTCGCGCCAACCTTGTTCGTCGGCGCGGGCCGGTCCGGCTTCCTCTCCTCCTTGGGCTGCAGCTTTTCCTTCTGCGCGGCGGTGCGCGCGGTGGTCAGCTCGACCGCCTGCTGCCGCTGGATCAGCTTGATCACCTTGGCGCGGGAATCGAGCAGGTCGGCCAGTTCTTCCTTCGCCGACTCCAGCTTCTTGATTTCGTTTTCCAGAATCTCATCGGCCTGCCTGAGCGACGAGACGGCGGCCGCCTCGGCTTCCTGCGCCGGCTTGGAGTCGCCACCCTTGGCCAGGTTCTTCTCGGCCTTGTCCATCTGATTGGCCGCCTCGCCCATCGGCTGGGCGGCCTGCGGAACCTGCCACGCCGTGTCCTTTTGAAGCTCGCGGGTCTCGCCCGTCACCTTCTCCTGATTGGGCGCCAGCGCCTTCAGCTCCTTGTCCTTGCGGTGGCTGGCGACGGTCTGATCCTTCAGGCCCTGCTCTTTGCTGATCAGCTCGCGGGTGCGGCGCTGAAGCTCCTTGGCCGCCGCCAGCTTGTCATCGAACGGCTTGGCCGGCTCGGCCTTGGCAATCTCGTCCTGTATCTTCTCCCTCGCCTCCTCCAGCTTCGCCATCGCCTGCTTTTCGTTCTCCGATGCCTTGTTCCTGTCGTTGGAGTTCAGGTCGCCACGCGCCTCCTGCATTTCATCCCCGGCGGCCTTGAGATCGTTGGCGACCTCGGGCGCGACGTTCTCCAGATCCTTGCGCACCACATCGGTGTCATCCACGAGCTGCGCCTGCTTGCGCTCCACCTCGGCGGCGACCTCGGGACGGCGCGATTCAACCTTTTGAGTTTCCTCGATGATCTGCTTCTCGCGGTCGATCGCCTTCTCGATCTTCGCCGCCGCCTCCCGCAGCGCCGCCAGCGTGTCCTTCGGCGGGGCGATGGCGCGGGCCAGGTCGCGAAGCTGGTCCCGGATGACACGCTCCTCGCCGGCGGCCTCCGTCAGCTTCGCCAGTCGCAGGTTCTCCACCGCCGTTTCCATCGACTTCTTCAGGCCGTTCTGCGCCACCTGCGCCAGGGCATCGACCACCCGCTGCTTCGTCGATCCTTCCGCCTCCTTGGCAATCGCCTCCAATTTGCCCAGGATCGGGTCCGTCTCATCCTTCAGGGCCTTCTGCTCGGCCTGCTGGACCATCAGCGACGGGCGATGGTTCTCATCGAACTGCGTGCCGGTGCGGCCGTTGACGATCTTGTACAGGTCCACCGCCGACCACATGTTCCCATCCTGCCGCTTGGCCAGCTCGATCAGCCGCAACGACATGTCATACAGCTCCTGCTGCCGCTGAAACTCCAGCAGGAGCTGCCGGAACTGCACCACGATGCTCTTCTGGTCGGCCACCGCCCCCGCCACCGCCCGGCGGGACAGGTTGGGATCGCCCACGCTGCGCGCTTCCTGCAGCAGTCCGATCACACGCTGCATGTCGCTGTCCGACAGCTTGCCCAGGATGTTCTTGATCGCCTGGAGGATCTGCACATCCTGGCCCTCGATGCCGTTGCGGCGGAATTCGTCGATGATCGCCTGCAACTGGCCCGCCACCTGCTGCGTCTGAGTGCGGATGTGCGCCTGCCTCGCTTCGCCCTGGCGGATCGTGTCCGCCGGCAAGTCCGCGAACAGCATCGCGGTCACGGCGCCTAAGCAAGCCACCGTGAGCAGTCCAAGAGTTCGTTTCATGGTCGCTCCTCGATGCCAGGGCGGTCGATGGCGGGCAGCGCCCGCCCTAATCCTTCTTTTCCAGGATCAGGTTGCCAAGCTGCTGGTTCAGCTTCTCCTGATCCTGCGTGACGTAGTCGATTGTACCCAGTTGCTCGGCCGCCCGGTGCATCAATTCATCCTGCTTCGCCTGCTCGCTGACGATCTTGGCGCGGTAAGGTTCGCTGCTGACGATGCCCGGGCCGGTGATGTCGTTGCCGTCATGCACCTCCACCCACCACACAATCGTGCTTCCCTCGGGCGGCAAGGGCTTGAGGCTGCTGAGGTTGAACTCAAAACGTCGCGGCACACGGCGCAAGTCCGGCTGTCCGGCCAGGTCGAGATCGATGCGTTGCGCTTCAGCGTTTTCCTGGGCGTCGAGTTTGTGCCGGATGACGACCCTGTTCACTCCGAAATCATCTGATGCGATGAAGCCGATGTGGATCATCGCACGCTGCGTCGCCAGCTCTTCCTGCCGGTCCGGCGCGGTGATCTGGATGCGCGGCTCGCGGTCGGGCACCAGGTCCACGGGATAGACCGTCTCACCGCGCGAGGCGATGCCGTTGGCATCCGTCAGCCGGAACGAAATGCCGCTGAGCCCTCTGGCGGGGATGTCCACCGTGCCGGTGAGCGATGTCCCGCCCGGCTCAACCTCCATCGGCGCCTCTTTCTCGATCCCGACCATCCGAACCACGCCGGTCTTGATCGGCCGGCTTGATCTGACCTTCACATGCAGCTTGCTGCCCACCAGCAGCGACAGATCGCCCGGCGAGCGCCTCACCTTCAGTCCCGCCGCATATTTCGGATACTCCTGCTCAAACTGCACGGCCGATATGGCCGGCCGGGGCGTCGCCTGCACCTTGAACCACGGCGACCGGGCGTCGTTCAACCTGATGCGGTAGCTGAACGATTCCTGCACGTTGTCGATCGTGAGGGCAAATCGATCGGGCTTGTCAGCCGACGGCATCAGCTCGAACCGCTGCTCGCGGCCCGAGGCATGCTCGATATCGAGCACGCCCTTGCTGGGAATGACGCGGCGGGCATCGGCTTCGATCGTGATCGGATCGCCAACGGCGATGGTGCGGTTGCCGGTCAGGACATCGATGCCGGTCTTGCGCGGCACATCAATGTGCGCCAGGAACGCCCGGCGCAGGAGGCCATGCGTCACCTCGCCGCCCCATGCGTACGCCGACGCGCCCAGCACCAGAATCAGCGCTGAAATGGCCCCGGTCTTCAGCAGACGGTCCATCTTCACGACGATCGAGAAATCCATCGGGCTGGCCATCGATTCGGTCTGTGCGATCATCGCGCGGACCAGCGACAGACTCGCCCCGGAAACCGCCGCCCGCTCGCTCCCGAGCTGCACGGATGCGATCAGCCTCGTCTGGAAGTCAGGAATGTCGCGCTCAACCATGAGGGCAATGTCCTCATCGTCCGGGCCAAACACGATCGGCCAGATCACGTGCACGCCCAGGATGTACGCCAGCACGCCAAGGTCGATGGCAAGCAGCGCCGTGCGCGCCGCCATCGGCAGTTCGATGAACCAGTCCAGCAGCATCGTCATCGCCAGCAGCAGCACGATCGCGCCGACCATGGCCGCGCCGCCCTGGGCGGCGATGACGACCATGCGTCTGCGACGGACCAACGAGATTTTTCCGAGAAGAACACCGCTCATATCGCCATCAGCCGATAATCGTGAAATCACTTCAACTGCGACATCTTTCGCACGATCCACTCCGCCGTCACCACCGCCATCATCAGCAGGAAGTAGAACGGGCTGGACCACATTTCCACTTCCACGGTGCTGCGCTTGCGCTCGGCCTTCT
This sequence comes from uncultured Tepidisphaeraceae bacterium, assembly GCA_964570205.1. Classification (GTDB taxonomy): domain Bacteria; phylum Planctomycetota; class Phycisphaerae; order Tepidisphaerales; family Tepidisphaeraceae; genus CAZMXI01. The sequence continues at coordinate 19,034 of CAZMXI010000065.1, forward strand.
CTCCCAGCGCCTGCGGTAGCCCGTTCAGGTCCTCCTCGCGCAAAAACAGCCCGCCGCTCCCGGCCGCCATCCGCTGGAGCAAGGGCTCGTTCATAGCGGGCTCGGCCAGCTCATAGACCGGGTCGGTCACCAGGAATTCCAGGAAACTCTGCTCATCGTGGCTCACGGCCACGCGGTAGGTTCCCGGCGCTGGCGCCAGCAGTTCGCCCCGGTACATCCCCGGCTGCTCGGGGATCAGGCGGAACTGCATCGGCTTGCGGACGTTGGTGCCGGTGTCCCAGAATGACGCATTCACCGCCGGCTCGGTCATCGGGTCATAGCCGTCGGTGTAGAGCCTGGCGAACACCGTCACCGGCTGCCCGGTCGTGTACTCCTTCTGGTCGCTGGTGATCTGCGTGCGCTTGCTGGCGCCCAGCATGTGCTGCAGCGCCATCCGCTGCACCACCTGGCCCCAGAACAACGCGTGATAACGGTCTCCGGCGTTGCGCCGCCATCGCCAGAGGTTGTCGGTGCCGATGAACAGCACCTGCCCGACGCCATACTGCCGCATGGCGATAACCGGCATCTTCGCGTTGCGCGAAGCCTTCGATGGATCCGGATCGACCACCAGCACATCCGCCCCCGGCGTCGCCCTCGCCACCCGGGCCACCCAATACAACGGAGGAAGCTGCGACCAGCGAGAAACGCTGTCCAGTTCCTTCTCGCCCAGCCTGAGCATCAGGCTGGCCCGGCCGGCCGGCGTCAGCTCCGGCTTGATCGCCCGGGTCGCCAGGGCGGCACCGCCGGTGTCCGCCAATTCCAGCTCCACGGGCAGCATCTTCTCGATCGGCGAATTGCGATAGGCCGTGGGGGTGTGCCGCTTGCCCGCCAGCACCACGAACGCCACGCCATGCTTCGACACCGCCTCGCCGAGCATGTCAACCTGCGACGGAGAGAGGTATTTCGGGTCCACGTCGCCCAGGATCACCAGATCGTACTTCAGCAGGTCCTCTTTCTGCCGCGGAAACTCCGACAGATACATCGAGTTCGGCCCCGTGCTGATGCTCGAATGCCCCTCGAACAGCAGGCACTTGAGATCCACCCGGCGGTCTCTGCCAAGAATCGCCTGGGCATACTTGAACTCCCACCGCGGGAACTGCTCGATAAACAACACCTTGATCTTGTCGTCGATGATGCGGATATTCTGGCTGGCCTCGTTGTTGGTCGTCAGCACCTCGTCATCGCGGGCGGGAATACCGGCGACAATCCTGTACTCGCCGCGGCTGCGCGGCGTGATGTTCACCGTGACAAGCTGCTCGCCGTCGGCGTTGAACAGCACTTCCTTCTCGGTCTTCTCCGCATCCTGATTGGTCTTGTCCTCGACAAGCTTGACCTGGAGGCGGGCGGTGTGCCCCGACATCCCCATCGACCGCACCCGCACCGTGATCGGCACCTCATCCTTCGCAAACGCCACTTCCTGCGCCAGCATGTGCCGGGCGACGATGATGTCCTTCGGTCGGGTGATGCCCACGCCCCACATGTACAGCGGCACGCCGTCCTGCCCCGCCAGCTTGGCAGCGCTGTCGGGCCCAACGCCCTTGTTGTTCGCCCCGTCGGTCACCAGCAGCACACCCGCCAGCGGCTGGCCGCGGTTCTGGTTGATCACCTGTCGGATGGCATCCCCCATCGCAGTCTGCTTGCCCTGCGCATCGAGGGCGGCAACCCAGCCCCGGCCAAGCTTGGGCAGGTCCGCGAGGGATGCCCCCTCGTTGTGCGACAACTTGTCCAGGTTGGCCTTGAACGCCCCCTCCGGCACGCTCTTCAGGGCTTCATCAAAGGTATATACCGCCACGTCATAGTCCTTGCCCAGCCGCCGCAGCAGGTCGATCCGGTCGTTGCTCAGAGCCGACTTGACGATCTCCAGCCGCGTCGGCAGGCCGCCGCCCGCTGCGTTCTGCGGAAGCGGACCGCTCAGCCCCTGGGCCGGGTCGATCCGGCCCTGCGCAATGGCCGCTCGCTTCAGGTCTGCCTCGTCGCGGCGCTGGTCCTTGATCTGGCTCATGCTCCCGCTGGTGTCCACCACAACCAGCAGCGTCCGCCGGACCAGGTGCTCGAACGTCACGCTCAACACCGGCCGCAGCAGCAATCCCAGAATCAGCAGCAGAAACAGCCCTCGCAGCGACGTGAGCATCACCCGCCGGAACGTCGAAAGCTCCTCGACGCGCCGGTACATGAAGTAAACCATCACCCCCAGTGCCGCCGCCGCCACCAGCACGTATACCGGCCATACGCCATGGAACGTCACTGCGGCATCCGCCACACGCCCCGATCCCGTGGCCTTGACCCCGAACATGTTCAGCAGGAAATCCATATCGCCCAGTCGTCCGTTGCGCTCATTTCGATTGACTGAACCAATGCGCCAACAGCGTTTCGGCCGCCGCCAGTACCAGGACGGCCGCCGCCAGGGCCAGCCACAGTTCCGTTCCGACCCGCGCCCGCTCCAGCTCTTCCGCCAGGGAAACGCCGCTCGACCACCGCACCACGTGCGCCTTGTCTTCCAGGGCCCCGTACTGGGCTTCGTTGAGAAGCTCCAGACTCGATTCCGTCGGGTCGGCCTGCGCCGAGAACCGGATCGGCGGCGCATCCGCGATCTCAACCTCGTACGGGCCGGCGAAACCGGTCTGCGCAAACTGGAGCACCGGCACGCTGTTGGCCAGCTCGATCCGCCGCTGCTCATAAACCTCGTTCAGATCCTTGGCGGCCGTGTTGTACGTCCGGGCCATCTTCTTGATCGTCGCGTCGCGATTCACCAGCCGCATCGGAGCCACATGCCGGAACTCCTGACCCACGGCCAGCGTCAGGTGCTCGTCCTGCCGCGCCACCAGATACCCCAGCGCCCGGTGGATCAGTGGAACGAATACCCCGGCTCGCCCCGGCATATCGCTCCATTCCGAATCCGCTGTGCTGGCAAAAAGCACCACCCGCCCCCGGCCGGCGTTGCGCTCCACCATCGCCGGCTTGCCGTCGGCAAACCGCGCGATGACCCGCGACTTCTCGGCCTGCGCATCGCCGCCGGCCGCCGCGGAACCGTGTTCCAGCAGGTCAAACGCCTTGAAAAACTTCACGCTCGACAGCGTGCCCGCGGCCGGGTCGCTCCAGAGCGATACGATCTCGTGCTCGTAGCCGCGCTCGGCAAGACTGAACCACGTGCCCGGGTCCTTGCCATCGCCGCGCGTCTCGCCCAGCCTTGCCGGCAGCAGCCCGTATTCGTCGCCCAATTGCTGGTTGTAGAACGGCCGGTTGATGTTGTCGCCGAGGAACACCATCAGCGACCCGCCCTCCTTGATGTAGCTGGCCAGCCGGATCAGCACCGGCTTGGAGAAATCGGTCACGTTCGCCGCGATCACCGCGTCGAACTCCTCGAACACCACCGATTCCAGCTCCGTCGGAGTCCGCACAACCGGCTTGATGTAGTATCCCTCCCGCTCGGCCACCGGCACCGGCCGCAGCGCGCGCCTTAGAAAATACGTCTCGCTCTCGCGCGGCTCGCGCCCGCTGTCGCCTTCGACCAGCAGCACGCTCACCTGCTTCACCGCGCGCAGCGTCAGCGACCGCGTATCGTCCGCCGGCAGATGGTCCGGGTCGATCCTCGCCGTGACGTTGTGATAGCCCTCCGCCTTGAACCGCGCAAACATCGACACCCCGCGCTCCTCACCCGGCGGAATCGATGCGATCGTCACCTGGTCCATCGGCGGATCGCGATTCACCGCCATCCGCACGTTCACGTCCCTGGCCTCGGCCTGCCCCCAGTTCTTAACCCTCACCTCGATCCGCACCGGCGTGTTGATCGGGGCGATGCCCCCGTCCAGCCTCGCCGACGTAATCCCGAGGTTCCTCTCCTCCGGTTGGGTGACGAACACGAAACGGCAGCGGATATCCTTCTCATGCTTCTCCGCCAGAGCCATGATCTCGTTCATCTGCCGCCAGGCCGAACTCTGCCCGTCGGTGATGACGTAGATCTCCTTCTTCACGTCCCGCCGCCCATCCAGAATGCTCACCGCCTCGCGGACCGCCGGCAGCAGGTTCGACGGCCGATCGTGAATCTGCGCATCCCTCACCACGCTGGCGGCCAGCGTCAGATCGAACGTCGGCGATGGAATCAACGGCGCCACCGTGTCGCTCGCCAGCAGAACCGCGACGCTCGACCCCGCCGGAAGCCCCTTGATCGCCTGCTCGGCAGCCTTCTTCCCGGCGTCAAAACGAGACTCCACTCCGTCGCTCAGGCTCATGCTGTACGAATGGTCGAGCACCACCACCGCGCTGACCTTCGGCTCGCCCCCAAGCATGCTCGTCGCAGCCCGGATGACCGGCCGCGACAGCGACAGCGCCAGCAGCGCCACCAGCAGGCATCGGCAGGCAAGGAGGATCATGTCCTCGATCTTGATCCGCCTCTGATTCTGCTCGACACTGATCTTCAGGAACCGCATCGCCGCCCACACCACCCGCTCGAACTTCCGGCGGTTCAGCAGGTGAATGATGATCGGCACCGACACTGCGGTGAGCCCCGCGAGCATGAAAGGATTCAGGAACGACATGGTTCAACCTATCTCGTCGTCGTCCTCAGCCGGAACGCCAGGTAACCGCTCAGCATCTCATGCAGCGGCTGCGCCGTGTTCGCCAGCACATAGTGCACGTTGTTCCGCTCGCAACCCTGACGCATCCGCGACCGGAACGCCTCGATCTCCCGCAGGTACGTCCTGCGGATCTCCTTCGGCCGGGCCATGATCTTCGGCGATTCCTCCAGCCCCAGAAACTCCACCATCCCGGTGAACGGAAACTCCAGTTCAAACGGATCGAGCGTGTGAAACACCACCACCTCGTTGCCGCCGAAACGCAGGTGCTGGATGCCCTGGAGAATCCTCTCTTCATCGTCGAACAGGTCGCTGATCAGGATCGTGATGCCTTTGCGCTTGATCTGCCCGGCCATCTCGTGCAGCACCGGGCCGATGCTCGTCTGCTCCTTCGGATTGAACCCCGCCAGCACGCCCATGATGTTGTGGATCGAGGCCAGGTTGCCCGTTCGCGGCACGCTGCCCCGCACGACGGTGTCGAAAACGCTCACGGCCACCGCGTCGCGCTGATGCAGGATCAGATACGACAGGCACGCCGCCAGCACCTTCCCATAGTCCAGCTTCGTGATCGACCCAGACCCGTACTTCATCGACTCGCTGCCGTCCAGCAGGATGTTCGCCACATAGTTCGTCTCCTGCTCGTACTGCTTCAGGTAATACCGCTCGGTCCGCCCCAGCACCTTCCAGTCCAGGTGCCGCGTGTCGTCCCCCGCCACATACTCGCGATGCTGCGTGAACTCCACCGCAAAACCGCGAAACGGCGACTTGTGCTCGCCCGCCATGTATCCTTCCACGATGTACCGCGCATTCAAC
>CAZMXI010000066.1:0-3931 GCA_964570205.1 uncultured Tepidisphaeraceae bacterium
CTGCTTGTGGACGGCGGCCATGAACTGCTCGTGCATCGTGCGCAATGCCCGACGCACACCGGGATCGTCCACGTAGCTGAGGTCGAGGGCGGCCGAGGATTGTGTGGTTTCTGGCATGGTCTTCTCCGGGCAGAGGCTAGATGTGACTTACGGGAGTCTACGCCTCTGCCCGGAGAAGCTCAAGCAAAAAATAGTTAGCATGGCCGGAGACTGATCCGGTCGCCTATTGGGGGCGGCCGACGCGAATCCAGGCTGCTACCGGGAAGTGGTCGCTGGGAAACTGGCCATCCTTCTGATAGGTGATGATCTCGGTGGCATCGGTCTGGATGGGGCCACGGGAGAGAATCCAGTCGATGCGGATGCCGTCGGTCGAGGCGGGCTTGTAGCCATGGAAGGTGTTCACAATCGGACCGCGTTGCTGCTTAGCAGTGAACCAGGTGTCGGCGAAGGCATCATCGGCCACGAGCGTGCTGTAGGCGGCGTTCTTGGTGGCGGTGGCGTTGAAATCGCCGACGAGGATGACGGGCAGATTGTTCTTGAGGGCGGCCACCTTCTGGCGGATGAGCGCAGCGCCCTTCTCGCGGGCGGCCTGGACCTGGTGATCGAGGTGGGTGTTCCAGAAATAGAACTCGACGCCGGTGCGGCGGTCGCGGAACTTCACCCATGTGACCATGCGCCGGCAAATGTGGTTCCAGGTGACGGAGGCAATGATGTCGGGGGTGTCGGAGAGCCAGAAGTGGTCGTATTCCAGCGGCTCCAGGCGGTCTTTCTTGTAGAAGATGGCCATGAACTCGCCGCGGCTGCCGCCATCGCGGCCGGTGCCGATCCAGGCGTAGTCGGGCAGGTCGGTGGCGAGGTCCCGGAGCTGGAAGTAGAGGCCCTCCTGCGTTCCGAACACATCGGGCGAGACGGCGCGGACGGCGTCTTTCGCAACCGGCCGGCGCGCTGACCAGGGCTGGCCGTCATTGGCGGCCGCGTAGCGCAGGTTGAAGGTCATGACGCAGAGCTTTGCCTCGATCGCCTGGGCGGCCTTGGCCGCCTGCGTGGCGGGGGATTGAACCTGCTTCGTGGAACAGCCGAGAACAACGGCCAACAGGGCGACAGCCAACCAGCGGACAGACTTCATGATTTGCCTCCGGGTAAATGTGTGTCACTCGTAACGCAGGACGGAATGGAGCTTGAGGGGCTCGATCTTTCGAGCGCCGCGCAGGCCGACGAGTTCGATGAGGACGGCGACGCCAACGATCTCGCCGCCGAGTTGGGTGACCATGTCGCAGCAGGCCTTCATCGTGCCACCGGTTGCCAGGACGTCGTCACAAATGAGGACGCGCTGGCCCCTGCGGACGGTGTCGGTGTGCATGCAGAGGGCATCCTGGCCGTATTCCAAGCCGTAGTTCATCGAAATCGATGAGCAAGGGAGCTTTCCGGGCTTTCGGACGAGGCCGAAGCCGGCTGACAGGCAGCAGGCGACGGCGGTGCCGAAGATGAATCCGCGGCTTTCAGCGCCGATGACCAAGTCGATGTTCCTGCCGCGGAAAGGGTTGGCGAGCAGTTCGACGGAGAGTGCGAGGCCCGAGGGATCGACCAGCAGGGGGGTGATGTCGCGGAAGAGAATGCCGGGCTTGGGGAAATCCGGCACATCGCGAATCAGGCTCTTGAGATAGGCGATCGGATCGGTCATGGTCCTATCCTAAAGGCGGGTGCGCGAAAGGGAAAGTGGCGAGGCGTTTACGCATTGAGTCTTGAGTCTCATTCGGTTTGCCGGTGCCGTCGTTTGCACAGGGGCGTGGTTCCGGGGCACTTCAGCGGCCGTTGCGAAGCCTCGCCTTCGCGGTGGCGTACATCTCGTTGCGCTTGCGGCGGATGAGCTGGTCGATGTCGTGCTTGCTCCATCGGATGCGTTGACCCAATTGGCGAAGGAGTTGCCACTCCTGCGGGTGAATGTGTCCGTCGGCCAGGGAGGTCTCAACCAGAGCGCCCATCCAGATCCTCGCCTGCTGGTTGTCGGCCGGTTCGGGGCATTCCAGTCGATCCACCTTGGCCGCGCTGATCAGGACCTGCACCTGTTGCGGCGAAAGCCCGGCTTTTTCCGCAAGACGGTCGAGCATGCGGCGCTCTCGCTGGTCAATATGGTGGTCGGCGAGCGCCAGGCGGATTGCCCAGTGCAGCAGATCGGGCGTGGCAGGCGGCCGGCCTGGTGCGGTCGACTCGGGGATCGGCGGGACCATTGCCGACTCCGGGACTTCCGGCGACCTCGCCTGCAAATGTAGTTCCCGGGCTTCACGGCTCTGGCCTTCGTAGACAGCGGCCAGAACCCACGACCGGGAGCCATCGTTCAGCACCGTGCCGCAGAAGTCGCAGGCGTTGGATGCCGAAGTCGTCTCCGGGCCGCCGCATTTCGGGCAATGCGCCGATGAAATGCTCCGTCCGGGGTCACTGCGAGCGCCGGTCCTGCGCTTGAGAACCAACAGGTAGCTGGCCAGGCAGCTCTCGCCGGTGTCGAACGGGGGCGTGCCCGAGCGGGCGACGTGCCGCCGGCCGGACCAGCGCACGGTCACCAGCGCGGTGTCGAAACCCTCGCCGGGAATGATCCCGCCGGTTCGCACGGAGCCGACGCCGCACTGCGCCCAGAACTCGTATGCGCCGTTCTGTCGCCGACGGGTTTCGAGGTGCTCGCGATAGGCCTCCGTGTAGGCGTTGTTGGTCAATTTGCGCATCGGTTCGATATTACAGAGGCGGTCGGCGGCCATGATGCGCCAGAAGATGACGGACGCGAGGTCTTCCAGGTGCTGGGTGTTGAATTCCCCGTCGCACCGCCGCAGCCCGGCCACGCCGGGCGCTTCCTGCTGGTCGCGGACCTCCCATTCGCTGATCTGCGTGATCTCCGCCAATACCCAGTCATAGAGGCCGCTTCGGAGCAGCGCCGAGCAATGCTGGCAGTTGGCGTGCTGGTTCATCGCGACGGCCGCCCCGCAGTTGGGGCAGTTGCCTTCGATCAGGCCGTCGCGGCCCATCAGCGAATGCGCCCCGGTGCGCCGCACAAACGACCAGATTTCGGAGAACGGCGCTGGAAAAAGCGAGCCGCGGAGGTGCTGGCCATCGTCCAGGGAGACGTAGTAATCTGCGGCCGATGCGTCGATGCGCACGGAAAGGGTCTGAAAGGCCCCGTCAGCGGCTACATGCTCCAGCGAAACGCCGCGGATGCTGATTTGCTCGACCTGGTTGCGGCAGGACATCCATCGCTGTTCGTCGATCTGGATGGAGAACCGCTCGTGGACGCCATCGGAGATGAACGGGCGGATAGAGGAGATATCCTGCGTGCTCCAGGCATGCTGGATCTTCATGAAGGCCGCTCGCACGCGTTGGAAGAACACCTCGGGGTCGAATGCCGGGTCGGCTGCTTTCATGGCGGCGACCATTTCCGCCTGGCGCTGGCGATTGCGCAGATTGTGCGCCTTGCGGATGGTTTGCTCGCGGTTGGCTTCCTGGAATCGTTCCAGGACGAGCAGCATCACGACGATGACTATGACCAGAAAGATGACCACCCCGGCTGGTCCATCCACGTGGATGCTGCCGCCGCCCCCGCCTCCTCCCCAGCCGCCGCCTCCGCCGCCCCATCCACCGCCGCCACCACCGAAACCGCCGCCACCCCCGCCTCCGCCAAATCCCTCTCCGCCGCCTGCGCGGGCGTGAGCGAAGGAGGCCAGAAGCAGCACTGCCCCCCATGCCAGGCACACACCCGCCTGGCCCAAGAGGCGTCGAGGGCACAGATCGGTTCGACGCATGAGGGCAATGTAACCCGACGTGCCGGTGCCGTCGAGACGATCAGAAGATCAGGGCCTGCTTTCGATGCGGTACAGGGATGACCGGGTCCTGAGGAAGAAGGCCTTGCCCGCGAAACGTACCGTCAGCTCCCCATTTCCTCATCAGC